>CAYFVL010000108.1:0-17213 GCA_964346405.1 uncultured Fibrobacterota bacterium
CCCGTCGGGGCAGTAATCGTTTATTACAACTGAACAGCAGTCCCGCGGATTCTCCGGCGAAGCGGATCCACCGTATGGTAGGGGATATTGGCACTACGATACGAATCCGGTTGCCGTACCCGTTCGGTATACACAACCACAACAATCCCCACCGGAGCTATAGATGCACGACACGATCTTCTTTCCGGAGTGATGCCGGCGCGTTCTTTCCCTGCCACGAATCTACGAGCCCCCTGTCCGGCCAGCTCGTAGGTCGGTTTCCGGTATCGAGCCCCAGCGTCGTTCAGGTACGGGCAACTCGTCGACGCGATACTCCGATCCTCTCGGCCCGAGCCCATCCCCGGTAATCGGGCGATCTCCGAAGAGACCTTCTCCTGCCGCTCATCTCTTTTATCAGTCACTCGCGGTGCAGTTCCCGCAATTATCACTACCACTCCCGCCGTCAGGATTGCCCCGGCTTGATACCACCAGGTATTCACTATTCCATCTCTTCTCCTCATGACGGCCCCCTTCCATACTGAATAATCGACCTCTACCCCTACCGGGGCAACATGCATGCCGGCGGCGATCGGCCTGGTCGAGGGCGAGCGTTCACGACCGTGCATGACAGATCAAAAGGGAAAACCCGTTCAGGAAACCCGGTAGTAGTGCGGAAAAGGTGGAAACGTCCGAACAAGGATAACCCCGGATATCTTTGCCAAAAGAATACGTATGGTAGTCCGAAGGGCCAACAAGGATGTATTTCAATACACATACGCAAAAGGCTGTTCGAGTATTCTCCTTCGCCGACGGAGAACTAACTAACTAGTGTCCGTCCGAAAAGTCCTGTTTTCGCTCGGATTGATGAAGCAAACCGGCGATTTCAGCCTAAAACGGGCGCTTCGACAGGCTCAGCGTCCGTTTTAGGGACTTTTCGGACAAGCACTAACTACTAAACCGAAACAGAACGCAGGAGAACAGAATGGAACTACCCCTCCCCCGAAGAGCAACTATCCGTATCACCGACCTGCGATTACGGACAATCGTCGGTTTTAATGAATGGGAGCGAAAGGAGAAACAGGATGTCGTAGTCAATGCCTCCCTGGACTTTGATCCTTCCGCGGCCATTCAGTCCGACAGAGTGGAAGACAGTGTTGATTACAAGCAGGTCAAAACCAGGATAATCGCCCTCGTGGAGAACTCCGAATTTTTTCTGCTGGAAAAACTCACCCATGAGGTTCTTATGGAGATCATGTCGGATCCAAAGGTTCTTGGAGCCACAATTCGAATCGGAAAGCCCCATGCGCTTCGTTTCGCTAAATCGGCTTCAGTCGAAATGAGTCTCAAGAGGCCCTCATGAACCGCGTCGTCATTGGGGTTGGTTCAAATATCGATCCGGAGAAAAGCATAAAAAGAGCGCGAGACCTGTTGCGTGAAGAACAAAGGTTGATCACCTCTTCGGAATTTGAGCGTACCCCACCTGTCGGTCGAACCGATCAACCCTGGTTCCTCAATGGAGCATTTCTGATCGAAACCCCGCTTCAAAGAGACGAGCTGAAATCCTATTTGCGGAGCGTGGAAGAACGCCTCGGCCGTATCCGTACTTCAGATAAATACGCCCCAAGAACCATTGATCTCGACATCGTTGCCTGGAACGGCACTATTATTGATAGTGATGTAGATAAAAGAGATTTTCTTCGGCGCGCAGTCAAACAGGTTCTGGGCGAAATGCCGTAGAGAACACGGAGGGGACTGGACAATGAGAACCGCAAATACAACAATCCCGGGAAAGCTTAATTCGATCATCCTGAATAGCCTTGTGCTTGCAGCTCTGGCATTCCCCCCCTTCTCCCAGGCCCAGTGGGAACCAAGCCTCGATCTGCTGAGTTTGGCGGCCGGATCATGGACGGTCAGTCCCATCGATGCCACCCGCGCGAAGGAATACTACAACAAATTCGCGGTGACCTCCTACGTCTCGTTCGCTGGACTCAAGGGTTTTGCAGCCATTCCTCTGGCCTGGTCGATCAAAGATCATCCTTTGGCTGAAAACATGGATCAGATATGGACCGGAAACGCTCGGGTATACGCGGGAAAACGGGTTGGCTTTCTTGAACCACGGATCGGCGCCGTCATACCAACCGGCTACTCCACGGATTTCGCCGAAAACGCCTGGATAGGAACCGGCAATCTCGAAGTGCTCATTGGGGTCGGCTTGAATTCCAACCTGAGAGAGGAAAGCAGATTTGGCCTGTCAGGTGAATTGATGGTTGAGATACCGCTCGCCGGCGCCGACGCCATAGAGGGATTCGGGAGTTGGACTCTTGCTCCGTCCGCCAAGGCGAGTTATGAAGCTTTCGAGCGCCTCCGCATCGGGGCGGAGGTGTTGAGTTTCTTCTCCAAATCATACTTCAAGTGGAACAAAGAAGGCGAAAACGGGACGTACGAGCCGAATGACTACGAGTTGGGGTTGAGCATCGTACCTCATTTGTATGCTGAAGTCGCTCTCACGGAGATTCTCCGCATGACAGCGAAATTAGGCTACGGCCCTAATTACAAGAACCCGCACAATGAGAAATCATTCAGACACACCGGGAATACCGCGAACATCGCGGTGGGGGCACACATTTATCCTTGATCCTAACCCAAACGTAGCAATCAACTCACGGCATCCTGCGTAAACTGTTGCACGATCTCGACTGCGAAACTTGGATTAGGAGTCGTAACAATATGGAAGCTGCTTTTCGGACCATAATATTCTTGACGGTTGTCGCCGGCGCGGCGGACCCACGACTCGTCCTGTATCGAAACTTCGTGCAACCGGAAGCCGAAAGCCCGATAGTGCTCGAAGGCTCACGGATACTGCTCAGTCGCGGACTGCGGATAAACCCTGATTCTCGCATTAGATTTGGCTCTTTCGAAGGCGGATCCATACGGAATGCCGCGGCGGAGGTGGATTTCATGTCTCCGACATTCATCCCCGACCGGATGCCGATTCTGGCGGGAATTGACCGCACTTGCCGGTGTGCGTTGAAACTTCATATGGGACGGACCATTCTTATAGTGTCCGACCGATACATAACCCTGGGACGGCTGGACGAACAACACACCGGGCTTGCACGCACGTATAAACAAATCCCATACGAATTTCCCCCACGTGCCGAAGAGAGAACAGTCCGATTGGAAGTGCACGACGGTTTCGCCCGGGTTCTTGTTGAAGACACAGTACTGCTGGAATCGGCCGTACAGGCGGACGATTTCGATTATGTGGATATACAGACGTACGCACGGGCTTTTACCATTGCTGCCTTTAAGTTAACCGAATACGTCAAGGACACTCTCTACGTAAATGTAGAAAAGAGGTATCTCGAAGCGGCGGCCGTCTACACCCCGGCACATTTCAATACCGGTTCTCTGAGAGAACATCATCTTGTCGGATGGAAACACTCACCGGCGGCGCCTCACAGCCTCTTCCAGACTTTTATCTCTCCAGCGAGTCTCGACAAAGCATTGACAGAGCTGGGGGCGATACCCGGAAAACCCCTGCCGTGGAAATCATGGACCGCCAGATACGATCCGACGCGACCTGAACCGGAACTGACGGCGGAGGGCAGCAGAATAGAAATTACCGTGGAATTTCGCGATTCAATTTTCCAGGTGGACGACATCCTGCAAACTGATTCCGGTGTCCAACCACATCGATTCCGGTTCGGCGCCGGCCATATCAACCATAACACATGGAAGTCGGGCTGTGCGGTGTGTCTTCTGAGTTGTCCCGCGGGAATAATCGGAAGCGAATCGTTTTCGGTGAGGGAATGGATGAGGCATCCACGGCGGCACAAAATCTCGCCAGCACTCCCCTTCGGAGAGGATGATATCGTAACCCTTCGTTTCACTATAAAAGAATCGCCGGAACACATCTCCGGTATGGAACACGGGACGACGTTCGATAAATGCAAAACCATACAGTCGGGAGGGAAATCGTGAGAAAACTATGGATCTGGGCTATTGCAGGTACTCTTTCGGTGCAGGCGTTCGATGGGCAGTACTCGGCCTACAAAGAGTTCCTCTCCGAATTTGTCTGCCGCGAAGGGGTCGCATATTCAAAGATCAAATCCGAAGATCTCCAGGATGTGCGCAAGGAGCTGTCGGGGCTCGACAGGACGGAATTCGAATCTCTGGATACATCCGAACAGATTGCCTATCTTATAAACCTGTATAATTTTTATACGATTGATCTGATAGTACGAAATCTGCCACTCAAAAACGGCATCCGGGATATCGACAAGCCGTGGAAAAGGGAATTCGTCCCGCTTTTCGACGAAGAAGTCTCTCTCGATCACATCGAACATGACATTCTGAGGAAAGAGTACGAAGAGCCGCGGATTCATTTCGCACTTGTCTGTGCATCCTTGAGTTGCCCGGCTCTCGTGAACCGTCCTTTTGTCGGACGACGACTCGATGAACAACTCACGGGCTCGGCGAAGGCATTCCTGGACGACAGAAAAAGGAATCGCATAAAGGGAAACAAACTTTTCCTGTCAAAAATTTTTAAATGGTATGGAGACGATTTCAATGACAAGTACGGCGGACCGGTTCAGTACATAAAAGAGACGCTTGAACTGACCGGCACGTATAAAGTATCCTACCTGGAATACGACTGGTCCTTGAATGAGGTGGAAAGCTGCCGAAATGTCGTTCCGGATGTGCTGAGTAAATGAACAAAATGCCAACGGATTTGGTCCTGGATGTATTTTCCCAGCCATGGAAAACCATATTACGGCCAGACGGTTTTTCGGCATAGCGCTTGGGTTTGCGGCTTTCGCGGCGGCAGTCGCGACCGTTATCCGGCTGAAAGGCGATATAGCGGCCCACCCGCTGTATGGGCTGGTGGCGTTTTCCCTGTTCGGAGGAATGCTCTTGTGGTGGCGTCTTTTGCCACGACATACAGGAATCCGATACGCGATAGTTGTCGCTGTGGTTGTTCGAGCCGCGTTTATTGTCTGGTATCCACCCAGCGACGACATAAACCGATACATCTGGGAAGGTTCCATACAGAACGAGGGACATAATCCATTTCTAACATCTCCGAGTTCGACGGAACTGGAACACTTGCGAGATCAAAACTGGAACGGCATCAATCACAAAGATATCAGTACAATCTATTGGCCCACTGCCCAACTACTGTTTCGCGCGACGGCTTCGGTCTCGGAATCACCGTTAGCATTCAAGACGATATTTGTCCTGTTTGACCTTGCTACAGCCCTTGTGCTGATTCTCTATCTCCGCGCATTCGGCGTCGAGCGCCGCCACAGTTTTTTGTACCTTCTCAATCCCGTTCCCATTTTGTTTATCGCCGGAGAAGGGCATCTTGAAAGTATCCCGGTTTTCTTAACGATACTCGCTCTTTACCTGTTTGTCCGGGGACGAGCCGCACCGGCCTTTATCTCGCTGGGATTTGCAATCACGGCCAAACCGGTACCGATTCTTCTGCTCCCATTTCTCATAAATCGCTCGACTATTCGATATGTTCCGTTGTTCCTGATTCCGTTCGGCCTGATGCTTTTCTATAAAATAGGTCTGGGGGAACTGCTGTCCGTCCCTGTACTGTTTGCCCGCGAATTCAGCCACAATGGTCTGTTTTTTACTCTTGCTTCTCTATGGTTTCCCGATGGGCGAATCGTTGCGGCGACAACGGCGGCGATTTTGTATGTGTTGATATTTTTTCTTACACCCGACTCCACGCGGGCCGCCGGCCTTGCGGCCGGAATCTTCATTCTGAGCACCCCCACATTCCACCCGTGGTATCTTCTCATTATCACTCCATTTCTGGTTCTCTACCGATCTCCAGTCTGGCTCACGTTCCACTTCACGGTCCTTTTCGCCGCGTTTTATTTCCACCCCGCCGCCGAGGACACACTCTGGCAGAACCGCTCGCTCATAATGGCCATCGAGTACTTGCCGGTGGCGGTAGTTGCGATGTTCACCCTTCTGCGCCCCAAACACCATTGGCCGCGTCGTTACCCAACCGTGCGCACAGTGTCGGCCGTGATCCCCACTTTGAATGAAGAAGAACGTATCGAACGGTGCATTCAATCTATCCGGCAACAGAATCCGGTCGAGGAAATCCTTGTGGTAGATGGGGGGTCAACGGATCAAACAATTCAATTGGCGGAAAAACACCGGCATGTGACGGTTCTCCACCAGAGTGGTGGGCGTGGAATGCAAATCAGGAAAGGAATCGAGAAAGCAGAAGCTGATGTAGTGCTGGTGGTGCATGCTGATTCCATTCTGAAAGAGGGCGTCGTAAAACAGGCCGTTGCATTGCTCAATCGGTATCCCGATCATACCGGCGGTGCTTTCGGCGCAAGATACGACAACACACAATCCTCTTTTCGCTTCACCGAAATCCTCAATGATTTTCGTGCGCGTGTGTTTGGGATTTCTTTCGGAGATCAGGCGCAGTTCTTTCGGCGCTCGGTACTCGAGGAAGAATTCCCCTGGATTTGCCTGATGGAGGATGTGGAGATTTCTTTCAGGATGAAGGAAAAAGGAGCCGTGGGCTATATTCCTGACGGTGTCCTGAGTTCTACACGCATGTGGCGCAAAACCGGATTTGTGGGGAACTTCGTGAAAGTGGTAACGCTTACCGCAATTTATATTGTTCGTCGGCGTTTTGGATTATTGAGCAAGGATAACAGAGAATTCTACCGATGGTATTACCGGAAAAATCCGGCATGAACAGCTCCGCCGTGCTGGTATTCGCGAAAATTCCGGGGCTTGGTATCGCCAAGTCGCGTATTGCCGCAACGGTCGGGCCCCTGAAGGCGGCCGAGATATACAAAAAACTTCTTCTTGTGACGGCAAACCAAGTGCAGAAAATGCCGTATGCTGTAGCATACACGGGATCCGACGATCCGGGAGTGTTACGTTCCATTTTCGCATCGGCGGTCGAATTCATTCCCCAGGAAGGCCGCGACCTGGGCCAACGTCTCCGCAATGCTTTTGACCACCTCTACAATCAGGGCATACAATTTGTCGTTGCCGTCGGATGCGATTGTCCAATCATGACCCCCGACGACCTCATCACGGCTTTTGGAAATCTTGAAAATGGATATGACGTCGTTCTCGGGCCTTCCGAAGACGGTGGGTACTATCTGACTGGGTGCACAAAAAATGCGCTCGAGATATTTTCCGCTGTTTCCTGGGGTTCTCCAGACCTTCTCCGGGAGACGTATGGTATAATCGGGAGGAACGGATTGCGCTCAAAAGAGCTTCGAACACTGTATGACATCGACACCATGGAGGATTACCGCCGATGGAAACAAAACGAATGCGAATAGTCTCACCAGCCTTTGTGATTCTATTCATTGTGACGATACTGTTCGTCGGATGCGCCGGTACTCGCCCCTCGAAAGTTGGCGAAGGCTATGGGAAACTGGCGCCCTGCCCGGAAACATCGAACTGTGTCTCAACAAAAGCGACCGATGAAAAAAAGCGCATGCGCCCTCTTCCGTATAACGGCTCCATGCAGGATGCGATGATGAATCTTGTGCGGGTGATCAATTCAATGCCGCGAGCAGAAATAATCGCCCAGACCTCCGATTACCTGTACGTGGAATTCCGGTCGTTCTTCTGGGGATTTGTCGATGATGTCGAGTTTTCGTTCGACCATGAGGAAAAGACGATTCAATTCCGCTCGGCCTCCCGGCTTGGCCGCAACGATTTTGGTGTGAACCGACGAAGAATGGAAAAAATTTCGGAACTGTTCGAGATCAGATCGGCACTCTAACCCGGCAGGTCAATCCGGTTTGCGGAAAATCGCGACCCCGTTCTGCCCACCAAATGCGAACGAATTGCACATGACATACCGAAGGTTTGCGGTGCGGGCTTTCAGCGGGACAAAGTCGAGGTTCAGATCCGGATCGGGGGTATGCAGATTGGCCGTCGGTGGCATTATGCCGTCACGAATAGCGAGGCAACAGATCACGGCCTCGATACCGCCGGCCGCGGACAAACAATGACCGGTCATGGATTTTGTTGAAGAGACCGGAACTGTATGTGCGGCCTTGCCGAACACCTGCTTGATCGCCTCCGTCTCGCAGCGATCGTTGAGCAACGTTGAGGTGCCGTGAGCATTGATGTAATCTATGTCGGACGGCTCGAGTGCGGCATTCCGGAGCGCCTGCGCCATGGTTTTCTTCATTCCATTCCCGTCCGGCCGAGGGGAAATAATATTGTAAGCCTCCGAACTCAGAGCCGGCGGGAATAACTCGGTATACACCCTGGCCCCACGTTTTCGGGCATGCTCCAGGGATTCCACAACCAAAATCCCACCGCCTTCTCCCATCACGAACCCGTTACGATCTCTGTCAAAGGGACGCGATGCGGTTTCCATGTTTTCGGTGTCTTCGGACAAAGCCATAAGAGAGATGAACCCCCGGACATCCGGATAGTTCAAAGCCGAGTCGGCCGCTCCCGCGACGACAACGTCGCACTGTCCGGAATTTATCAACATACCTGCCGCCTGAAGCGCAACGATTCCCGACGAACACGCCGTGCTCACCACGAATGATGGGCCTTCGAACTTCAACTTCAGACTCACCCACGCCGCGGGTGCACTTGCCATATTCCGGAGTATACGGTGCTCATCGATCCCTTCGGCTTCTCGATGGGCATACCCCGTTCCGGTCGCGCCAATAACTACCCCTGCTCGCGAGGGATCCACGATACCCCGCAGCCCGGCATCGGTTACCGCCTCCTCTGCCGTCACCAACGCAATCATGGTCCCGCGAGTCATCTGCCGTCGACTTCGTTTCCTGATTCGTCGGGCAAACAGGTCATCGGCCCCCTCGGGAAGCTGCACGCCGAAAGGTGCGGCCAGATCGCCGACATCAAACAGTGAAAAGCGTCGAACAGGAGAAATACCGGATCGAAGGCCATTCCACGAGGTCTCTCGATCGAGTCCCAGACCGGTCATCAGGCCCAGGCCGGTTACGGCGATTCGGTTCAGCTCTATTTTTGCCATAATTACTCAAAAAGGACAACCGACACGGTTATCTCACCGGCCCAAGGCTGTTGGACTATCTCGGCGATACCGTGAGAGACGGTATACGCCTGGGTAAATTCTTTCCCGAATTCTATTGGGGCGATTCGTCGGTTGGGCTGGTACCGCAAAACGCATTCCGTGTAGTTGTAATATTCGCCGACGACTTTATGCACTGCTTCCTTGCAGCAGAACGACGCGCAGAAAGCAGCCCGGGGATTTGAATAAAGCTGAAGTTCCGTATATTCCCGACGTGAAAATACAAAAGGGTAGGACCACTCTCCCGACATTTCGATGTCCGCGAAACGATCGATTCGCTCGCTGTCAATTCCGCAACCGAAAATCTTCCCTGGGGAACTAAACGTCCATTGTGACAATATCGTTTCCATATATCACGATTTTCCGGGTAAGCTCCACAACCTGTCCGATTGTGTTCGCCGGTTTCTTCATCAGGTGCTTGCCAAGTGTCTTCAACTCGATTGTGAGGCCGTATTTTTTCCGAACAATCTCGAGAAGCGAAAGGAACATTAGAGAGTCACCTTCCAGATCATCGATAATATTCGTGCCGTCACCGAGTTCTTCACGAGGCGTATCGCACTCTTCGGAGAAAAAATCGTATACAAGATTGCGAATCTCCAGACGTTGTTCTTCACTTAATTCCCGCATTGCGATTTCCTTTCCCGACGCCTGAAGGCCCCGGCTGCATTCCGCGTAAGCTGTTGCACGATCTCGACTGCGAAACCCGGGCTAATGACGAACAAAGAATCCACCTTCATTCTCTTTCGGCGGAATACGATTTGTTCGCACCTCCGTGACATGCCCCATGGAAGGCCCACGACGCAGATCCTCCAAAAATCCCTCGACGGCTTCAGAACTCCCCTGCGCCTCGACCTCGACAGACCGCCCGTCGGCTCGATTTCGCACCCATCCCGTCACCCGACGAGACTCGGCGTTTTCTCTGGTGAAAAACCGAAATCCCACTCCCTGAACACGCCCGCGCACCTCGACGGAAATACGAACGGCGTCGTCACGTGACCGATCTGAATCGGTGTTCATTACGCGGCCTACCTTCGTGAGAAAAAGTTAAGTACCAGAGTAATAAGAACGCTGAGAAGAATGCTTGTGGTAATCGGAATATAGACTTTGAATCTTTCACCACCCAAACGAATATCTCCGGGAAGGCGCCCAATTGGTAGTTTGTCCGATACCATAAACACCAGACCAATTACAACAATAACCGTACCGGCCAAAACAAGAAAACGCCCAACATCTACCCAGTTCATATCTTCTCCAAATCATTAATATTCGCGATGCCCGCGCTTGCACGCAATTTTCCGTTGGGGGCGGGGACTACGGATCTCCACCACCCAGCCGACTACCATTCCGCGGCTCTCGACCGAAGAAACCAGTAGAGCTACTGTTTTCCGAAAAGATCAACCTGAGCGTCCAGACTTTTTTTCGGCGGTTGAAGTTTAAGGTACTCGTAGGCTCTGCGTGTGACTTCCCGTCCTCTGGGGGTGCGTTTGATAAACCCCGACTGTATCAAGTACGGTTCATATACTTCTTCTATGGTATCGGGTTCTTCGCCAACCACAACGGCTATTGTATTCAAGCCGACCGGACCTCCACCATAAAGCTCTATAATGGAGGACAGAATCCGGCGGTCCATTTCATCGAGACCGTTGGGATCCACTCCAAGCATCGTGAGTGTTTTTTTTACGATATCAAGAGTAATTTTCCCATTCCCCTTCACTTCGGCTACATCTCGCGCCCGTCGAAGCAGTCTATTGACAATTCTGGGAGTCCCGCGGGAGCGCTTGGCCAACTCATACGCGGCATCTTCCTCACAGGAGATTCCAAGAATCCCCGAGGACCGCGAGGCAATTATCTGGAGATCCTCGGCGGTGTAATATTCGACTCGACCAACATACCCGAACCGAGCCCGCATTGGAGACGTGAGCATACCGGCACGAGTGGTCGATCCCACAAGAGTGAATTTGTTCAAAGGTATTCTAATGGAGCGAGCCGCGGGACCGTCCCCGGTCATGATATCGAATACAAAGTCCTCTATTGCCGGATAGAGGCACTCTTCGACTACTCTGTTCAGCCGATGTATTTCATCGATGAACAGAATTCCTCTTTGAGCGATATTTGTCAGACTTCCCGCAAGATCGCCTTTTTTCTCGAGCACCGGGCCGGAAGTGACCTGGGCATCAACGCCCATTTCATTTGCGATGATCCGTGCCAGTGTCGTTTTGCCCAATCCCGGAGGACCGCAGAACAGTACATGATCAAGAGCATCACCCCGTTTCCTGGCTGCTTCAATGAAAACGGAGAGATTCTCCTTGAGTTTTTCCTGTCCGACAAAATCACGAAGGAGCTGCGGTCTCAAAGAAACATCGAGTTCACGATCTTCTTCCCGTTCTCCGGCCGCAATAACCCGTTTCTCATTTGGATCATTCATGTATGCTCTATATTACCTGTAATGCTTTTCGTATCCAGTCTTCGACCGCCATCCCCGACTCGGCTACTTCCCGGACCCGGCTCAAGGCCTTGTCGACCTGTTGCTCCGAATATCCCAGCGATATCATGGCATCATGCGCATCTCGTATTGTGACCGCGTCACCTCCCGCGGATTTTGGAGACACGGGAGCATTTTGCACGTGTCCGGCGGCGCCACTCGCCCCGAATGACAATACATCGATTTTGCCTTTCAACTCGAGCACCAGCCGCTGGGCGGTTTTGGGGCCTATACCCGGTACCCGGCTCAACCGGGACGAATCCTGCATGGCCACGACATTCGCCAGTTCTTCGGGTGACAGCACCGAGAGTATTCCAAGCGCCACCCGCGGCCCGACTTTGTTGATACCGATAAGCTTCCGGAAGACCTCACGTTCCTCGGGTGTTACAAACCCAAACAATTTGTGGGCATCTTCACGAACAAGATAATGAGTATACAACGTCAACGTTCGACCGATATCCGGCAACCGGCTGAATGAAACTGCAGTGATCTCCAGAAGATATCCGACCCCCGAGACATCGATAACCGCTTCCGAAGGAGCTTTGCGAACCAGAGAGCCCTGTACATACTCAAACATCGGCATATCCCGCACCGGCGACAGCGCTCCGCCTGTTAGCCCGGCTATTCACGGACGCCGGTATACGACTCTGTCTGTTGTAGAATCCGCACAGCGCCGCGGCAAGCGCATCACATGCATCTACCTGAAAGCCCGAATCCGGGGGAGACAGAAGCATTCTGATCATGTACATAATCTGATCTTTGGAGGCATTCCCATTGCCGACTACCGCCTTCTTGATTTCCCTGGGAGAGTATTCGGCAACACCGACACCGCTCTGACAGGCAGCAAGAAGTGCTACACCACGCGCATGTCCAAGAACCAGTGTGGTTCGCACATTTTTCGCGTAGAATGCTTCCTCAACGCATACCAGATCGGGCTCGTGGCGCTCGATGCGGGCACTGAGTTCACTGTGAATATACGTCAGTTTTTCGGCAAGAGATCCGGACTTGGGCGGCTTGATTACACCGGAGTCAACCCATTTCAGAGTATTGCTCCGGGCCGAAACTACTCCAAACCCGGTCACCGTTGTACCCGGATCTATTCCAAATATTCGTATGTCGGAAATGGGCTACCTCGCGTTCCCCAAGCCGGCAGAGCCGGAAAATTAGAAAATCAAAAACCACGCACCCAAAACCCTGTGTATATCCCCCGACCCGCAAAACGTCAGGACGGGGGAAAAAATGCGTCTATTGGTATAGAAAATGTCTATTTGCCGCTTTCGTAGGCGGCGATATCTTCGTCACTGATATCGAAATTCCCTGAAACATTTTGCGTGTCATCGAGGTTATCCAGTGTATCCATAAGTTTCAGGACACGAATGGCGTCATCCCCCTCAACCTTCACCGTATTCTCGGGGACCTTCGTCACTTCGGCCGATGTCGGCGTCAGGCCTTTCTCCTCCAGAGCGACCCGGACACTCTCAAAGTTCTCGGGTTGGCATACAATTTCATATTCGTCGTCGTCGAGTTTCATGTCGTCGGCGCCCGCTTCCAGCACAATTTCCATTAAAGTGTCTTCGTCGGCCGCCGATTTGTCCACGCGAATGAGTCCAACAGTGTTGAACATCCAGTTGACCGAATTGGTGGACCCCAGGTTCCCCCCCACTTTGGTGATCGCATGACGAACTTCCGCAACGGTTCGATTCCGATTGTCGGTCATCGAATCAATTAGCAGTGCGACCCCTCCCGGCCCATAGGCCTCAAAGGTTATCTCCTCGTAAGTGACTCCCTCGAGTTGTCCCGTTCCCTTGGCTATCGCATTCTCAATATTCTTGTTGGGCATATTGTTACTGCGTGCCGTCGAGACCGCCGTTCGCAACCGGGGATTGGCCTCCGTATCGCCACCACCCAGACGTGCCGCAATCGAGATTTCCCGAATCAGCCGATTGAAAAGCTTTCCCCGTGCCGCATCGGCCTTGCCTTTCGCATGCTTGATACTGTGCCATTTTGAATGACCGGACATACTTCATCTCCACTGATATATTGTTGCCGTCGGGCGAAAAATGCCGATTCGCGTCCCGAATGCGTTCAGGCCGAACAGTCGTTTTCACCCGGATCTTCGATATTGACTCTCTGTATGTTTGGGACTTCTTTCCCAAGAAACCTGCCCGCGACCCTGCTGAAGGAAGGGGTAATATCCGTCACGAAAAATTTTACCTCCGGATTTTTTTCGGACTGATTCATCGATGCGGTCTGACCAAGCGCCTGAAGAATATCTTGCGCCTCTTTTGCCGCCCACATGGCGCTGTCTATCAACTCGATGCTTGTTCCGACCGTTCCCATAATGGTTTCCAGAAGCAATGGATAGTGGGTACAGCCAAGGATCAGACAATCGATGCCGATATCAACCAGCTCATACAAGTAATGCTGAGCCGTGGATCGGGCAATCTCATGTCCGGCCATGCCCTCTTCGACCAACGGCACAAAAAGAGGACACGCCTTACCGTACACTTTGATGGAGGCGTCGATCTTGCCTATTGTTTCCGCATATGCGTTCGTACGAATTGTTGCATGAGTACCGATTACACCAATTTTTCGTTCCGCGGTCCGTAGAACCGCGGCCTTGCTTCCCGGGTGCACCACTCCAATGACCGGAATCTCTTTCATGAAGGAGCGCACATGATCCAGAGCCACCGAGGAAACGGTGTTGCAGGCCACAATGAGCATTTTGATATCATGGCGTATGAAAAACCTCGTGTCCTGCTCGGCAAAAAGGCGAATAGCTTCATCGGAACGTGTTCCATACGGCACTCGCGCCGTATCACCAAGATAAATGAGCGATTCCGTCGGCATAAGGCGCTGAAGTTCGCGCACGACGGTCAGGCCTCCGAGGCCGGAATCGAATATACCAATTGGTCGATTATCGCTCATCGGCCAACCTCATAGTTTCCTGAAAGCCGCTTATGGCCATTTTCACCGCGGCGGCGATTTTCTTCTGATAGGTTGGTAAAGTCAATAGCTTGCATTCCCCGGGATTTGAGACAAATCCAACTTCCAGCAGCACCGAAGGCATATAGGCACCGTTCAGGACATAGTATGGCGCCTGTCCAACTCCGGTATGAAGTTTTCTGGTTTCGGTGATTTCACGACCGAACGTTTCGGCCAGAGAGATCGAAAGATCCTGGCTCTCAGTCAGATACTGATTACCGACCATGTCGATAAGAATATTTTGAAGATAATCTCCCTGATCGGTTTCTTCCTCAAGCTCGACAACCGAATTCTCCCGCATCGCCACCAGCTTATCGAATTCATTCTTTGCCTGAGAGAGGAAATACATCTTGTAACCTTTAATTGATTCCTTTTTTTTCCTGGAACCGGGAATTGCATCGGCGTGAATGCTGATAAAAAGATCTGCCTTCTTCTCGTTTGCAAACGCCGTACGAGCTTTCAGACTGAGAAATTCATCGCTGTCGCGAGTCATGAATACCCGCAAATCAGTTTCATTTTCCAGGATATCACGGATAGCTAAACCAATGGCAAGAACGATATCCTTTTCCAGGGTTCCGTCCGCTCCGACGGCGCCGGGGTCTTTTCCACCATGCCCCGGGTCAAGGACAACGGTTCGAATGGTTTTTTCGCGCGGAGCAGGATCGGCGGCAGAGGCAGTCTGCTTTGGTGCTTCCGTTTCCGTGTTTTTCTCTGCGCTTTCAGATGTCGCGGCAGTCGACTGAACCGAGGTCGTTCCGGGGTTGTCCGCGCTTTGTGTCGAAGAAGCACTAACAATCCTGATAGTATCGTCGGAAAGGAAAACCCGAGAAAGGTCGTCGGCATGCATATACAGGCCGGCATGATATCTCATTGGGGGATACGCCAACGAGACCTCCACGCCGTCTACCCTGCAAAACGACACATCCCGGGTAATCACGACTTCCCGCAGCCCCGAACAGCGAAGCATCTCCGCTATTCTGTCCCAGCGCCATGAATATCCAAGGACCTCGGCAACGGCCGGTACGGACAGCATATTGTCGATCGAACCACTCTGAACGACTGGGATTATCGCCCTGGGACCTCCGTCTCCGAGCACGACTTCGATATTCGATGTGGAATAAGCCGCATCCGGGGCATAGACCGAAACCAGAAAAATCAGGAACAATCCGCCCAAGGTACGGTTTAGCATCGAACCTCTCTTTCCCCCTCCGAAATTACTCCCGTCGGGATTTCATCAGCCGATCCAGATTGCGCTTCGATTCCTGCTTGGCGATCTGTTGGCGTTTATCATATTTGCGTTTGCCCTTGCAAAGTCCGAGTTCAACCTTTACCCATTGACGATCAAAGTAGATACTCAGGGGAACTATAGTCAGCCGTTGACGATCAACTTCTTTGGACCAGGCTAATATCTGGGACTTGTGCAGAAGCAGTTTCCTCTTTCGGTACGGATCATGGTTGAACCGGTTGCCGGATTCAAAAGGAGAAATGTGCATATGATACACATACACTTCACCCTCGGAGCCGGTTGCGTAGCTGTCCGCAAGGTTCACTTTTCCGGCTCGAGCCGACTTCACCTCGGTCCCCTGCAATTCTATGCCGGCCTCGACCTTCTCCAACACTTCGTAGTCGTGCAATGCTTTTTTGTTGCGGGCGATGAGCTTCACTTTGATCCGCTATGCTTGAGGATTGCCGCCGGATACCAGAACTCCGGTCGAGGGAAACGACGGCATTCCCCCTCATCCGGACTACCTCCATTTAGATTTCTAAAATACTATATGTTGCGATAGTCATACCGAAGTACTTCAGGAGCGAAAATGTGTGTTTCTTGCATATCGGACACTCTGATTGTACAATATTGGCGAGAATTATACCCCCCGGAAGAAAGACCAGGACATGAAAGTAACACAGAGCAATTCAGAAGTTACGCTGAGACTTCCCAAGTCTCTCACCGGCAAGAATTGCCGGAACCTCGCCCAGTCCGTTTCCGAAAGTGTTTTGCCTCCATATAGCAGGATTGTCGTGGATATGAGTGATACGGGCTTCATCGACAGTGCCGGAATCGGTTCGCTCCTTGGGTTGTCGCGAACGTTCGGGGAAGAAGAGATCCCGGTTTATCTGGGTGGATTACAGCCGCATGTCCATCAATTGTTTCGTGAGGTGGGCCTGACACGCGTATTTTCTATAATCTCGGAAGACGAATGGGAGGAACCGGCCGAAGGGTATCGCAATTCCGGTCTGGTCTGCAACAATGAGCTACATTCGACCGGTATCGTGCTGAGGGTTGGAGGAGAACTGAATTATCCGGACGGCTGTAATCACCTTCGCGAAGAGATCCTCCTTGCCTCATCAAAGTCACCACTGGTAATCCTCGACTTCGAATACCTCTCTTCATTCGATCAACTCGGCATAAGTGTGATCATAAATACGGCCACGCTTTTATCCCAGGACGGCAAAAGACTTCGCGTTACAGGCACGAATCCGATCACCAGGGAAATCAAAGCGACCGTTCCGGACAACGATGAACTGATCCGGAACTATCCGGATATAGCATCCGCGGTTGCCTGGTAGACGGAACCTTCCGCTCCGCTCAGGTGTCGACTACTTCGAGGGAGCAATCTTCAGTTTTTCTAGCTAGCCCAAGTTTCGCAATCAACTCACGGCATTATGCGTAAGCTGTTGCACGAT
>CAYFVL010000109.1:0-17060 GCA_964346405.1 uncultured Fibrobacterota bacterium
GCGCAATGCAACGCTCCGCTCACTTCGACACCGCTCAGTGCAGCGCGGTACGGCGTTTCTCGATTGCGAAACTTGGACTAACCCGAACACGAAAAAGCCGATTTGCCGAATTATCGTCGAGCAATCCGTAATTCGCAAACGCAACCTTCAACTGACTTTCAGCTTGCTATTGCAGAGTCGGCGGATACCCGTGACTCGCCAGGATTTTGGTTTACAGGACCTGGTGCATAGGGCCTTTGAGCGGTGCGGTTTGACATTCGGAGCTTTACCAGCTCGGCTTCCATGAATCTGATAAATTCATGCTGTCGCTCAACCAGATGGTAAAACAGTTGGCGCACGGATTCGTTCTGCTCAAGTCCCGCCAGTTTAGCGAACATGTCTGTACTGCGATGTTCTTTTTTGAATGCATAAAGGAATACCTCGTCTATTGAGCTTGCCGCGTGAAGATCGACGTCGAGCAGATAATTGGAAATAGATACGGTCATCGGGTCCTCATCGCGGTTATCCAGAAGGTAGCATTGTTGGTTCAGATATGAGCTCAATTGCGATGCCATTAACCATTTTTTGCGAGCAATGGAATTCAGGAAGGCAACTGCCGATGTGTCCAGTACCAACTGCGTCACGCCGGAATACACATCGGCTGCCTCCGAGCAGTGATGCACCGCAAAATGAAGATAGTCGGAAAAGACCTCGTCTCCAGAGGTCGGCAGCAGAGCCTCGATCGGTTGCTCACTGAATCCGTTCATTCTCACCTCTTCCGTTATCCGTTCACCATGAGAGAGTTGCATTTATTATCCCTTCCCGGAAACCGCTTTTCCGCTTGGGGTATCCCGTGTTACCATTGTAAGGTAAACTGTTCGATCCGGCATGCGTGAATGGAAATGGTAGGGTACTCTGTTGTTGCATTGTTGTTGAGCCTCACGAATCCTGTCTTTCATCTGGCCGTCGAGGCGACCACAATAGTTCACGAGTGCACGAACCGCTGCGGGACAGAGGTGGTAGTGTGGGCAGCCGACACACTGTGTTTTTGCGTATTTCATTGCTATCCTCCCGTAGGGTGAAACCGCCGGCCGATGGAGCGTTCGAACCATGCAATTCTCGTGCCATAGGTCGGTTGGGGCAACTTTCTTCGCTTTATGTAAAACCGGTCATCACCTCCGTTTACCGGAGGATTATTCGTCGGCTCCGCTTGGTACGACGGTTCTCGGCTGCGAAACTTGGGTTAATCAACTATCTTGCCGGCATATCGATTGCACCGACGAGTTCGTACGACAAATTCGATAGACTGGAGAGAAGCATGGAACTCGATACCGTATGCCTGGAACGTAAAGGGTGGTTTCCCAATAATGAAAGACTTCCGGTCTTTATTGGTCGCGGGGTTCTTCCAGAGGAAATCGGTGGGACTGCGCAAGGGGCGATGAATCACCTGAGCGATAACGGGTGGGCCAACGGTATCTACTCTCTGCGCCGCTATCATGCCACTTGATCACCAGGAAAACTGATGTCGTTTATCTCCGCGGTAGTAGCTTTGTTTGTTGTCATGGATCCGGTAGGGAACATTCCCTTGTTCCTTGCGCTGCTGGAGGATCTGAATATGGGCAAAAGAGTTCTCATTGTGGTACGCGAGCTGGTGATCGCCCTTGCCATTCTTCTCGTTTTCCTGTTTTCCGGTCGAACTCTTCTGGATATTCTTGGTATTTCTCAGCCTTCTTTGAGTGTGGCGGGCGGTGTTATCCTGTTTCTGGTTTCGCTCCGGATGATTTTCTCCAGTGATTCGGAGGATATTGTAGGGAAGACCGAAGGAGAGCCGTTCATTGTACCTCTTGCGGTTCCCTCGGTTGCAGGCCCTTCCGCCATAGCCACAGTGCTCTTGTTTATGGCTCGAGCACCTTCTCGATGGATGGAATGGGTCGGAGCCCTTGTACTTGCATGGTCGGCGGCATCGGTGGTACTGATTATTGCCGTCCTGATTGGAACCCGAATAGGCCGGCGAGGGATAAATGCTTTGAAGAGATTGATGGGTATGCTCCTGACCACAGTCGCCGTGGAGATGTTCCTGACGGGATTAGCAGATGCCGACTTGCTGACATGTTCTCCGGCATGGAGCTTGCTGGTTAAAGTATATGTCTGAATACGCACGCTTTTCAGCGTTTTCTGTTGAGAGAAAGTTTTGATCGTCGCAGAATTTCAAAATAGGTAAACCATGGTATTGGGTGAGCAATGAAGACGGTAGCGATTGAACAATTCGGTGGCAGAGAACGCCTGAAGATTCTGGATTTGGAGATTCCTCGACCGAAAACAGGCGAGGTGCGACTCAGGGTTATCGCAGCGGGGGTTAACCCTGTTGACTGGAAAATTCGTGAAGGGCGTCTTCGTGATCGCATTCCTCATGAATTTCCGGTTGTCTTGGGTTGGGACGCTTCGGGCATTGTTGACGAAGTGGGTGAAGGTGTATCCGATTTGAGGGCGGGGGAAGAAGTATACGCCTATTGCCGGAAGTCGATCATTCACGAGGGTGCATATGCTGAGTATGTAACACTTCCGGAAGACTGTGTGGCTCGGAAGCCGAAGACAATGGATTTCTACCAGGCTGCGTCCGTTCCGCTGTCGTGCTTAACCGCCTATCAGTGTTTGATCGAATTTGGCAATTTGAAAAAAGGAGAAACCGTCCTGATCCATGGGGCCTCTGGAGGCGTAGGTGGTTTTGCCGTGCAGTTGGGATGTTTACAAGGGTGCCGGGTTCTCGGCACATCCCAAACCGTACATCACGATTATCTCGAGCGTTTGGGGATCGACACCGCGCATGACTATACAAAATCGGATTTCGTAGATGCCGTAAAATCCGAGTTTCCGGACGGCATCGATTTTGTATTGGATACGGTTGGAGACGATGTAACGTTTCGGAGCTTTGAGGTCCTGAAAAGCGGAGGCAAACTCGCGTCGATTGTCACGCCCGCAAATCATCGAACGAGTGACCTGTCGGCAAAAAAGAGCGTTTCGTATAAATACGTTTTTGTACGCCCCGACGCTCCACAGTTGTCTCGGATCTCGGAAATGATCGATCGTGGAGAGATTTCAAGCCATCTGGCAGCCTTGTTTCCATTCGAAGAAGCCGCCGAGGCGCATCGTATGCTCGAAACGGGGCATGTCTGCGGGAAAATTGTACTGAAAGTCTCCGGGAGCCGAGATGTGCTTATATCAGACAGGTGTGGAGAATAGAGCATTGACCGGGCCATCCCGTTCGCCCATAGCGCCGTGGGGAATGAATTTACCGAATCCGCATCTGAGCTACCAACCAACATATATGCCACGGCATGATACCGCGATAGCAAAAGACGACTATGCCGCTCGAGCCGTTAGCTTGGGAGACGTTTTTTCGTTTCGAGTATTGTAAACGGTATATTCTCGTTTTCGAAAAATGATCCATCCTTAATCAATCAATTAGCGATCTACTTGCTTTTCTGATGATGCAAAAAAAACGTACAGTCGGTCAAAAAACAGGTAGTGCATCGGTTCAGAAACCGCCGAAGATTTTCGGCGGTTTCTGACAGTGACTGTGCCAAACTTGAGCCAGTGCACCGTACGACAACCAGCAACGTGCTCTTCCCGGCGCTCAAATGCCCCGGCTGCGTTACTCATTCGTTGAATAGGCGCAGTTGGAAGACGGTTCTTTGCCCTTCGGCCGATTCGGGCAGGTGGGATGACATCGGGCATAGATGTTGCATTATCAGCCATTCTGTTTCAAAAAGGAGGAAAGGATGGAGATTCGGAAAATCACAAACGTCAATTTCAGCCAACGGCCTGCTATGCTCGTGACATGGCCCGGTGCGGGTGATGTGGCATTTCTCGCATCGGAAGCGCTGCGAAAAGGGTTATGCACCGAAGAACTCGCGGATATCGTAACTGAACCGGATGACGATGCGCAAGTGGTTCAGATCGATCGGGGACTCGTTTTGCACGAACGCAGGTTCATGGGAAAACTCTTCTTTTCAAAGAATCCGAACCTGATTATCTTTGAAGGAACACAAATGAGTGATGACGAGGAGAAACTGGAGATTACCCAGCTCCTTATCGAAACGGCTATTGAATACAATGTATCCTGTATCGTCGCGCTGCGTGGCGAGCCCACACCGGTACATATCAGAGCAGACTTTCCTGCGGTACTGAGTATTGCGGGGAACAAACAAGCTCAGCGCCTGCTCCGCCGTTCGGACGCCGTCCCAATGAAGGATGGGTCAGTCAGGGGTAATGAGGCAGCTTTGTTGTCAACTGCCGGAGTGTATGATGTAAATGCCGCCTGTTTGGTCGTTCCGGTTCCCGAAGGAATAGACGGGGACTCTTATCCCCTGGGAGCGGTGAGCCTGGTGCGGGCTTTTAGCGCCATGCTCGGAATCTCCGTTGATGTTGCCGAACTCGGTGCTGAAGCTCTTATGTGGACGGCTCTCCAGGAGGTTCCGGATTCATCTCTCTTTCCAACTATGATATTTGGTGAACGCGAAGCGGCCGTCGAAAATGAAATCGAAAAAGAGGTCCCGGAAAGCGCGCGCTCGCGAATCGAGTCTCTCTTTTTGTCGGCCGATAAAAACCGGGACCGGGCCTTTGATCTGAAAAGCGAATTAGATCGCTGGGGTCTGTTCCGCGAATATGAAGACAGATTTCTC
This sequence comes from uncultured Fibrobacterota bacterium, assembly GCA_964346405.1. Classification (GTDB taxonomy): domain Bacteria; phylum Fibrobacterota; class Chitinivibrionia; order Chitinivibrionales; family CAYFVL01; genus CAYFVL01. Next base: position 4,662 of record CAYFVL010000109.1, read on the forward strand.
GACCTTTTTGTAGAGCGGAAAACAACCGCACTTTCCGGCGAAGAATTGTAAATTATTTTGGCGTTTTCGGTCTGAATCCGCCGGAAGGGATGAGATTTGATGCACTCCCGCAAAGCAGCCCGTCAAAGAGCCTTGATTTACTCAAGTGAAAGAATTTCTTTGGCGGAAAAGAACGAAGAACGTAACAACGACGGCAAGAAGACCACGTTGTACGGGAGCGACGGTAAAGAGAAACTGGGGCTAGGCCCTTTGATTCCCTTTCTGTTCCTGCTTCTGTTGTTACTCGGTCCGATGATAGCGGGGTGGACAGGCGGAAGTGAACCCATCATTAGCTATTCAGAGTTCAAGAGCCATGTCCGGCGGGGGAATGTCTCGTCGGTCACCTTCAAGGGAAACCAGATCACGGGAACTTTTAGCTCCCCCCAGACCTTGACCCCATCTGAAGGGGAAGAAATCGAGAGTTCACAATTTGTTACACGAAAGCCGGAGTTCGGGGATGACGAATTAATCGCATTTCTCGAGACAAATGAAGTGGGCATTAGGGCGGAATCCGATTCGGCGCCATGGTATCAGAATATAATGATACTGTTCCTTCCCTGGATTCTCCTTTTTGGATTGCTTTTCTACGCAAACCGCAGAGTTCAGGGACAGATGAAAGGAATGAACCAGGGTGGCGGATTCTTTGGAATGGGGAAATCTCGTGCGCGACGTTTCCGTAAAGGTCTTACTCATACGACTTTTGAGGATGTCGCCGGTCTTGAGAACGCAAAGCAGGATCTTCGTGAGATTGTCGATTACTTGAAACAACCGAAACGCTTCACGGCTCTTGGTGCGGAAATACCGAAAGGCCTTCTGCTGATGGGGCCGCCCGGTGCCGGGAAAACATTGCTGGCCAGAGCCACCGCTGGAGAAGCCGGTGTACCGTTCTATTCGATCAGTGGGTCCGAGTTTATCGAGATGTTTGTCGGAGTTGGAGCTTCACGTGTGAGAAGCATGTTCGAGACTGCGAAAAAGGAAGCTCCTGCGATAATCTTTATCGATGAGATAGATTCGGTCGGACGCTCACGCGGCACCGGTGTGGGAGGCGGGCATGATGAACGTGAACAAACGCTGAATCAGATTCTATCTGAGATGGACGGTTTTGAACCCCATGAGTCGGTCGTGGTCATAGCAGCCACGAACCGCCCCGACGTCCTGGATTCCGCTTTGACCCGTCCTGGTCGCTTCGATCGACAAGTCGCTCTGGAACTACCACAACGTAAAGCAAGAACGGACATCCTTCGGATACACGCCAGAAAAGTTCCTTTGGGGGACGATGTCGACCTGGCGGTAATAGCGGCTCGCACGGTCGGTTTTTCGGGCGCGGACCTCCATAATCTTGTTAACGAGGCAGCTCTTCTGTCCGGCCGGAAATCGAAGGGCAAAGTGGGCTTCGAGGAATTTGAGGAAGCGACTGATCGGATTCTACTCGGGATCGAACGAGAAGACATGATCGAGGAGAAGGAACGCAACGTGATAGCTCATCACGAAGCCGGGCATGCTTTGGTTGCCAAGCTTCTCCCGGATAGCGATCCCCTTCAGAAGGTCACGATAATACCACGGGGGCACTCGCTGGGGTCAACGGAACAAATACCGGCAACTGATCGACACAATTTCGCCCGATCCTATCTCATGAGCAGAATGGCGGTTGCCCTGGGAGGGCGCGCTGCTGAGAAAGTTGTGTTTGGCGATTTGACAAACGGTGCTGCGCAAGATCTAAAGGTCGCTACGAAGATCGCACGAAAGATGATTTGTCAATGGGGAATGAGTGATAAGCTCGGACCGGTGACATTCAGTCAGGGGGAAGAACACGTGTTTCTCGGAAGAGAGATTGCTCAACAGCGCGATTACAGTGAGCACACCGCACAGGTTATCGATGAAGAAGTGGAGGAGTTCGTACGGGCAACCGAAAAGACAGCCGAAGAAGTTCTTACGAGTCATCGTGAACACCTGGATCGTCTTGCCGAAGCCTTGTTGGAATCGGAAACTCTGATGAATCAGGATGTCGATCGCATACTCTCGGAAATCGATGCAAACCACGCGCATACGGAAATGGTTACCGAAGAGATAGATGAAACCGCCGAAGTAATCACCTGGTAATCACGACTGTCCAGTCTTGCCCAGGTTTCGCAGTCGAGAAACGCCGTACCGCGCTGCACTGAGCGGTGTCGAAGTGAGCGGAGCCGAAATGCCAGGGGTAGAGCAGCTTACCCGGAATGCCGTGAGTTGTTTGCGAGACTTGGGCCAGGGAAAGGGGGGGGCGGAAATGACAACTCGAAAGAAGCGGACGCGTCGCACTGATGTGAATTCAAAAGGAACGTGGATGGGTAGCGGAGACCGGGACGGGCTGGATGGAGATGTGAATGGGGGAGGCGAGCGATACCACCTGTACCTCGATGATTCACCCGTCAGTGCTCAAGGGACTCATTGGATAGACGTCGTTGGAAAACAACGACTGGAAACGGATACGGACCCGGCGGAGATCATCCGACTGCTGGGGGGAGGAGATTAGTGCGGGATTGGTGAATAACTTTTTACCGCCTCACAATCACTCACCGCGGAATTTCGGCTCATATTCTTTGGGTACGACGACGACTGGCCGGTGTGCCTTGTCGGCCACGGAATGATCGACATTTCCCACAAGCATCGACAGAAATCCCGAGTGTCGTTCTTTGCCTACCACTATGAAAGATGCATCATTCTTTTCGGCGTGCAGAAGGATTTCTTTCACGATATCACCATTTACAAACAGCACCGACGTTTCAACCCCTCTGCCTTTCGCTTCGTCGGCGAGTTTCTGCAGGTCGCGGTGAATTTCGTGGAGTCGTTGTGATTTGCAGTCGCGCACAGTCTGCGGACCGGCATCATAGTCCGCGGGACCGGGATCGATTTCTTCCACATGCAGGAGCAGGAGCTTTTCCCGCAGAGATTTAGCAAGGCGCTCCGCAACCGTCATTGTATTTCCATACTCTTCGGTAGCATCAATTGCAGCAAGTACCGTCATAACGTTCCTCATAGTTGTAGAAATGCATGCCGGCACTCATTGTAATCGTTCTCTTCACTTCTGCCGCCGGCAAGACGAAATGAATTTTTGGCGAGATGCGGCTTTCGGGGGAGGAATTCACTCCGCTATTGCACTTTCAGATATATCCAGCAGTTCTACCTCGAATTTCAGAGTTCTTCCGGCCCATGGATGATTGGTATCGAGGAGAATGGTGTCTCCGGAAATCTCGGCAATCGTAACCGGTCTGATTTCGCCGCTCTGCGTACGCATGGTGAAACGAGCACCTTTCGCACATTTCACGTTCTCAGGAAGTTGCGTTTTACGTATGTTGGCAATTCTGTTTTTCATTCGATGCCCGAATGCCTTGGCCGCTGGGATGATCATCGTACGCGATTGTCCCTTTTCCATCCCTTCCACCGCCTCGTCTATTCCTCGAAGAACGCTGTTTTCGCCGACTATGAATTCCGCTGTTTTGCACTGTGCACCGTCGAATTCAAGTTTCGGAAGAGTCGCGCGGTAGGCGACCTTAACTCGATTCCCTTTGGCGGCTGTGTTCATGTATTTCCCTCCTCAGCAAAGGTCTACGGGCTATCAGGTGCTATTTCCAATAGCGTTTTCTTCCATAATAATCAAAAAGCGTTTCCTCATAATCCCGGTTGACCGGTTCATCCGGGTTAAACTCCGGACTGTTTTTGATCTCATCCCTCGTGTGGTCAACAACCATCTCCTGTTTTTCCCATCGGACCTCCCGCGACCATGCAGGCGCGAGAAGAACCTTCTTGCCGGGAATCCAGTTCTTTGTTGAAACCACAATGTAGCGAATCATCCAATTCGCACTCGTGTCGGCTATGAAATCGCTCACGTGGCCGATCATCCCGTCCGTGGCATGAACCCGGTATCCATGGATTTCTTTCGTGCTCTGGAGAGGACAGCATCGGCTGTCATGCTTGATCCGCGCCGTGGTTCGTTCGTCGGCGGCAGTTTCTTTCGACAGCATTCCGCCGCCGGGTTGATATTGATCCGGTGAAAGCGGTGGACCAACAGAAGGACGTATAGCTCCTCCGGCGGGAGGGAAATGCTCGGGGAGGGCAGGACGATCCATTCCCGGAAGAGTTCCCCAGTATTCCGGCCAGCCCCAGTATTGCACGAGTTCTTCTTCTTTCGATCGCGAGATCGGTTCCCGAGAATCTACGTCCGGACTGTGTGCTACATCTTTTCTGGTGAGATCTACCGGAAAAACCCCCTGTGTCGGTTTTCCAAATGCTACCGGCGATATCAGAACCTCATGTCGTGAGTGCCAATCGGAAATGTCCACACCCATATAGCGGACGGTCCATTGAATCATGTCAAATAAGAAATCGGATACTTTCCCAATATTTCCATCATTTGCGCGCACAGTGCTTCCGCGCATATTCTCTAAACTGCGTAACATCAGTTATATCCCTCCCTTTGCAGCACCAATTGTTGTAGCTTCTCCCTCAGATGCTTTTTGGACACAATGTGCCCACAATTAGGTCCCGATATAAAATATCAACCTTCTTACAGAAGCAAAAGCTATGCCGGCCCAGCTCGAAGGGAGATTGTCGTTTTCGGAAATCAAATTTCCATTCTCGAAAATTATGAGGCAGTTTCTTCCTGTGGCGCAAACTTGTAAAGCCGACGATACAAGGCAGACAACGATATGCCGAGCGCCTTGGCGGCCAGGTTCTTGTCGCCGTCATGTTTTTCGAGCACTCGGGCGATGTGGCGACGCTCCATTTCCTCAAGCGAAAGTGTGTCATCCGGCATGGCAGTGTCCATGCTGATGATATCCGAAGTCAATCCGGGGAAGTGGTGCGGCATTAGCTTACCTCCTCCAGAAAGTAGCAGACCCCGCTCGAGCATATTCTTGAGTTCTCTTACGTTTCCAGGCCAGGAGTAACCCTTTAGAACACTCATTACTTCCTCTGAAATCGGAAGGTTCTGATACCCGAACTCAAGAAGCAGGTGATCGGCAAGGGGAGCGATATCATCTGCTCTTTCTCTCAATGGGGGAACACGGATAGGGAAGACGCAAATCCGGTAATACAGATCCCGGCGGAACGAGCCGTCCTCGGTTGCCTTCGCCAAATCTTTATTGGAAGCGCACAGGAGCCGGAAATCGCTGGTTCTGATCTTGTTTTCCCCAACGCGGCGATATGATTTCTCCTCTATGGTAGTGAGGAGCTGGGCCTGAACATCAAGGTCCATATCGCCGATCTCGTCCAGAAACAGAGTGCCGCCGTCGGCAACCTCCACCAAACCTTCACGATCTTTAACCGCCGACGTAAATGCACCTTTGGCGTGACCAAAAAGCTCACTTCGAAGCAGGTCTCCCTTTAAACTTGAGCAATTCAGGTTCACAAACGGCTCCGAACGCCGTTCGCCATGATCATGTATCCATCGGGCAAGTATCCCCTTACCGGTACCGGTTTCTCCCTGCAGAAGTACAACCGTATCGTTCGCGGTTGCCACGTGTGAGTAGTCGATGAGTTGTGTAATGGCTCGACTGGTGCCGAAGTAGGGTTCTCCACGTTCGGAAAGACGTTTCTGGACATAGTCCCTTCTGCGCAACGACTTGATTTCAAGGCTTTTGCGCAGAGTCATTTCGAGATCTTTCATCTGCAGTGGTTTGGTGAGAAAGTTTTCCGCGCCATTCTTTATAGCCGTCACCGCGGTTGGCACGTCGGACATTCCCGTGATTACCATGACAGGTATATCGGGATGCTGGCTCTTAACCTCTGGGATCCATTCGAGTGAGTTGCCGTCAGGAAGATTGAGATCGAGGATAATGGCATCCACCGATCGAGAAGTTAGGGTTTTTCGTGCGGAACGGAGACTGCCGGCGCTGGCGGTCTCAAATCCCGCTTTTGCCAGGTAGCGTTCGTATCCAAACAGCGCTCCTTCATCATCCTCGACAAGCAATACCGAATTTCGTTTTTGAGTCATGATCATCCTCAAGCAAAAGTTAATCGGAGTACATTTCCAAAATAAACGGTATGCTGAACGTGAGCCCCGAACCGGAATTCGAAGACGCAGTCAGACCTGCCATGCGGCAGGCGAAACAGGTCTGCTCAACATCATTGTTGTTTTTCGGAAATGAAAACAAACGCAATTATTGTGCCATATCCGGAATATTCTGACCGAATATTGTCTCAAATGGGAAACCACTTCCAGAAAATACTATCCGATCAGTTCCAACCTTTATCCGGCGGATCATATCGAATACTCATCTCCGTAGAAATTTGTTCTCTCAGGCAAACCGGCGGGCAAGAATGGTTGGGAAACCATGAGGTTTGGTCCCGGTTTTCCAGAATCGGAATACCGGAAAAACCTTTTTGCTTTGGTGAGAATGCCGATTCCGTTGTGGATCCCGTGCGGTGCGCACTTCACTCACTCAGGATCGACGAGTTCAGGTCTGATTAGTGCCTGTCCGGAAACTCCCGTTCATCGAGTGGAGTCGAGATGAACCCACCGATTCCGACCGAAAACGCGCACCTTCCCGATTGAAATCGGGACTCGGCATCCGTTTTCGAGGGTTTCCGGACAGGCACTAATTACCCATAATGCTCGCTCTCGACTGCGAAACTTGGGCTAGGTCAGAACACATCCACGAAAACTTCACCAAGTAATCCGGAAGGGCGACCATTCATGCGAAGATAGTTGTCTACCGTATTGGTCGCCCGAACGGTGATCTCATTTCTCTTCTGAGTGCACGCCTCCGTGATATCTACCTCCATGGGATGCCACTTCAGTATTCCAAAAGCTGTTTCGTTAATCGTTACGTCTACGGGGCCCGATGTTTCCGAAAACCGAAGCACTACCTTGTCGTATTCGGTAGGAACTTCAAAGCGCTGGCTATATACACAGGTTCCACTCATGTAGGGAAACCCATGTTTCGTCCAGGAATCGTAATCCGCCGAAGTCACTGCCGAATCAATGGCCCACCCGCGAGTCCCTTTCACGATTGAAAATGCACCGGTGATCACCGGTGGGTAGGCCATCAACTGCGGCTCCGCAACTGAAACCGGAGTACGAATTGTCACTCTGTTGAAACCGATGAGAAGGTTTTCATGAATGTTGTAACAGAGCGAGCGTGAGAAGGGGTCGATTGGGAAGGGAGAGACAAACTCTTCCTCGTCCGATCGACGTTTCCCGGGCTTTGCAGGGTCTATCGGGTTGACGAAGTTACCGTTGATCGAGACCTCGTAAACTTCATCACCGGAAGGCAGATTGTTTCCCACCGGATTAAGGAGACCCATAACCATTCGACATGATTTCGGCGGCTCTTTCAGCTCAAAGTAGGCTTCCGAGTAATGTGAAAAACCACCCGTTTCTCTGCTCAGGCCGATTCTGGTATTCCAGGACGCAAGGGGCAGGACATTGCCGGTCTCGGGTCTGAGATCCCACTGGTTCTTGAGCACGACACGATAGTTCCGCTGACGTCTTCCGAACGTAACCGTCGTGGGACGCTGCTCGCTATCGCCCGTTTCCGGGAGTTCCGTCTCAGAATCGACGACGATTATGGTATCTGATTGCCCGAACGTGATCGAAAACGAACCGTTCTCCGACTCGTCGGATTTGAGACTGTATGCTTTACCGGTTTCCAAATCAATATAATAGAGGTGTTTGCTTGAAGGAATTTCGATCGTTGCGTAGTAATCCTGCTCATTTGACAAGTTATGAAACAGGTACAGGTCATGCCCGTTTGAGGAGTACTTGGAAACCGTAATATCTCTGCTCGGCTTTTTGTTCACGATGATTTTGGCGGGGGTATGGGCATCTCCCATAACCTGACCAAGATTCTCGGGCGCAACAACGTGTACATGTTCCGCCTTTTTGCGCAGTTTTTCTATGCGTTCGGTGAACGTTGCAGTAATGCCGTCCTCAAGAGATCCCTGCATCATATCGTCGAGGAATACAACTTTGCCCTTTTTCGTCGCGATCTTGTCGAGAAAGAGGAAGATGCTTTTGTTGATCAGTCTGGTATAAGGAACCACTATCGCTTCATAATTCCCTTTACGTATTCTGTCCAACGTACCGAATTCTCCATTAGTTCGCACCGAACTGGCCAACAGGAGTTCTTCGGTAATGACATCGAACGGTATTGAATGTCTGCGCAGTTCTGTCAGCGCCGACTGAAGACTATTCAGTTCGTGACGGGTTTCTTCGGAACTCAACGGCACATAATCCGCATTGATGGCCGACGTCGGCATGAGAAGCGCGACCGGCCGTGTCTCATGGGTATCCTTCATCATGGCGTTCATTCGGGCGGCATACCTACAGAGGCTTCCCATCTGATTCCAGGCAGGGTGATACCATGAGGGATTGTATGGTGTACGTACATACGAGCGTGGCTCCAGATTCAGAAAGCAGCCGTCGATCAGTATGCGAGCCGCGCCATGCTGCGCCATTTTATCGATTTCGGTCTTCAGGGACTGAAGTGTTGCTCCGGCCAACTGATGGTTCCTCCCAACTACCCCTACCGTTTCACGCCGGAACACAATACAATTCAGATCAGCGGTTGCCTTGAGAAACGCTTCGTTTTCAGTGGTTCCTTCCTGATTCTGAATACCGACCGTGGAAAGATTCTGAATAGTGGGGATCGCATAGCTGCATCCCATGGCTTCCGTCGGAGAATAGATGTTTCTTTCGGGCGCGAGAACCCACTGCGAGAGTCTGAACTTGCGTACCCAAATTTCCAGCGGCTCGGTGAACCGTTCGTGAATGGATTGCCCGATATAGCTGTAGATATGAGAGCGAGCCCGCTTCGCACTCTCGTCCGCGACATCGAGGAACAGTATCGGAAGAGCATTCAGCATGTCTTTTTTGTATCGGGATCGGTATTTCACAACCAGATCGTCTTCCCACGGCATATACATATCGCTGGGAAGAAGAGGAGGGATCTCGGATACCAGCCCTTCAAACGTTCCGGGGATGTACTTGCTGAATCGTTCTTTCAGTGGTTCAAGAATCTCGGTTATGTATGTCTGGGCGGTTTTCGTATTGTAAGGGTTCGGCATGTACTCGCCGGTGGGGGAAAGAAGATACTGCTTTTTAAAAAACAGCACTTTCCATTTTCCATGTGGAGCTTTCCACGAGAATGCGCCCGATTCGGATTGTACCTCAAGATTCGTGATCGAGTCGGGAAGTATGCCCGCGTCGGAATACTGAACGGCAAAGGCGATACTGTCGCCGGCGGGCTGCAGTGTACGCTCAATTGAATCTCCCCCCTCGGCTACAATCGTTTCTTCAAGGGAAATGTATTGTGCGCGAAGCTCGGGGTTGTTCTGTGCCCGGCTTTCGAGAAACCCATTCCACGGTAGGGCGAAATCATCCGCGATCCTTACCCCGATTCCCTTTTCCCGGGCAATTTCCAGGACTGCATCCAGATTGTTCAGAAACTCCGCGGACATGTAGGCGGGAACCATGTCCCTGCCGGGGCGAATGGCGACCCCTCCGAAACCGCGTTCGATGAATCCTTTCATTTGCGCAACGACGGCTTCGATGGAGACATACCGATTCCATATCCAGATTGCCCAGGGCCTGGATTCGGGATCTATGGTCTCAAGAACGCTTGTCAGATCTTTCAAAAAAGAACCTCCTATGGGTGTACGCAAAATGTCCGGAAAAAATCGGACACGCCTTCCGGAACCGATCATAGATCAGGCGGTTTCATTCGCCGAATCGACCCCTGTTGGGCCGAAAGGAACGAGCGGTTCAGCCGGATGAGTACAAAAAAGTATATCACGTCGTGCGATTCGTCAACCGGTTTTTGTCGACCAAGGGGGGGCGTTATTGGCGTAATTAATTGATGTATAGTGAGTTAGCCAGTTCACTTACGGATCGAATTTAGGGCCAGCCCGACCGCTTGAGCCGCATCGAATGCCTCTTTCAGCAGAGAACCGTCTATCCGGCCAATACGTTTCAACTGCCAGGCATCGGGAAAGCAAATCACTGTCTTCTCCATGTTGAGCGCCAGCGCCATTTCTGAAAGAGTGCCAAATGCACCGGGGAATGCGATAAGCACGTCCGAAAACCGTACGACCAGAGTATTGCGCGCTATCCCCATCCCGGTCGGAAGAGGAATGTGCACATACGGATTGGATTCCTCTTTGCTTTCCCCGGGAAGTACTCCCAGTACGGTGCCTCCGTTTTCGGCCGCCCCCCTGGAAGCCGCTTCCATAGTGCCGTCGAGACCTCCGGAAACCAGAATCGCGTTGTTCATTGCCACATGCTTGCCAACTTCATGGGCAAGCCGGACGGTTTCGGGAGAGGGTGAACGCCCACCAATGATACCAATGGCGGTTTTTCGTAATGCCATTCAGTTACTCCTTACTATTGTTCTTCGTCTGAACCCGGGTCAATTGACCCGGGTTCGTAAGGGGGCCGGTCAGTCGCCGATAATTTTGATGAGAATGCGTTTTTCCCGATTCCCATCGAACTCACCATAGAAGATCTGCTCCCACGGGCCGAAATCCAGAGCACTTTCGGTTACCGCAACCACGACCTCGCGTCCCATAATCTGACGTTTAAGGTGTGCGTCACCATTGTCTTCGTAACCATTGTGGCGATAGTGACTTACCGGTTCGTGGGGAGCAAGCGATTCCAACCAGTCGTCGTAATCTTTCAATAATCCCGGTTCATCGTCGTTGATGTACACACTCGCGGTTATATGCATCGCATTAACCAGGCACATTCCTTCTTTGATGCCGCTCTCCCGCAGTGCATCCACGACCGCGGGAGTGATGTTTATGTAGTCACGGCGCTTTGGAATGTTGAGCGTCAAGACCTTTCGATATGACTTCATAACCCCAGACCCAGCAGCTTGTTTTTCAATGACTTACCCTGTTCTTCAAAACCGGGCTTCTGTAGAAGGGCAAACATGTTCCGCTTGTATTCTTCTACTCCGGGCTGATTGAAAGGGTTCACGCGGAGAACATAACCGGAGAGGGCAATTGCCTTCTCAAAGAAATAGAAAAGTTGTCCTGCTGATTCCGGTGACCTGTTTTCGACGGTAATGGTGGAAACCGGTACGTCACCGTCCAAATGAGCCAGAAGAGTTCCTTGATATGCATTCTCGTTGATTTGTTCGAAGCTCTTGTCCGACAGATAGTTAAGTCCATCCAGGTTGTCCTCGAAAAACGGAACATCCACACGGGATTGGGTGTTTTTCAAGCGGATGAATGTCTCAAAGACGTTCCGTACGCCTTCCTGCATCCACTGGCCGAGCGAATGAAGATCCGTTGTGTAGTCGACCGAAGCCGGAAAAATGCCGGTACCGTCTTTCCCTTCGCTCTCCCCGGCCAGTTGTTTCCACCATTCGGCCACAAAGTGCAGTTGTGGTTGAAACGTGGCAAGTACCTCAAGATTTTTGCCTCTCCGAAAGAGAATGTTTCGAATCGCGGCATAGCGGGCCGACGGATTGCCGTCACCGGCCGCGCCACCGCAGTACTCAAGGGCTTCTCGTGCCCCGGATACCATCGCTTCGATATCGATACCGGCAACGGCTATCGGGAGGAGTCCGACCGGCGTGAGCACGGAGAATCGCCCTCCGACATCGGCAGGTATGGAGAAGGTTTTGTACCCTTCATCACCGGCCAGTTTCCTGAGCGCTCCCTTTTCCGGATCCGTTGTCGCCACAATTCGTTGCGATGCTCCATCGCGTCCGTATTTCTTCTCCATCCATTGTCGAAGCACGCGGAACGTGATCCCGGGTTCGGTGGTTGTGCCGCTCTTGGAGATAACATTCAAGGTAACATCTTTATTTTCAATGAGTTGAAGGAGATCGGAAAGGAAATCGGAGTTCACGTGATGGCCGGCGAACAGCGTTCGTGGTTTTCGCATGTCGTCGAAAGCAGGGCTCAGAAACTCTATGGCGGAGCGGGCTCCGAGATAAGACCCGCCGATTCCAATAGTTATGAAAACATCGGACTTGCCGCGAAGCTCGTCGGCGGTTTCTTTTACTGCCTGTATATCTTCCGACTTGATCTCCCGGGGAAGGTTCAGCCAGCCGAGAAAATCACCTCCCGGGCCTGAGCCCTCCCGCAGCGTTTTTTCCGCCGCCGACAATGAGTCTTCGTATTGTGCTATCTCGTTGTCCGAAACCCAATTGCGAAGAGTTCCGTCGTCGAAAGATATTAGTTTCATGGAAGCATCCTTTCGTGTCCCCCGTGGAAAAGCCCATGCGGGGAACCGATGATAGTGAACTGTTTTTTACCCGGCCGGCCCAGGTTTCGCAATCAACTCACGGTCCCGCCGGGCGGGACGTAAGCTGCTGCACGATCTCCCCGGATACCCCTGCGCTTTTTCTAAGTCAATCTCGCACAACATCTTAC
>CAYFVL010000110.1:0-16999 GCA_964346405.1 uncultured Fibrobacterota bacterium
AGATCGTGCAACAGCTTACGCATAATGCCGTGAGTTGGTTGCGAAACTTGGGTTAACGAATTTCACCGCCGGCAGGTCCGCACGTACTTTGTCTGGAGAGTACCCTCCGGGTATCAGCAGAGCTGAGAAATGCGGTACATCGCCATTTTTCACCGCCATCACAATTTCGACCTTCGTGGCATTGCGTTTTCCCACCACCACTTTTCCAGCCTGCAAGCCGACGGGAATAATGGTATGCCCCGCCTCCCGCAGCGCTTTTACCGGCTCAAGGTATTCCGAGTCTTCGAAATAATCATCAATGAGAACCGCTATTGTGCCCATCTGTCCTCCTTGCCCGGAATAATCTATAGCCGGATCCCGTTTTTTTTCGAGTTGCCGTCACTGATAGCCGCACCAACGGCCTTTGTCATATTCCCCACGATATCCAGTTCTGATTTGATTAAACGCATCGTTTCTTCCCATGAGTGGCGCCCCCGAGGCTTCCATACCGGTCCTTCCCGGCAAACGCTTCGATAAACTTCAGTCAGAGTCTGCACACAGAGTTCTTCAGAAAACCGCTCGGCCACCCGTCGTGCTTCCTGAGAAACGCGAGTTTTCTCCTCCGGGGGAATATTTACAAAATCGTGCAATATATCCCCAAACAGAGTCTCATCCTCCTCAGGCACAACTCGCCCACACGAATTTCCGTCAAGGACTTCCGTAACAGCAGGCGCATCGAGAGCCACAACCGGCGTGCCGCAGGCGAGTGCTTCGGTTACCACCAGCCCCTGAGTTTCCGTTGTAGAAGCAAACGCAAATACATCCATTCCATGGTAGGCATTCACGAGTGCCTGTCCCTCAATCACTCCCGTCATTATGAATCGATTTGAGAGTTCCTGATTCTTGAACATCTCTTTCAGTTCATGTTCCATAGGTCCGGTTCCCACTACCACAAAAAAGATTTCGGGATTCAGATTCATCGCCCGCTGCACTGAACGAGCCAGGAACCGGACATTTTTCTCGGGAGCAATTCGACTTACGAATCCGATCACCGGCGCCCCGGGCGGTATTCCAAATTTTCGACGGAAAGCCATCCCATTGCCCGACCCCAAAGTATCCAGGTTGACTGGAGTAGGCAGCACTTTTATTGGAGTTCGAACCCCTCTTTTTAACAATGTATCGGCTACTGCTCGACTCGGGGCAATAACTCTGTTACAAATATTGGCGTACCCGGTCGATAAGGATACAACGAACCTTTTCATTGCGGGGGAATCACCTGGAACGTAATGAGTGTAACGCTCGTAGAAGGTGTGGAAGGTAAACACAATCGGCACTTCATACTTGGCCGCAAGCCGGTGAGCCGTATCCCCTATCAAGTATGGGTGGTGAGAATGCACGAGGTCCGGCGAAAACCCTTTTAGAGCATGAGTCAAGCGGCCGGGGATGGGAAGTTGCACTGAAAAATCGGTTCCGTTGAAATTCTGTACAGCCGGAATCCGTATCACATCCTCTTCGCTTTCAGGCATGTTCTGAAATTCCGGTGCTACTAGTATCACTCTGTTGCCTCGATCTCGCAACAGGTTCACATAGGTATCGATCGATCGTTCTACCCCCCCCACGAAGGGGAGGTAAGTATTACTCAGCATCAATATATCCATTACCGCTCTCTCCGGCGACTGTCACCTGGATTTCACGGGAACCGCGAGTCGCCGTCCGCGGTTCCGTCCCGGGTATACGGATTTCGAGTCTCGGCTCGTCGGTATGCCATTCAGGCTTCCAACATACTTTCCTGGAGTCTCCATCCCTGACCACCTCAAGGGATATTGGTCCAAACTTTGTGTGTGCCGGACCAAAAGAAATTCGATCCTCATCCCCGAACCATTGCGAGTCAAGCCCAGAGCCCAGAACAAGCTTCCCGGTAGTCTCTTCTTCACGTACAAAGCAGTTTTTCACCATGAGAATCCACTCGGCGGCCGCCCATACGTGTTGACCGTCCCCCATGCATCCTGTTCGAAGCTTCGGATGAATCGCTTCGGGCCATTGTCCTGTCGGTGAAGCCAAATCCCCAATTGCACGAAACAACCCAAGCGCTCGGGGATAATCATTTTTTCGCAGCAAGACCTGTGCAAGATGAAGCGTTAAATATGGATTGATCCCCGAATGACTTATGTCATGGTAGAATCCACCTTCCATGATGCAGGAGCCCATCAAGTATTCAATGGTGTTGTCCATCCTGGGCGTATTCGGAATTGTCAGTTGAAGAGGATATCCCGCCACAATGCTTCCGATCGCCCCACTATCCATCCGGCGATAGGGCGATGCAGGCATGAGCGGGCGACCGAGACGTTTCTCGACGTAGTCCAGGCTGACATCTACGGCGGCCATCATTTCCTCGGCTACTTGAGAAGCTAACTCAGCGTTTTCGTCGTCTCCCATTTCCTTCAGAAGGTACTCCGCACCCCGAAGTCCGGCAATTGCCCAAAAATCGTCCCAGTAATAGTGATCATTCGGGCCCAAATGCTCCGCACTGAATCCCGCGGGTAGTAATCCGGCATGTGGCTTCCCCGCGGCATGAGTATCTCGCTTGTGATGAATCCATTTGACGGCCTTGACGATATAGTCCTTCCAGTATTGGGGAGGGGCGCTTCCGGACAAATGCGTAATTCTGTGAAGAACCCAGAGGACCTGTCCATTTGAATCCCACTCTCCTTCCTGGGACTCGAAGTAGCCCAGGAGTGTCTGCCGGTCGAAAAACTGCTCGATCACCATTCGAGCGCGATCGACCAATCCGCAGCCGGCCATTGCGTTGGCGATCAGAACCGCATCCCGAAACCAAAATCGCTTATATGTAAACGGTCCCGCCAGTGCATCGCCTGGAGAGTGAAGAATCGTGGTTTCAAGAGCGCTTTTGTATAAACGATCCATTTGGGGATCGCCAGTCTCCAATGTCGCCGCCCCGGTCCTGGCATCACGCCACGCGTGTTCCGGGTCGGGCAACGTAACCGTAGGTTTGTTCCCGGCTTTCCCCCGCTTTCTCGAGTCCTCCCCCTTAAGCGGTACCGTCACTTCTTCTGAAACTCTTTTTCCAGCGGGAATCCGAAAAAGAGCGGCGCCGGTGGCAAGACCAACCACGTCCTTTACTTTGCGCTCACCATCATGGAAAGCCGACGCATCACGCAGTTTACGATAGACATCTCCATCGTGATACTCGGAGTAAGATATTCGGTCTGCCGGACGCCGGAATCTAATGAGGCTTTCGCCATTAACAACCCATCCCTCCAGATCTCCGAGAGTTTCGATCTGGTGAACCAGACTGATACCCTCAGGATTGTAGGGGCGCAATGAAATCACCAGCCATCCGATCGCGTCGCTCTCAGCCTCAATGATGGTGCGGGATTCATATGACTGCGATTTTAGTCCGACATCGGTTGTTGTCTTCAGATACAGGTTTTTATTTCTGCACACGGTACGAACCGACGGAACGATATCCGAGGTTAACTCCTGCTCGGCATCAGTCGCACGGGAGGGGAACAAATCCCTTCCATCATCGGTGATCAGCCATGCGTCAATGGACCAGCCGTCGCGAAACGGCATTACCAGTCCTCGGGGATCCACCACCGGCATACCATTGAAACCGGGGACCCCTACGGCGGTCCAGTTTCTGTGAGTAAGATTTATGTGAGTTATCGAAAAAGCCCGGGGAATAAACGAGGGACTGGACGGATTGAACTGCTCCTCGACCCAATATGGCCATAGCCAGTCCAGATTGTGTTGTATAGCTTGACTATTAAGTAATCCACGAGCATGGAGCGTGGCTCCGGCACGAAGAAGCTCCGTAGGGGCAACCAGTTCACTTGGTCGAGAGAAACGATTGAACTGATTCAACAGAAGTATGGGATCAATGAATCCATGCCTGCGGGACGCGTATCGTAGAAAAACTTTCCAGGGAATCAAATTTAGCATCACCTAGTCTCCATCAAACAGTTTTATTTGCGCACGCCCGAAAACGGACCGTCACACGCGTGTTCAGGGCATGGGTCTTATCGGACGTATCCTCGAATTCACCATCGTTGTGTCTACCATCGCAATAAAAATGCCGGCATCCCATCGTCGATTCCCCCATTCATCCTGGAAGGTTTCTCGGTATAGAACCGGCTGTTTCGATATTGGGAGAATTTTTGCAGTTTCGAGTGAATGCCCTGTTCGAAATCGGGCATTGTTTTCCGGTCCTAACGGACGGAATGAGATGACATCGCGCAGAATATTACGTTCCGCACTGCGCGCCGTGAATATGATCGATACCGAGTCTCAATTGATCAAGCCGTATTGTGTAACAACCGAAGTTCCGCAGACTTCTCATGTATCCGGGGTCCAGGGAAGGACTGATTTTATCGCCGACGAATGTCCGGCCCAATACTCGCGATTTATTCATATCTGCCGCACAAACGTTCCACATCGTCACGATGACATAATTCACTACCGGGAGTCATAACGGCAGCCGCCCCCGCGCAGAGGCCGTATCGCACCGCATCATCTATTTCGAAACCCATGGAAAGCCGGGTCACAATTCCCCCCACCATACTGTCTCCGGCTCCCACTTTGCTTTTGATCGGTACCGTAGGGGATTCATACCGACGTGTGCCGTCGGCGGTAACCACAAAAGCCCCGCCGGCGCCGAGTGAAACCACCACAACTTCGACTTCGCCGTTGCCGATCAGGTCGCGAGCCGCTCTCTTTATTTCATCTTCACTCGAGAGTTCCGCCTGTACAAGATCCTGCAGCTCTCGTATATTCGGTTTTATGAGGTATACCCCCTTTTGAACCGCTTTGATCAGTGCGGTTCCCGGCGTATCGACCACAATTCTTGTTCCCCTTTTTTTGCACTGCTCGCCGGCCATGCCGTAGAACTCATCAGGTACACCTTGGGGTAGACTCCCGCTGAAAACCGCATATTTCGGTGCCGGATCCATACTGTCGATTTTGTCCAGACAAGCCATCCACTCCGATTCGGACAGTTCCGGGCCGGGAAATGCAAACCGAAATTGTTGTTCCGTGGAATCGTCGACAAACATTATGCTTTCCCGAGTGGTACCTTCGATTTCGACGGGAATGTGTTTCAGTTCCTCGGTATCCAGCATCTTACGTAAGATCCTCCCCAGAACTCCGCCCGATGCGTGGAGAGCAACTGTTTTACCACCAAGCCGCTGTACCACACGCGCGACATTGATCCCGCCTCCTCCAGGTTCGTAAACGACTTGTTTGCATCGAAGCTTTCGATCGGGGATCACATGGGATGCATGCGCGGACACGTCTATCGTCGGATTCATGGTCACTGTAAGTACGGATTCCATTTCCAGCCTGCCCATTCTACAAGTGAATAACTATCGAGTTTGTCATTTCTTTGTCAAAGCCTCAAATCCGGCCACTATATCCAACAATTCCGAAGTAATGGAGCTTTGACGTTGCCGGTTGAAACGTGCGGTGAGATCCTCAAGGTGCTCTTTGATGTTCTTTTCCGCAGCCTGCATGGTGGCCAATCGAGAAGCGTTTTCGGCGGCCAGGGACTCAATGATGGCTTTCACAAGAGAAGCAAAAACATGCTCCCGAATCAGTGCGCCGTAGACTTCTTGCCACTTGCCGTGGATTAGTGGTATGGTCGGCGTGGGCCGCGGCTCCTTCAACAACGAAGCCACCCAATCCCGGCTCAGAGGAATCAGCCGAGCGGACACCGCTTCGTAGGAAGTACCCGATTTGGGGCGATTATAGATCACCGCTATTCGTCCAAAGCCCTCTTCCCCCGCCCAACGCACCATGATTTCAACTAATTCGTGAAGGCTCGATGCGATTTCCTCGATTGATCCAGGTATCGGGATCTTAGCGGCAAGTTCGATATTCTGATCGCCAAGTCCCGTAGCGATTCTCTCCCCAAGTGAAATTGCTCGAATTTTTGTGAGTGCTACGCCGGTTGAATTTATGTACTCGTTTGTTTTCCGCAAAACAACATCGTCAAACTGACCGACCATACCCTGTTCCGCACCGATTACGATCAATCCCAGCCCCCGACGAGGATCCACCTTCATACGAGACAGCTCGTTTCGATTCTGCTCAAGTACAGCCCGAAGCCCCGCGGTTACCGTCTCACTGTACTCGCGAAGCGATTCAACTGCTGATTCGTACTGTCTGATATTGACGGCAGCGAGCGACTTCATGGTTTTCACCACGCTCTGCATCTGTTTCGTGCTGTTTATCTTCTTGCCGATAGTCTGCAGTTTTTCCATAATTTTTCATTGATTATTGATTAAGGAATTCGATCAATATGATCATTCCTTTCCCTGTCATACTATTCGCTTTTGAGATCTCCAACATTTTCGCGTGCATTACTGTTCTGATGGGGCTCCCGACCTCCATTGCCCTCCGAATCGTCAATGCCATTGATTGCCTTCTTCGCCAGCGAGACAATCTTCTCCGTATCCTGGTCGGAAAGTTTCTCTTTCGCATGGATCTTATCACCGATTTCCTTGCCGCTCCGTCGCATTACCTCTCGCACCTTCATTTTGGCTTCCGTCATTTTGTCCAATGCAATTGAATCGAAAACCCCGGCATTAACGGATACAAGTACGGCAATTTGTTCGGGAACGGGAATGGTGCCGTATTGTGGTTGCTTGAAAACCTCACGAACTCGCTTACCCCGCTCCAGCGCTGCTTTTGTTTCTTCATCGAGACGGGTGCCAAACCGTGCGAACGCCTCGAGTTCCTCGAATTGGGAATAGGACAATCGTAAATCGCCGGCTACGGCCCGATAGGCCGGAAGCTGCGTTTTCCCGCCAACCCGGGAAACCGATCGACTCACGTCCGTCGGGGGCAGGATTCCCTGCTGGTACATCGTAGGATTCAGATAGATCTGCCCGTCCGTTATGGAGATCAGGTTTGTGGGAATGTATGCGGAAACATTCTGCGCTTGCGTTTCGATAATTGGGAGTGCCGTAAGGGAACCGCCTCCTTTTTCTTCACTCAAATGTGTGGAGCGTTCCAGCAAACGTGAGTGAATGTAAAAAATGTCGCCGGGGTAAGCCTCACGGGAAGGGGGCCTTCGAAGCAGCAACGACATTTCCCGGTAGGCACGTGCGTGACGCGTCAGATCGTCAAACACAACGAGTACGTCCCGGCCGTTTTCCATGAAGTATTCACCCATGCTCATGGCCGCATAGGGCGCGATAAAGGTCATGGCGGCAGCATCTTCACCCGTAGTCACAACCACGGCGGTATAATCCATTGCGCCTCTCGATTCAAGATCCGAGATGACCCGCGCCGTAGCCGACGCACTTTGTCCGACCGCACAGTAAATACAGAGAACATTTTTTCCTTTTTGATTTAAAATTGTGTCAAGTGCAATAGCGGTTTTGCCGATCTGCCGGTCGCCCAGAATCAACTCTCGTTGCCCCCGCCCAATCGGTATAAGTGAATCGATAACCTGTATTCCGGTCTGCAGTGGTTCGGTCACCGGATCACGGTCCATTATCGCTGGAGCGTCACGTTCGGCCTCTCGTCGTTCTTTAATGTCCAGCGGACCGCGATCATCACGGGGTCGCCCCAGTGGATCCATAACGCGACCGATTATGGATTCCCCAACCGGCACGTCCACTACTCGGCCCAGTGGCCTGGCTACAGCGCCGACGTTGACTTTTGTCTTATCCAGCATAACTACGGCAACCTTATCGGGAGACAGGTCGAATGCCATGCCGACCCCGCCCCCCTGAAAGGCCACCTGCTCCTGGTATTTAACGCCGGGAAGCCCCGATACTTGAGCCACCCCCTCCCCCACGGAAAGCACTTGTCCGTAGTCGGAGACTTCGGGTGTATAGGTAAAGCCCTCGATAGCCTCTGATACGCCCTCAAAAGGTTTACCAAATTCTCTTTCGATCACCGATTCACGGGAATCCGTCATATTCACTCCTACCTCACGCCGGCTTTAGTCGGCCGTGTCCCGCAACTCACCTATTTTGGTCCGGATTCTTCAGTTTTCCTGTCTACATTCCGATCGCCCTGCCGGTCTTTGCCCTGGTTGCTGTCCTTCGCTCCGGTCCGGGAATATGATTCCCGCAAGGCATGTTCGAGTTTCTCGGAAACTCGTTCAAGATAATCGGGGACGGCCCAGGTAAGCCGCTTTCCATCAACGCGGATTTCAAGCCCCATGATCAATTCGGGATCCACATCGTACTGAATGGAAACGCCACCATCGGCGATGTCCTTCAACCCGGACTCGATCTTTTTCCGCTCGCTTTCACTCAATTCCTGGGGGGCGGCAATTACACAAGATTTGTTTTTCTCCCGCAATAAGTCGCGTAAATCTTCACCGTCTTTTCCCGTTTTTTTCCCGACACGAACAAGAAACTGCTCAACAGATCTTGTCCGGAGGTCGTCATTCGCCAAATCCCGCAAAATATGACTGCTCAACTCGACTGCCTCCAGCGCCGCCTTTCTGCGCAATTCAGAAATAATGCGTCCCTGTCGGCTGCGCATTGCGGTTTCCCACTTTTTCTGTTGCTCATCGACTTCATTTCGCGCCGTCTTCTCGAGTTTTTTGCGTTCACTCTCAACTTCATCCCGCATCTTCGCCATCATTTTTTCCCGCTGTTCTTCGAATTCCTCGTGTTTCTTCCGGAGAGATTTTCGTTCCTCATCCGTTTCCCTTGCGCGTTTTTCGGCTCTGTCAATCGTGGACGCAATCCGATTTTCGCGCTCATCCATTGCCTTCAGAACTCGTTTGAACAGCAGAAACCATAGAATTGCTACGAGGATCAGGAAGTTGACGACCTGTGCCGCCAGTGTGACAAAGTCGACGCCCATATCTATCACCCTCCGGCATTCTCAAGGAAGTACGCCCAGTATGGATTGGTAAAAAGAATAATAATAGCTATGACCAGACAATAAATTGCCGTGGACTCCACCATCGCCATCCCCACAAACAATGTTCGCGTGATGGTATTGGTTTCATCCGGCTGCTGAGCCATTGCGCTCAGTGCCCGTGCCAGTCCCAGCCCCTCGCCAATAGCAGGTCCGATAGCTCCGATTCCGATACATAAACCGGCACTCAGTATCGAGACCGCGGCGATAATTGTCAAATTATCCATTCATTCGACTCCTTTCCATCGGCAGATATGCCGTCATTACAATCGTTTCTGGTCATCCACGGGCTCCGGAAGCAATATATACCGCCGAGAGAACCGCGAAAATATACGCATGTATTTGTCCAATCAGTAATCCAAAGATCTCCATAATAACCGGTACGAAAAAAGGAACCAGGGAGAGAAGAACCGCACTCATAAGAGTTGTACTCATAACGTTTCCGAAAAGCCGCACCGCAAGGGCAAGAGTACGCGAGAATTCCGAAAGAATGTTAAACGGCAGCATGAAGAATACCGGTTGAATGTATTGTTTCAAGTACGAGCGTACTCCTATCTTATATATTCCGTAAGCGGGAACCGCTACGAACACACACAGGGCCAGGGCAGCGGTAGTCGACAGAGAGCCGGTTGGAGGATGATAGCCGGGAACGAACGCGAGAAAATTCGACAGAGATACAAACAGGAAAAGTGTACCCAGCAGCGGCAGGTATCTCTCAGGCTTGTCTTCTGTAATATCCCCGACCTCTGATCGAATGTACGCTGCTATTGCCTCCAGTGCATTCTGCCATTTCGAAATTTCCGTACCCGTTGTCAGATTCCTCGTTGCCAACCAGCTTATAAGGACCAGAAGAGCCATTACCGCCCATGTGTATCCGATAGTCGCATTGATCACGAGAGGGCCCAACCGGAAAAGGGTAATCGTATCGGGAGATATGTTTTCCATTCCGCTACGTACTTTCCGTTTTGTTCTCTACCGGTCTCATTTTTACCCTTATAACCGCAATTCGGGCAATGAGAAGCGTAATCAGGGCACTGAGCAATCCAAGTGGCCCCCAGACCATGCCCACCAGCGCAAATGCACTCCCAAGGATCAGAAGACGAACGACAAAACTGACGCCGACAAGTGTTTTGGGGTGCCGGGTCGTTGGCACCCGACGTACCGTGAGCCACAAACCGTAGAAGTGAACCGCTCCTATGAGCAGGCCCGCAAGGGCACCGAAGATTACCGACCGAACGACCGCTGGATTCACTCCTCATTCCTTTCCTTTTCGATTCTATGCTGCTCACGCGTTATCCACTGCCAGGCGTTCAGACACCCGATCACAAGGCCCACAATCAGAAATGTCAGTGTCCAGGAGATATCCCCCGGAAACATTCGATCAAGCCAGATACCGAGCAGAAGTCCCAGTACGGTCGGAATCATGACCAGCCATCCGACAATACCGAAATACCCGAACCCAAACCACAGAGACTTATGTCTTTTACGGCGGCCCCGGAGTCTTCGATGCTCTTTTCGGGATATCTCACGGGCAAAATCCCGATCATGATTTCCATTTTTCACGGCGAGTCCCCTATCCGGCTTCTCGCGAAGCTTTTTGGTACTCGTAAATGCTTTTCGAGAAATCCCGTTCTAATCGGGTAAGAGCCGATCGGGTGCGTTTCCGCCGTTCGCCGATTTTCAGAATCTGCTCCTCCACCGCGCGTTCGAGTGTCCCTAATTCGGTTCCCCACACCACTTGACGTGTTGAAATGGATACTCGATCCCCAATCTTGATCACAACTCCTTCATCAACAGCCGCAAACTCTTCCCTGCCCTCTTCCCATGCAACTTCGAGAACCCCCGGGACCAGACCCGAGACGCAATCGATATGACGTTTCAGAAATGTTCGGTATCCGCCGGTTCCCTCAAAAGAGACCTTGCTTGCCGTTCCGCTTCGCCGTTCTCCGCCCGGGGTAGTCACGGTTACTCTCATTTTCCCCCGACCTCGTCTATGGTACCGATCATGTATAACGCTTTTTCAGATCTGTCCTCGAATTCATCGTCGAGTATTCGCTCACAACCCTCTATTGTCTGTTCGCGAGATACCCGTTTCCCGGGGGTTCCGGTGAACTGTTCGGTAGTAAAAAATGGCTGGGTCAGGAATCTTTCCAGGCGTCTTGCACGATTTACAACTTTTTTATCCTGACTCGAAAGCTCTTCCATTCCAAGCATGGCGATAATATCTTTCAATTCTTCATACTGGGAAAGCGTCTGACGGATCTGTTGCGCGACCGAGTAATGCCGTTCTCCTACAATATGAGGGGTGAGCATCTTTGATTGCGACTGTAATGGATCCATTGCGGGATATAGACCCTCACCGGCACGTTTGCGCGAAAGTACCACGGAGGCGGATAGATGACCGAAGGTGTGTACGGCTGCCGGGTCCGTGAAATCGTCGGCGGGAACATAGACCGCCTGGATTGAGGTAATCGCCCCATCAGGCGTACTCGATATTCTCTCTTGCAGCTCGGATAGTTCGGTTGCCAGGGTCGGTTGGTATCCGACGCGCGAAGGGAGTCGCCCCAAAAGACCTGACACTTCCATACCGGCCTGAACAAAACGAAAGATATTGTCGGCAAGCAGCAAGACATCTTTGTGTTCCCGATCCCGGAAATACTCTGCCATGGTGAGCGCGGTGTGAGGGACTCGAAAACGCGCACCCGGTTGTTCGTTCATTTGACCGAACACCATAACGGCTTTGTCAAGTACACCTACATCCTTGATCTCACGGTACAACTCCTCACCTTCCCGGGAACGCTCTCCTATTCCACAAAAGAGACTTACTCCTTCATGAAATCCGGCCATGTTATGGATCATCTCCATTATAAGAACCGTTTTCCCGACCCCTGCACCACCGAAGAGCCCGGCTTTTCCACCCCGTTCCAGCGGTGCAAGCGAATCGATAGCCTTGATACCGGTTTCGAAAATTTCGGTCGACGTTGTTCGCCCGCTAATTGGAACCCCCGGGTTATAAATCGGTTCCCGGCGAACGTTTTTTAACGGCTCTTTTTTATCTATCGGTTCACCAAACACGTTGAACACACGGCCGAGGAGTTCCGAACCGACCGGGGTGGTAATCGGCCCCCCGGTATCCTCGATCAAATCTCCGCGCGCCAATCCCAGCAGAGACGTCAGCGCAATACCACGAATAGTTTTATCGTCGAGCAAGGCACTGACCTCAATGAGAGCATCAGTTTTCGTTTTCCCCCGTAGGCAGGTATTTATTCCGGGCAGTTTGTTCTCAAATCGGACATCGACCACACTTCCGCGGACGGCGGTGGTTTCGCCCACATTGGTATCGGTATCGTCTCGTACGTCTGCTTCCACGGGCATTCCTTCAGTTGAGAATCTTGCACCAAATTCGACCCCAGACGGGCGGCATTCTGTTTCATACTCTTTCTGCCGTCAGTATCCCGTCC
The DNA here is from genome assembly GCA_964346405.1 of uncultured Fibrobacterota bacterium. GTDB lineage: Bacteria > Fibrobacterota > Chitinivibrionia > Chitinivibrionales > CAYFVL01 > CAYFVL01. The sequence goes on from CAYFVL010000110.1 coordinate 12,345, forward strand.
GAGGAGAGAGGTAGCCGGCTATAATCGTTCCGATCAGTAGTATCAACAGCAACCAGAAAAACACGTTCAACGTTCGGTTGGCATTTTTCTCGGTTGTGCGCTCTTCGACGGCCTTGCCGCGGTCCGCCACGAAATGGCGATGCGGTGCTACGGCAGCCAATAACAGAGCAAGAATTGTGCCCACCATGATAAATGGAAAAAGACGGACTGTTCCTACCGTGGGGCCCGGCGGAGTGACCCAGATTCCTCCAGCCCAGGCAGTCAGGAATACCGCGAGAAAAAATGCCAGGGTTTGCGCAATCGAAGCAGTGCTCCGAAACCTCATAGCGTAAACGGCCGTGACTGCGATCCCTACCAGAGCGGCAAAAGCTATATCCCATCCCATTGTAATTCTCTCCCTCAGCCGGCAATGCCGGCAAACTAAAGATTCCTCTGCATCGAATCCGACAGCATTCGCAATGGTGAATACCTTCGATTCCAACTCATCTTCTCTGATGTAATAACTTCGTGAGTTTCTTTGTGCTTTTTGTGTTTACAACATCATCGGGTTCAAGCCATCCGCGACGTGCCTGTCCCACGGCATACTCCATGAACTGCAGGTCCATGGTGGAATGCGCATCCGTATTCAGCACCACTTTTACTCCGTTATCTTTGCAGCTCCGACAGTAATTTTCGTTTATGTCAAGACGATCGGGATTCCCGTTCAGCTCCAGGAAACAACCTTCGTCCGCCGCGGCACGAATAATCCGATCCATATCGATATCGTAGGGCTCCCGTGAGCCGATGAGCCGCCCAGTCGGGTGGGCCAGAAAGGTGAGGTACTTGTTCGACAGCGCTTTCAGCACTCGCTCGGTCTGTTCCTTTCGCGACAATTTGAATTTCGAGTGCACGGCGCCAATGACGACGTCGAGGCGTTCCAACACCGAATCGGGAAAATCCAAACCGCCGTCCTCCAGAATATCTACTTCACTCCCTTTCAACAATCGGATGCCGTTCAGTTTGTCATTAAGGCGATCAATCTCCTTGAGTTCCTCCATCAGTCTTTTCTCATCCAGACCGCCGGTGACGGTGATTTTCTGAGAGTGGTCGGTGAGGGCAAGATACGAATACCCGCGTTCCTTTGCCGCTTCAGCCATTTTCTCAATAGAATCCCTGCCGTCGGTATGCTTGGAATGGCAATGAAGATCACCTCGTACATGCTTTAATTCAATCAACCCGGGTAACCCGTTTTTGGCCGCGGCTTCCACTTCTCCGTTGTTTTCACGAATTTCAGGAGGAATGTATGACAACCCCAACGAGTTGTAGACGTCTTCTTCGGTGCGCCCGGCAATCTGGTCGTCTCCCCGATAGAGTCCGTATTCATTCAATTTCAGTTTTTTTTTCACCGCAATCCTTCGCACGGCAATGTTGTGCGCTTTCGACCCGGTGAAGTAGTGAAGCGCCGAACCGTATCCGCTTTCCGGTACGACCCTGAGATCCACCTGCAGCCCTTTGCGTAACAGAATCGTTGAGCGGGTATCACCCTTGGATACCACTTTTTGAATATCCAGTCCCTTTGTAAACGCTTCCATAACCGGCGCATTCTTCTCACAGGTCACCAGTACGTCCAGATCACCCACTGTTTCTTTTCTTCGTCTGTAGCTTCCGGCGACCGTTACGGTCTTAACACCTTTCGTTCCTTCCAGCTTGCGCGTGAGGGATTCAACAAACTGGCGTGCAATGGAAAGCTTTACGCGGTCGCTTGTTCCGGCTATCCTCGCCAGTCCCTCCAGGACGCTTTTTTCTGTTTTCTCTCCCATTCCGGGTAGATCGCGAATTCTTTCCTTCTCGGCGGCCTCTTTCAGATCCGATAACGTGTTTACCTTCAAGCGTTCGTGAATTTGCTTCACCCGTTTCGGTCCCAGTCCGGCAACATGCATCATCGTGCTCAATTCACCGCCATGTTTCGCGCGAAGGTCCTCGAGCTGCGGAAGAGACCCCGTTTGGACAATTGTCTTTATTTTTCCGGCGAGGTCTTTTCCAATTCCGTGGAGTTCACTGAGGTTCTCGTTTTGGTCAACCATATCCGAAAGATTTTGCGGCAGTTCGCTGAGGGTGCGAGCCGCAGTCCGATATGCACGAACTCTGAACTGGTTTTCTCCCTGGATGTCCAGAAGATCCGCTACTTCGGAAAATATATCGGCAATTTCGGCGTTCTGTACCGGCATATCTTTCTACGCTCCATACTTCGTGAGTCGACCGGCATTGGCCAGTGCCAGCGGCATGATATCCGTTGCGGGGAAATGTGCCCCCAGCCCTCCGGCAAGGCATGAACTCTCACCAAAACGCTCAACCCCGTCGGGACGACATGAGCGGGACCAGAGCAGCGTGGGCACCGGATGCCACGAATGGGATTTCATGACTGCCGGAGTCGAGTGATCTCCGGTCACGATCATCACTTCGGGACCCAAGTCAAGAATCCTGGGTACGATGCCGTCAACTTCCTCTATCACCCGAACCTTTCGGTCAATGTCTCCGTCTTCACCTGCACTGTCGGTTCCTTTCACGTGCAGATAGAAAAAATCATACGTATTCCACACCCCCGTCAAGGCATCCAGCTCGTCCCGAAGGTCACTGCCCGTATCAATAACATCCATACCCAGGAGCGTTCCCAGTCCTCTATACATTGGATATCCCGCTATCGCGGCGGATCGTATCCCGAACGCCTCTTTCATCGTCGGCCAGTTCGGGCGTTCGGAGAAGCCGCGAAGAAGGATCATGTTGGCCGGATGCATGTCGCCGAGCACTTTCCCGGCCGCGGAGACAAACTGTCGGGTAATGTCGGCGGTGCGTTCGGATCCGCCATCACCGGCTTTCGGTTCGTGGGGTCGGTTACCGACTTCGTGCGGGTCGGTATCGGCGATATTCGATCCAAGCCCCGTGCCCCGAAGGACAAAGAGAAAACGATGTTCTTTTACAGTCTGCACATACACCTCAACATCGGGGATTTTAATCTCCCGCAACCTTTCACACAATTCCCGATTCTTCTCAGTTGAGATTCTTCCCCCACGACGATCCGTAATCACTCCGTTTTCATCCACCGTGCAAAAATTGCCGCGTGCCGCCACATCTGAAGGCTGAAGATCAAAGCCCACTCCCAAGGCCGACAGAGTCCCCCGCCCAACCTCGTATTCTACGGGATCGTATCCGAATACCGCCAGATGAGAAGGGCCGCTCCCGGGGGTAACTCCCGATGCGACAGGAACGTGCAGCCCAGAGATTCCGCCCTTTGCCAATGCATCCATATTCGGGGTATGAGCCGACTCCAGAGCCGTCATACCGCCCTCGAGACCCGGTGCTCCTCCGAGCCCGTCCATTACCAGCAGGACAATCTTTGACTCATTCGGTTTTGTAAGTTTCGAGATCTGTTGCAGCTTCATCCAGTACCTCCCCCGGCATTCTATCGCCAGTACGAGAAATCTTCATAATGAAAAACCGGAAAGTAATCCGATACCCCCGGTGGGAGCGGATCGTATTGGGGAGATTGTGATATTCTTTCTTTTGTCATATGATAGAGAAAGCGGCTTCTTGTGGGAATCGAAGCGATCGGCCCACCCAACAGCAACAAGGAATTTCCTCCCACGCATCAGGCCTGCCGTGTCTACGACTAACCCAAGTTTCGCAATCAACTCACGGCATTCGGTGGAGCTGATTATCTCGCCTCGGATTCCATTTGTGCTTCGTAATATCCAACCGACATTCTTTACACGGTCCAGGTCGACAATTCCTGTTCTTTCCGATGGACTCTGTAAGCTTCCCGCCTGGTCTCCGATGCGAGTTTTTTCGATGCGGCTGCAAGCAAGGAATGAAAAGCCCCCGTTTCGAAATCTTTATCCAGAGATGCCAGTGTGGAATAATACCAATGATCGGCTTCTGCTTTCTTTACCGCGATATCGGCCACATCATCGACGTGCAAGTATTCGGTTGTCTGAAACGGAAGGTTGTTTTTTTCCCCGGATCCCAAAACGGTCTCATCGGTTATGGCAAAACCACTGTTCTCCGCAAGTCTTTGGATTTTGTCTAATACAATTCGGAGCCGGCCCGCGATGAAGAAAAGCAACAACCGCTTCGCGGTGACGTAGGATTCCGTTCCTTCGGACTGATAAAACTTGATATCGGCCGCGATGCGGTGATATGCACGATCCAACTCCATTTTGAAGTATTCACGGTCCATGGCCGACTCCTTTTTATTGTCACCGGACTCAGGAATATCTGCAATCATGATGTCGCATAATTCAAATACCGTGCCGGCATCGCCGGTATTGCAGAATGGGCACATGCATTGGAAAACATGAAAACGGTTTTCATTATTGACAAAGATTGCGTATTCGAAAGACCAAATCTTCGTAAACGACGCGGCGCATTGGCCTGCGGCTTCTTCAGAGTAAACAGTTCTCTTCCGGAATTGGGGACGGCATGGATTTTAGTGGACGTGGGATTTCCAGGAGAAAACAAATGGTCTTCTTCCTGGACAAAGCTTGGAAGAGCGACTTTAACCCGACCTCGACAATCACGGCATTATGCGTAAGCTGTTGCACGATTTCGACTTCGAAGTATGGTTAGGAGTCGTAACGAAATAACCTCTCCATTCTCGCTTGATCTCAAGTCGGCTTTCT
>CAYFVL010000111.1:0-16960 GCA_964346405.1 uncultured Fibrobacterota bacterium
CTGCGATCTCATATCCGCCATTCGAATGCTCAATGTGCACGACAAGATTATCAGCGTAATGGGTTTTTGCACAGGACACGGCTTTGGATATACACGACTTACCTTTTGGCATACAGTTTTCTCTCTCGTTTGGTCATTTCTCGTGTTGAAAGGATCAATGCCATATTATCGCTTTTGTGAATAAAAAACGCAATCAGGTACCTACCCGCAAGGGTCTGTCCAAGAGCAGCAAACACATCCTCCCCTTATTTCCGCTTCGTTGAAAAAGGACGCAGCAGTATGTCCGACAAGTACAGCGTAACATCTCGTTTCATATCTCAACGGCTTCTCTTAGGATCGGTTCACGAAGCTCTGGACGGATATCATCGTTGGGTACCAAATCAACTCTGGCTTCAAGAAGGTCGCTCAAGTAGTATTCTGCCGAGATAAGTTTCAAAAGCCCTACAGGTTGAGCAAAGGTCGCAAGAATATCAACATCACTGTCCTCATTAGCCTCTCCTCGGACCACTGAGCCGAATACCGCAAGTCGGGTAATGCCGTATTCCTGTTGCAAGTCACTACTTCGATTATTAAGGATTCTTCGGATTTCCTCAAGAGTTTTCATACGACACCCGTTCGCTATAGAGACATCCTGTTGCGTGGCGCACCACCTCAAGTTCCGTCTCTCGGTCCCGAATCTTGCCATTTATTTCATCAACTCGTCCCATCACAGTGTTGGACAACTGGCATTCCTCGCATTGTCCGCAAATCTGAACGGAAATATCACGGATTACCAGAATCTTATGCACGTTCAGGCGTAACGGGAGATCCGCGGGTTATTCCTCAGACATTAGTCCACCGCATCCGTGACACGTCACCACCCACAACTCAAGAAAGCCGGACAGAAGGCCGAAATGCTTTGCCCGACCAATGACCTACCACCAGCCACACAGAAAAATGCAATCCGAAATCCGAATTCCCCAATGGATTATGCCGTTCTGATCGAAATTCTCATGGCAAAACTGCCTGAAAAGATTACGTACACAACATCCGATAAAGCTAAAATCGCTCTGGCCGGTCATGAAATCAAGAACAATCTGGGCCAGACCATAAATCTGGTCACCCCGGCCACGATTATGCGATGGTTTCGGGAGTTGAAATCCGGCGTTTGGTTCTTCTACAACAACGCTTGTGCCAAGACCGGGCGGCCGCCCATTTCTCCCGATGCAGTTGCCATATTGTGCGTCTCGCCTCGGAAAAACAGATGGGATACCGCTCCATTCAGGGCGAGCTGAAAAGCTCGGACATCATGTATCCGCAAATACGGTCAAGCGGGTGTTGCGGGAGCATGGGTTTCCCATTGGCGGCAAGAGGTTCGGGCTCAAATGGTCGGAGTTCATACGGATCAATATGAAGGTCACCTGGGCCTGTGATTTTATTACCACCGATATCTCAACCCCGCACGGCTTTGTGCGGCTCTACAGCCTGTTCTTCCTCCACCACGGCTCCCGCACCGTCTTTTATGCCGGCACCACCCACAGCCCGAACAAACGGTGGATGAAACAGCAAGCTCGCAACTTCTCCATGCACCTTCAGGATCATCCCGAGTATCCCTGCAAGTATCTCATCCACGATCGCGACGGTGCTCTCATGCCGCTCAAACATGTCCTCAAGCACGAGGGCATCAAAAACGTGCTCACCCCACCCGAAACTCCCCAGGCAAAAGCGTTTATTGAACCATCCTTCCTAAGCCGAATTATTCCCGATAGCTCAAGGAACATGTTCCTGATTTAAGCCGGAATGGTTACCGCAACTTCATTTTGCCTGTTACCTGATGGGTGATGACTTTTTACACAGCCTCCCCTATCACGTCACTCGACCCGTATTTTGATAGTTTTCTGCTTTCGTTCCACTGTTTCGATAATGTACAGGGCATTCGAACCGGATGGACGGAATGAGCCGTTGTTGCGTTGAACTAGACGACCTCGCAGATCATACACGGCGATGTCCGTTGGGCGGTCGGACAATCGGTTGGTGGGCTTCGGTAAGGACTTACCCACCCGCGAGATTTGGCTTCTCAGTATTTCGATCTCCGACAGGGGAAGCTGCCATATACTTGTACCGATAGTCCCGGCATAAAGCATGGAATCAGTGAGGGCAAGACTGGTGACCACCATGTGCCGCAATCCCTCATTGATACCATGCCACGTACGGGTCGTATCGAATGACACGAAAACGCCGCTCCCTTTGTGGCCCGCGAACACGATACCGTCTTTTATCGCGAGAGCGCTCAGGCCCTGCATTCGAGTGGATCGAGGTTCTTCCCAAGTGTCTCCGTTATCGTACGAAAGATGGATGGCTGTTTCATTTCCCGCGGCAAGCAGCAGGCGCTCGTCGCCGGACATAGTATTGACATACACCTGCGGAAGCATGGAGCGCCATTTTTCTCCCACATTATCGGAATAATACAACTGGCCTGCTCGTCCGACAAAAAGCCGCCGGCCTGATTCGTGAAAGAAAAACTTCTCCAGATGAGTTCCCATCGTAGACGCTTGTACGATCTCCCATGATTTCGTCGCGAACGAATACCTCTGTAAACAGCCGTCCATCTCGGCGAAGATGTGCCCGCCATGCATTGCCACCGCGATTGCGAGGCCCCTGGACCATCCCCTGGGAGAGGTATAGTTGTCAAGGAGATTATCGGGATCCGTGAAACTCACACTAAGGTACACCCCGTCAGACCCAGCAACAACCATTGAATCACCGCATACGTCAACAGCATACAGTCTTCCTTTATTACCCACCGTCATTTCGCGCCAGTTTAGTTGCATTTCCCCGCATCCCTGAAAGGCCTGTCCATAATAGCTGACGGCGGCGACGCATGACTGATTTTCATTTGCCGACAGGTCTAGCACTAATTGTGAACAAATGCCCTTGCTGTATGCATCCATGGTAGGGATTTTTCGGACTCCATATCCAGATGAACCGGCGAAAAGAATTCCGCCGGATTTGAGCAATACGTCAGGATGATTCCAAGCATACAACCCCGGAATCCCTATTTGTCCCCATTCTTTCGATGCACCGTCTCGAACATGAAACTGGTGTGATCTTCCATCGGCGCCTATGCACACATTCGCAAGAAATAGAGTGTCACTCGTACCATACAAAGCGTTGACTTGTATACTGTCTCCACATAGCCCCGCGTTCATTTCCTTCCATTCATGAAGTTCCGAGTCGAAACGCGCTACCCCTCCCCGGTACAAACCCACAATCAACGCACTGTCGAATATCGTTATGCGCCGGACCCTGTTATAGTCTGTCAGGCCTTTGTTGAGTTTTTCCCAGGTTTTCCCCAAGTCGGCTGTTCGGGCAACCCCATGGCTACTGGAAGCGGCATACACAAAACCCTGGTGCATGATGTAATGCTCAGGACCCCAGAACTCGACCGACTCCATTTCCAGAAAGCGGTTCTCCCAGGTTTCTCCCCAGTCGGTCGAGACAAGGGGGAATCCATCCTTTGCCGATGCCCAGACGACGTCATCTAATATTGCGACGGTTTTCATAGCGTTTGGCTTAGCCCCGGGGGGGATATCCAAACCGGGATAGACATGAGTCCAGGAGTGCCCTCCGTCAAACGAACGCCACAATCCCGCGCCCCAAGTGCCCGCGAAGACGGTATCCCCCTGAACGGCAAGCGTGTGTACGGTAACGGGAAGGAATGTTTCAACATAGTGCCAGGTCTTGCATGTGTCGTCAGACCGGTAGAGTCCGCCCATGTAGGTTCCGGCCCAGACAACACCGTTCGCCCCCTGCTCCAAGCTCATGACACCACCGCCCTCGGGTCCTCCCGCCGATTGCCAGACCTGCGCTGAGATCACCCCGGCATGATACACGATCACCGCGACAACAATACTCACAATACGAAATCTGAATACTACCGATTTTTCCATTTCCTTCCTCCACGCCAAAACGGAGTGCTCTCCCGTTGTTGGAGGGAGAGCACTCCTCAAGAGACAAGTCCTCGCTACTGAGCAAATGTGATTTCTATCTCGCGTTTCAGCATTTCCTCCTTCACCGCCTGATCGAAGCGCTGATTACCCAATACAAAACGCGCCTCAGCTACGTTTCCACCAAACTCGTTCCGCTTCATCCACTCGTATACTTCGAATCGTCGGCTCTCCCCCGCTGAGGACAACTCCTTCGACGGAGGTCGGAACAGGATTATTCTTCCCTGCCGGTGAAGACAGTTATGCCAAGGTATAAAGCCGCGTTTCTGTCAGCAGTAAGGCATTGGATTCGATTTGCAGATTATCGAGCAAACCCAGTGCGCTTTTGAACCGATTCAAAATGGCGGTTCCATTAGGCTGAGATAATGCAATTATGATTATCCCGTGGTGTGCCCTATAGAGCCGAGGCACGGTATGGTAGAAATCCTTATCTGTTGTCAAGAATACGGCGCCGTGCTTCTGCGCGAGATCAAAAATGGACCGATCGTCTGCCCCCTCATGGACACTCCCCCTGATATCGAATACCTCGTGTCCTGCGGCTTCGAGGATTTCTACCGCCTTTTTGGGGAAATTCTCATCAAGGAAAAACCTCATTGATTGCTAGTCTCCAGAGGCATGCTCTCAAACCGGGCGAGTTCGCTGGCAAATTCCAGAGTCGCACGGATATCCTCAACCTCAATGTTTGGATAATTTCCAATAATCTCGTCATAGGAAAGCCCGACCGCCAAATCGCTCAAAATGTTGCTGACCAATACTCTTGTATTCTTAATCACCGGTTTCCCGTGGCAGACCGCGGGATCAATGGATATCCTTGAATTCATTCTTTTTCCCTTCTTAAAACAGCCTTAGAGATAATATAACTACAGCATTGGCAAATATTTGAAAAATTCAGAAAAAACAGCCGTGCCATACCGGCCTTCTCGCCTCGTCTGCAGTCCTTAGGGATCGCACTCCGTTATACCAAGTCATAAAGGGAGGCTTCGCAAGACACCGTACCGGTATCCCTCTGCGCCGAGGCTGGTATCCATCACGGCGCATAGTCTTAACCCAAGTTTCGCAATCAACTCACGGCATTCTGCGTAAGCTGTTGCACGATCTTAACTTAGAAAAATGCTCAAGGTATCTCCCCGGATAACCTAAGTCACCTCCCATCCTCCCGATTCCGAATCCGACAATCAACCCCGGACTCCCTGAAAATCCCACGATACACCAGAAGCTCTTCCTCGGGAATATCGGGCGCCGTGTTGTACGACGGATCGAGGAGGGGAACTTGTTGGTTGAGCGGTTGGAGGTATACGACATTGACTCCTGAAACCAGCTTTGCCATCTCTCGTATGCGTTCGTGGTTCACTATTTCCGGGGCGACCGTGATCCGGATCTCTCCGTTTTCACCGGCGCGACGAACCAGTTCGATGGAACGCTCCAGGCTGTCGGAAATGTCGCTTCTTGAGCAGTCAAGGTATTCACCGTAATATTTCGGCAGTGTTTTGAGATCGAGCGCAAGGTAATCGGACGCCGCGGATTCAATCACCTCGGGACGGAGTCCGTTGGTATCGAGCTTGATGCGATATCCCAGTTGGCGAATCTCGGGAATGAGTTCAAGTATCTCCGAATGAATCGTCGGCTCTCCCCCGCTGAGGACAACTCCTTCGATAAGTCCCCGCCGTTTCTCCAAAAACGACCAGACTTCATCAGAGCGATCCGCGATATTCTCCCGACCTTCGGCAAGATTCGGATTGTGGCAGTAGGGGCACCGAAGGTTACATCCGGAAAAGAAAAGGACGGTCGAAACCGTCCCCGGGAAATCAATGAAAGAATTTTTGATCCAGCCGCCCAGGCCCTCTATGCGGTTTCGCACGCAACCCCCTCGGGACTGTCGGTCACTGCATCGTTGAATTTCGAGTTCGCTCCGGGTTCGGCGGAGGATGCAAAGGACGTTCTCTCCTTGTACTCGGACTTTTTGCCAAGATTCCAGTTCTGAACGGGACGATAATACCCTACAATACGAGTATACACTTCCGTTTCCTCACCGCAATTGGGGCACGAGAACTGTTCGCCTTTCAGGTATCCGTGAAGCGCGCACACCGAGAAAGTAGGCGTAACGGTGAAGTAGGGCACCTGGTAGTTTTCGGCTATTTTCCGAACCAGCTTTTTGCAGACCGTCACGTCGTCAATGCACTCACTGAGAAATCCGTGGAAAACCGTTCCCCCGGTGTACTTCTTCTGAACGTCATTCTGCATTTCCAACGCGGTAAAAATGTCGTCGGTTGCATTCACCGGTAACTGGGTCGAATTGGTGTAGTACGGATTTGATCCGCCTGGAATGACCATTCCGGGGAAACGCTCCCGATCGGTCTTCGCGAGCCGGTACGAAGTCCCCTCCCCGGGAGTTGCCTCGAGATTGTACAGGTGTCCGGTTTCTTCCTGATAGGTTACCAATCGATCCCGCATATGCCCGAGAACCTCGATCGCGAATTCGCGGCATTCTGGATCGGTGAGATCCTTGCCCATGAAATTCACGACAGACTCGTTCATTCCTATCAATCCGATCGTGGAAAAATGGTTATTCCAGTGTCGCAGGTATCGCTGGGTATAGGGAAAGAGGCCCTGGTCCATGAGCTTAGTGATGACAGTGCGCTTAACCTCCAGTGAATCCCGGGCGATATCCATGTAGTGATCGAGTTGTGCATAGTAATCTTCTTTGGTAGTCGACAGATAGCCGATTCGCGGCAGATTGACAGTCACTACGCCAATCGATCCGGTGAATTCATCGGCGCCGAACAGACCGCCGCCGCGCTTCCGCAACTCCCGCTTGTCTAACTGTAGTCGACAACACATGGAACGAACGTCACCGGGATTGAGATCTGAATTGATAAAATTCTGGAAATAGGGGGTTCCGTACTTTCCGGTAATTCTAAAAAGGAGATCGGCGTTCTCACTATCCCAGTTAAAGCTCTTTGTGAGGTTGTAGGTAGGAATCGGATAAGCAAACCCACGCCCGTCGGCATCACCCTCAACCAGCACCTCCAGAAATGCCTTGTTGATCATATCCATTTCATGCTGAAAATCCCCGTATGGCTCATCCAGAGGTTTCCCGCCCACGATGGCCGGCTGGTTTTTGAGATCCTCGGGGACAACCCAGTCCAGAGTTATATTCGTGAACGGCGCCTGAGATCCCCAGCGAGAGGGGGTGTTCACGCCAAATATAAATGACTGGATATTCTGTTTCACCTCGGTGTACGAGAGGTTATCGACACGAACAAACGGAGCCAGATACGTATCGAATGATGAAAGAGCCTGCGCTCCGGCCCATTCATTCTGCAGAATCCCCAGAAAATTCACCATTTGCTGCACAAGTGTCGACAGGTGTTTCGGTGGAGCCGAAGAGATCTTGTTTTTCACGCCGCCCAGCCCTTCCGCGATCAACTGCCGAAGCGACCATCCCGCGCAATACCCCGAGAACATGCTGAGGTCGTGGATATGGATTGCTCCGTTACGGTTGGCATCGGCGATCTCATGGCCATAGATGTTTTCCAGCCAGTAATTCGCGGTAATGGCGCCGCTGTTATGCAGGATGAGTCCGCCGAGTGAGTAGTTCACGTTCGCATTCTCATTCCCCCGCCAGTCTTCCTGCTTGAGATAGCCGTCCATTGTATTGGAGATATCCAGCAAAAGGTCTTTTGTAGCCCGGTATCGCCGTCTCTGTTCGCGATAGAGAATGAAAGCCTTTGCTACACGCGCGTGCCCCGTTTCGATCAGTGTTTTTTCTACAATATCCTGTATCTCTTCCACCGCGGGAATAGAATTGGGATGAAATCGATCCGCGACCGTCTGCTCGACATTTTTGGACAACGAAAGGGCGGCTCCGAAATCTTTTCCGCCAACCGCCTCGGCCGCTTTGTATATGGCGTTCGCAATTTTAAAGTTATCGTAGGGAACAAGCTTTCCGTCGCGTTTGCGTATCGTAGATACCATTGGTAGGGGTCTCCTCACCGTACAGTGTATAGGGCTGTCATTCTAATCACTAGATATTGTAGTTACCCTTAAACTAAAACCAGGTCACTGCAAAGTCAAACACCCAACACAAACTTTTTTTAACATACTTCGCCGGCAGCGAAATACGGCTGTTTTGGCGGGTTCAATCCGGTCCGAATTCACGAAAAGGCTCCTCGCTGAGCTTTGCCGGAGAACGTCGGATCTACTGGAATGCCCGTAGTTTCAGGAGTCATCACTATTCTTAGGCCGCCATCACCGGTACAATATCGGGGATGCGAGACCGCGGATTGTACAATGTCCGATAAGTGGTTGTCAAAGGGCTTCTCTCAATGAGCCGACTTGGGGGGCTGTTTTGCGGCATGGTACGGAATTGGGGCAGTGATATGCGTTTTGAGCGTACAGCTCAATCACGGGGAACATTCCATGCTCCCCGGGGACGGTCGTTGAGCTGGGAATGAACAGTGTTACTTGGTCGGAGTGCTCTCCGACGCCTTATCGGAGCTGGAAATGGTTGCCCCGACATTGTAGACAACTTCTCCATCCTCACCGGCTTCCAGAAACGAAGAAAACACGATACGGTATACGGTGTTGCTTCTTGAGTAGTTTAGCACGCCCGTAAGTCCCTCACCCAGATTGGCCTTGGTAGCTGCCGGAGGCAATGCTACCGTGGTACTATATTCATAGTCCCCATTCGGTATATCATCGGATGCATCACTATTTGGCAAAGAAACAACTGCATCCGACGGAACCCGAATGGAAGAGCCGCGAAAGTTCAACGTGACTCCTTCGATTGCCAGGTTCTCAAGATGGAGTTCATTGTTCTGCGAACAACCAATCGCGCCGAAGATCACGGCGATGCCGAACAGTATTCTCATTGTCATTTCTGCGCTCCTTTGTCCCCTCGCCGGTGTCCTCCCGGCCAAATGATAGTGCGGATCACTCGACGCTCCATCCGTTAAATTCCGATTGCGAGTCCGTAGAACTCTCCGTCGGCGCCGGCGCTTCGTTTGTCATTGCCTGATCGATTTCTTTTTTGATGATATGCGGTGTAACAAAGAACAATAGGTCATTCTGACGTTTTGAACTGACCGAACGCTTGAATAGATGTCCCACCACCGGCAGATTCTTCAGGAACGGTATCCCTTCTTCCTGCTCAGTCTCTTCGTTACTTGTCAGCCCTGCAATAACCACCGTTTCCCCGTCATTGACCTGAACCGTTGTGGTCGCATGCTGCGTACGGATGTTTTCTCCGACCGGACTTTCCTTGAATGCACGAATGCTAAGCGAGACGCGTTTGCCGTCGGTCACATGCGGAACAACCTGCAAACCGGTCCGCGCATCGATAAAGGCCACGCCCCCACGTTCTCCATCAGTCGTGGGAATGAAATAGCGAACCCGCTCGGCCATCTCAATATCCGCCTGTTTGTTGTCAACAGTGGTTATGGATGGTTGAGCCACAACTCGAGCATCGCCGTTCTGAAACAGGTACTCGAGTGTGAACGCAAAACGGTCCTGGGACAGAATCCCGTAGGTGAGTCGTTCGAGAGCCTGACCCAGCGGTCCGTTCTCTCCGCCCGAAGCCGGCGGCAGGTGAACCGCGGATGCATCGTTGGTACCCAGCTTTCCGAATATACCCCACTGCACGCCGAGAGAATGCAAAACTTCACTGCTCACTTCGATAATTTTGGCCGAAATCGCTATTTGTGGCGTCTCGATGTCCAATTCCTGTATGATCCTCTGAATTTCACGTATGTTCTTCTCAGTGTCGTAGACCACCAGTGAGTTGGTGTGGCGGACGACCGTCAGCTTAGTGTCCTGATCATTTTTCGACTTCATTATCTCCTGAAGCGAATTCTTGATTTCTTCGGCATCCGCATGGCTGAGCCGAATTACAACCCGGATCTTGGGAGCCATCTCATCCAGGAATGTCTTTTCAGTTTCCTCCCAGACTCGTCGTGTGCGGTATTCTTCTTCGGTCATTACATACACGAAGCCGTCGTCGTCGGTTGCTGTCAGTTTCATCATTTTGCAGATGATATAGAATGCCTCCTGCCACGTTTTATCCTCGAGTTCCAGAGTAATCTGCCCCTTTACGCCGGGATCAACGATAATGTCCATATTCGCGGCACGACCAATCTGGAGAAATACCGAGGACAAATCCGCTTTCTGGAAATGCCAATCCAGTTGAGTGAGATTCTCATTGAACTCTCCGAAATCACCATCGGGGATACCGGATATGCCGACCAGCGGACTTCCCGCCATCAACAAAACGGCACCCAGTAGCAGGGAGGACTTCATACGTGTTCCAATCATTTTCTACCTTCTCCTGGCTTCCTTCAGAATTTTCTCTTTCTCGAGTTCAAGGTCATGCGTGTAGGATATACCCTCCTCACTCAGAAGAAAGATAACGCGTTTCCGCATAATCCGAAACAGGGATCCTCTGCGCACCCGATCACCCTCCATAAGCGCGTAGGCTTTATTCTGGTTCTCCGTATCCTCAAGAAGGGCGATTCGCTCTTTGTCATCATATACTATTCCCACCAGGACCAGGTTTTCAGCATCCGGCAAAGCACTGTCCCCGCCCGCCATCCGAATTATGTCTAGAGGTACGAAGGGATCACGCCCGAATCGCCGATACCGAATCATCCGTGGCTTCGCCGGTTCCGGAAGCTCCCCTTTCGCGACAATCTCTTCACCCCTGAAATCCTTGGAAATATCCTCAATCGGCAGAGCAACCGCCGCGGCTTCGGCAGGTGGACGCTCCGCGGCTCTCTCTTGAAGCGGTTCTTTCGCCTGAACTCTCGGTTCCGGTTCAGAATGCGCTATCTCGACGGTTGAATCAAGGCTGTCTTTCACCAGGGATTCATGAACCCAACCGGTGTCCCCGTTCTTGGGAAGAATGCGTACCCATTCGTCGTGAACCATCAACTTGATAGCCCGACGGCCGAGTTCCAGTTGATCAATTACATTAGCGAGACTCTCGGCGTTGGGTGACGAGCGGAGATTCACTCCGTTGCCGGTAATTACCACCGGAACGCGCAACCGCGGAACCGATTCAACAACGGGCTCCTCGGGAATCGGCTCCTCATCCGAACCGATGGGTTCTTCGAGACGGGTAATTTCAGTTTCTATCATAGGCGATGGCATAGTGGATTCATGAATCGCCTTTTTGGGTTTAGGGGGTTTGAGGTCGGATTCCTCCGTTCCGAATGACCCGCCCCCTCCCGACAATGTTTCTTCCGTTTTGGCCGGGGGTACTGATGCTTGTCTTGTGCCATTGATCAGGAATGTGCTCTCGTCGGATAAATCCCGTTCAAGATCATCGCGGGCCCGACGGGAGTACTCACGGTAATCCACGACCGATCCGGCAGTTTCCCGGAAGTTGTAGGCGACGAGATTCCCTTTGCCGACTTCCCACACGGCGAAACGTTCACCATTCCGGTTGGAGATATATGCCACCCATTCACCCGAAAAGGTTTGTATAATTGGAACAACATTTTCATCGAGGGGAGTAACCGAGACCTTCACGACGGGGATACCGTTTCGGCTGCTTTCCAGCACGGAAATCGTGCCGAATCCGTATTCCGCTGGTGGACTTACTTCCTTGGTACCGAGTCCGTTGGTCGCCCCCAAAAACACAGCAACGGCATTACGTCCCACAACTCTTCCGTCGACCTCTACCGACGGCTCACCACTGATTCGGACTTCGGCTACGGCGCCACGCTGCAATACCGTCATGGATGTGATGGATGGGGGTACCTTATCGACCCGGTCCTGCATGTCACCGGCGCCTGAAAGGGGTTGTTCCGCCGGGGTTCTCCCTGGGGCAACATTTGCGCGCCATGCACACGAGGGCGCGGGCGCCGATGAAAGCAATGCGATCCATCGACCGTCTTTTTCTTTCGCCCTCACTGTTGCCGTCCCGGTTTCAAGGCTCACGGTCAGCCGCAATGCGTTTTCACTCTTTTCCGCTACCCTGATCCGGCGAACCGGGCACTCCCCGAACTGGTCATAGCCATACTGATCAAGCCCATACAAAACTCCGAATATGTCAATATACACCTCCCGTCCCTCGGCCGAGAACTCGGCGGCAAAAGAACCGTCGCCACTCAAGGTTATTGCCGTTCCCTTTGGGCCGGATACCACCTCCAGCCCGTTCAGTACGGTTTCTCCGAAGGCACCGAACGGCAGGGACGCAAAGACCAGGACCAGTGATATTCGGTTTATCCATTGCATAAAACCAACTCAGTTTCGGGAGGAAAACGTGGTCATGCCGAATCTCGCCACAATGCTCTGAACGTTTCCACCGCGATTCTCGACGTGACCGATCGACTGTTCAATTTCAGGGTTCATCTCAATTACCACATCACGAATATTGATGATTAGCGGCAGGTTTGCCAAAAAGCTGAAAAACTCCGCGAGTTCGTGGTAGCCCCCTATAATTGCCATCTCGTAATTATTCTCGACATAGTATTCCCTGACGCTGTCGGGCTGAGGGCTGAAGATCGTGGTGTTTATTCCTGATGCCCTGGCCACTCGCGTTATTTCACGGATAAGCCTGGGTATTTCTTTCTGATCCGGAAACATCGATCGAAGAGAATCCAGCCGCAGGCTGTCCGAGGCCAGTTGTTCACGCAATTCCGCGAGCCGAGGCCGCATAGCATGTATTTTCAGCAGTTCCTGCTGAAGCCGTTCGTGTTCTCGCTTCAGTTTATCGAGTCGGGCCTGCATTGGCTCTATTTTGAACTGCCAAATGGCCCATGCACCACCAAGTGTGCACACGACAATCGCGAGTCCCGCCCTGACCTTCGGATTTCGCAGATCAAATGGGTTGTGTTTTTTCATAATCAATTCACTCCAGCCGTTTGCTCCCGCATTTCCCGGACCATGCCTTCGGGATCCTGATTCAGCTTGCAGAGTAAGACAAAATCAAATGTTTCGTCGTCCGGGCTGGCACGTTTACGAATTGAAGCTTGACTCGACAGCAAAGGATTTCTGCCCTGTTTACTCTGTGGCACTTTGTTCGAGGTCGCCGTTTGCTCGATCATCAGCAACTCTACCCCGCTAATCAGATCGGTGGCACTAAGCCTGGCCATGTAGCCGGCAACCTCCGGAAACGACATTGTCTGCCCGTTGACCTGCAATCGTTTCCCGTTCTCGGACACTCCGACAAGCCAGGTCCGTTCGGGAAGCTCGCGTGACAGGATTTCCGGTATTCGTACCCATTTCCCTCTGCTGACGTTTATCCGCTGAAGCGCCTGTATCTTTGAGATTACCGTTTCCCTGCTCGTCTCGAGGTGCTTGATTTCCTTGGCAATGACCCGATTCTTCTCGATATCCCGCTCGACGCTATCGATTCTACCCTCAAAGCCATCGATCTCGCCGTTCACGTTAGCCACGACAATCGCCATTATCGTGAGGAGTACAAGAGTCCCAACCAGAGGCCATACGATTTCCCTGTCGAGCCGAATATTTTTCGGCCGGACACGATATTCAACGGGAAGAAGATTGATCTCTATGCGATTCATCATTGAGGGCCTGTTTTTCTCATTCCCAATCCGACGGCGACTGTCAGGAAAGCGGCAATTCGGTGCGGGTCGGTTCCCCCGAATAGTCCGGGATCATATTTGATCGCGCTGAGCGGGTTTGACCGAATAACCGTCGTTTCATGCCTGTCGGCCAGAAGCGTGTCAAGCTCGGGAATGTACGATCCTCCTCCGCTGATTACTATTTTGTCAATACGATCCCCAACGCCGGAGGATTTGTAATAAGAAAATGCCAGATTGATTCCGGCAGACAGTTCATCAACGGCATATTCAATACTCTGATTAACGGCGTTCATATCAAGTGACGGATCGGATTGTCCCTTGAGAATGTCCTGGGCACTCTCGGCCGAGATCCCCAGGTTCCGCCGAAGGGTCCTGCTAAAAAACGATCCGGCCGTTGAAATATCGCGCGTCGAGTGATATACCCCGTCTTTCATGAACACGGTTGTCGTGAGTTCGTGACCTATATTAAGAAGCAGCACGGTGCCCTCGGGTGATTCTTTGCCCATTTCGAGTGAATAGCAGTTATGAACCGCAAAGGCATCTACATCAACAATTGTTGGTTTCAAGCCGGCATCATACAGCAGGTCGACATATTCCTGCATGACCTGGTTCTTCGCCGCTACCAGCAACACGTCTATTTCGTTGGAATCGCCTCTCTTGGAAAGAATCTTGTAATCGAGGGTGATATCGTCGACATCGAACGGACTACGTTGCCCGGCTTCCCAGAGAATCATTTCTTCAGTATTCTCATTGGAATCAATCGTAAAGGTAAGCCGGTCGGAAAGTATTCCGTGGCCGGACATGGACATGACGACTTCCACGATCGACGGATCGCACTGATTCACAAGGGTGGTTATTGCGTCAATCAAGCCGTCGCGTTTCTTTATGTCGCCACCTTCTATGGTACCCGGCTCAAGCTCGCGGAGTCCCGTTGCCTCAAGGTAATACCCGTCCCTTCGGCGATTGAGTTTTACGAGTTTGAGAGAGTGGCTGCCGATATCCAGTCCCACGGTCGCACTATGCCCTCTGAATTCATCTAAAAGGCTCATGTAGGAAAACTCCCGACGCCTTCGTTTTAATACCCGATATGTTCTTCTCCTCCGCGGCAATGCGCACACGGTGATATCCTTATTGTTACCTTAAACCGGTACGATGTCAATACACAGTCGAATACCACATACACATCCGCGGGGGGATTCCGCAATTGAGGATATTGCTTTATCGGCTTCGAAGGAATCTCCATCCGTGGGAATCGGTGGAATCCAGCGCTTTTGCGAGATACCTTGAGTCGGTAACGGTAGCGCTTCCCGTCGCTCCGGTAGCCGTAAGTGTTACGTATACCGAATCCTCCGATTCTCGTCTCTCGAGAGTCACCTCATACCATCCATCGTTGTATCGAGTCCGAGGCAGCCCTTTCTCTCGTGAGGGCTCACTGCCGAGAAGGAGCAATGCCTTTTGCATACCGTAATCACGAATGGTTACAGCCTTGTCCAGATCGATACGATGTGTCCTTTCCTGGCGTTGGAGAAATAGTGCTATACCGCCTCCCGCCAATATGAGAGTAAAAACCACAAGAAGGACACGAACGCGGACCCCTCCCGTGCAACGGTAGAGCACAGGCATTTTCGGCAGGACGTTTCCCGGTTTTCTGAAATTGTGCATTCCGCTATTCCTTATGGTACGGGTGACCTTTCAAGATAGTATAAGTTCTGTAAAGCTGTTCGACCAGAACAAGTACACAGATTCGGTGAGGGAATGTCATTGGCGACAGACTCAGCACCAGATCGCACTCCCTTTTCAGCGAAGAAGAAAGGCCGTAGGCACCCCCTATAATGAATACGATCGAATTATTCCGCGGTATGGCGCTGTCTATCCACTGCGCGAATTCCGGACTGCTGAGACATTTCCCGTCCTCTGAAAGCGCCACCCGAACGCATTTGCGAGAAATCCGAGCCCGAAATAAATCCGCCTCTCGCTCACGAATCGTTTCGACATCGCCGGTCTGAGACGGTGGTTTAATGTACGTCAGTTGTACCGAAGAAAAGGGGCGAAGCATGCGAATATATCGGTCGATCTGATCCAGTTCGAGACGATTTTTCTTACCTATTCCCAGTAATTCGATAGTACTCGGCATTCTGCCGTAATTCCTTTCCCCTGCATTTCGCGCAGATCCTGGCCGCTTTCAGCGTAACTGGTGCATTCGGCGTTGTTTTTCAAATACATACCTGACCAAGGCATCCCGCCTGCGCCCCTCCAAATCGACAAACTGTACATGATGGCGGTACAGTGTTTTCGTTCTTCCCTCCTGCAAGCTTATCCGGAGTACCTTGCACAGCACCCCCGAGAACTCACCCCCGGGAAAGGCAAAACTCGCCGTTATCCGATCTCCCGCTCGAAGCGATTCCTCGCAAAGAAAACTCAGCCCGCCTCCGCTTATATCCGCAATTTTCCCTTCGGCTGTGCTTCCCCGCGCAATGGCACTCTTCTCAGGGTCCGATGTCGAAATGAGACGAAAGCGCATCGCAAGGTTCACCTCTATACGAACATACCGCCGCAACTGGTTTCGGACCAGTTTCAGAGCATGATAGGATTCCAGCAACCCAGTGCCTTCAGCACGTTTCAACTCGAGGGGCACTCCATACATTCCGTCGCTTTGGCGCGCAAAGGCGAACTTCAGCTCGGCATTCGTATCAAAATAAAAAACGTCCTCTTCGTCGATATCATATTGCAGGATAAATGTGAATTCGTTCGTATCGGTTACGGTAGCACGGTGTATGATTGGGGTCCGGTTGTCTTTGCCGAATACCGCTCCGGACTGCCCAACTGGAATATTTCGTGTGGAGACCAGAGGATGCTCCAACGGCAGATGTCGGAATCCGGCTTTTCTCCGGATGCCGGAAAGCAGTCGATCCTCTTCCTGAAGACGTTCACCTCCCAAATTCCGTTCTGAAAGAGAGCCCACATGCGCGTCGACACATTTCTCAAACATCGAGATAGACTGCAGCACCACATGGGCTGGGCTTCTTTTATCATACAAAGATATTTCACGGGCAATTTCGGCTTCACGCGCGGTCAGATCCAACTCTTCGACAGTTTTTTGGAACAGATGAGTAGCCAACTTGCGGGAATTCTCCTCTTCCCGCCGTTTTTTGCGAAAATGCGTGAAAATCAGCAGGGCCAGTATACCCAGCACAAATCCGAGAAATCCGGCTATCGCGGGTATCCCGGCCCCGCGCCACCCTATTTGTTCGATCAATGTGCGCGAGAAGGTGGGTCGATATGCCGCCAACAAAACCGTGACAGTCCATGCTGTTTTCCGAATCATCGTGGTCGGGACTCCGTTTCTCTTCTACAAATCATTGCGCGCCGGCTTACGCAGAATGCCGTGAGTTGATTGCGAAACCCGGGCTAGTGTGGCGACCGACAATT
>CAYFVL010000112.1:0-16925 GCA_964346405.1 uncultured Fibrobacterota bacterium
AATCTTGCCCCTATGGGGCGAAACGAACCACCGGCTATGCCGGTGGGTACCGATTGGGCTCATACCGCCTGTGTGGGATGATAAAGTGAACGATTGGCGTACAATGTTCTCGCCAAATCTCGAGGAACTCGATCTTAGCGGGAATCAGTTCTATGGCCGTATCCCCGGTTCTCTTGCGAACTGTCCGCTGAAAACTATGTACCTCAATCATAACTACTTTGAGGGCATCGATAAAGGCGTAACTTCATTAGTGCTCCAGGAAAACGATCTCAAGATCATGCGAAACTTACTACCGTTGGACGAACTTTCAGGGATATCCGGTTGGCTTGCCAACTACCATGATGGATCCCGTCGCTGGGAGAACCAAAAGTCCCGTAACGTTCTTTATGTGTCCAGCTCTGCCCCGCAAAATGGAGACGGGAACAATTGGGGTACTGCATTCAACAATCTTCATCAAGCGCTGGAGGAACACCAACATGGAGACGTTATCAAGATCGCGAAAGGCGAATATAGTATTTTTGACAAATCCGGTGAGTCCGGATCTTTCATATTCAAAGGAACGACAACTATTTATGGAGGATACCAGGTCCAGGATGGTAAAGAAATTGAGCGAGACCCGGCAAAGCACCCCACAGTGCTCCTGCGTTCCGTACCGGAGGGTTCTGAGACCGGTAACGTTTCATCAGATCCAACGGTTGTTGCGGGATATCGCGTACGGATAGACGGCATAACATTCAAAGGAGCGGGGCCGCAGCAATCCCTGCCTGAAACCGGCGCGGGTCTCTATGCGCAGAGGGCCGACAGCGTTATCCTGGAGCGTTGCACCTTTAGTGATAACTATGCCGGTCTAAACGGCGGGGCACTGGCCTTGGATGACTGTCGTGGTATTGAGTTCGATTATTGCGTATTTGATAACAACGGATCAACGGATGATTACTCCGGTCCAAGCGGTGGTGCCGTGGCACTTTTTCAATCAGAAGCCGCGTTTCGCAACTCACTGATGTTCAACAATCCGGATGGTGGAATCTGGATTGCCGGTGATAAGGGAATGGGTATCCCACTGGATAGGACGACATTAACAAATTGCACATTCGCTTCAAACGGCCTTTCCGAAATTACTGCGGACAATCCGGGCGGATGCATAACCATGCTTGGATCGGGGAGCGGACTTGACGCGACGATCACAAATTGCATTTTCTGGAACGAAGGCACTGCGGTATACACTGATCGCGGCTTTCTTGATGCCGGATTCTGCATAACACAGGAAGAAAACAATGCTTTTGTTCTCGCTGACCCAGCCTTCAGTTCAATAAATCTGACTGAAATCAGCCATGGGGACCCCCTGTTTGTGGATCCTGCGGGACTTGATTACCGTCTTGCCAATGCAACCTCATCCGCCGTCGATGCCGGCAAACCCGAGACCGATACTACCGGCTGGGGAATCGATTTGACCGGGCTGCCTCGGCTTCGCAATTATCGCATCGATATTGGGTGCCACGAATTCGTCGAACCGATGAAATTCTATGTTGATAAGGATGCCGCCGGAGACGGACGGGGTACTTCATGGTCAAATGCTTTCCCCACAATGGCTGATGCCATCTTTTATGCTTACGCAGACGATACCATCTGGGTGGCGGAAGGCAAATACTTCTGTAGCGAAAAGGTTATACATCCTCTTAGTCTATATGGCGGGTTCGCCGGAACAGAAACCTCGCTCGAGCAAAGAGTCTTGAGTATGCATCCCTGTACTCTGACCGCGGACATTGACAATGACGATGTTATCGAGTACACGTATGGACCGGATGGTGAGGAGATCGTACTGGAAGAACTCAAAGTGGGAACAAAAAATGCCTCGGACGTTCTCAATATAAGCTTTGATCGGCTGGGTAAATCTAATGCAATAGTGGATGGATTCGTGATTATCGGGGCTTACTATGATGGGCTGGACATAGACCAATATCAAGGAGACGTGAATTTCACGCTATCTAATTGCGTCCTGTCGCACAATGGCACAGGACTTGATGCAGATGGGCTAACTAACCTTTCAGTGGTGAATTGTTCCTTTTCCTGGCAGGTAGATGCTGATGTCGATACGTACGTCTATCAGATGGAAATACTTGGATCGAGATTTCATATTTCTGGCGATAGGGGAATTGATGCTAGAATCGAGGAAAACATGATTGTCGATAGATGCCGTTTTGAAAGAAGGGTGGGCTCCGATCAGGATCCTATGATCATTATCGACAACTACGCAGAGATTGTTCGATCCAAGGCACACATTACCAACTCGCTTTTCAGCTATATTGACAACACGGCGGTTGATATACAAGGATCTGAAGTTTATCTGAACAATTGTACCTTTCTTGAGAATGGCACTGATCAGGATGCTGCACCGGCGGTTTTTGTGACCGAAGATGCGGATGTACGCATTGAAAATACGGTCATTTGGAATCGGGCATCGGGCGAAGCAAAAAGTATCGACATAAACTTCGGACTCCTTAGTGTGTCACATTCCAATATCCAGGGCTCCGGCGGAAGCGGCAACACCTGGGATACCGAAACCTTCGGCCAAGACCTCGGCGGCAATATTGACACCGACCCTGAATTCATCAGCACCGGCACTCAGCCGGGAATACCGTCGGTCATTTCACCCTGTATCGATGCCGGTGATCCCACGACTGATATCACGGACATGGAGACCGATCTTCTCGGGAACGACCGTGTAAGGGGTGAACGCATAGACATGGGATGCTACGAGTTTCCCCGTTACCGTGTAAAACCGATTCTGTCGAGTGTCGAGAACGAATGCGACGGCACTATGACCGTCACCTGGAATTACAATAACCGCAATAGCACTGCAATTGAAGTCCCGGTGGGCGAGGCGAATTCTTTTTCCGAGGTTGCGGACCGCGGGCAGCCTGTAACCTTTGATCCGGGGATACATGAAGACGTTTTCAGTGTAACTGTTTCCGAGGACAGGCTCTCCTGGATGCTCGAGGGGACCACCGAAGTGGCCGATATTTCTCAGGCGCCTTCCGGCTGTCTCGGCCCGCAGTTCACATCAAAACTTCGCGACATATCAGTTGAGGCGGGGAAGAGAACCGAATTCGATCTGTGCGCGAAAGAACTCGGCGTCAAAGGCGTTTATGTGAGTTGGGAGTACGGTGACATTGCCGACCTTACCTGGTCGGTATCCCAAGAGCCTTCCGATGTCAATATCGCCGTTGTCGAGCCCTGTAATACGCTCTCGATTGAACCGGGAACCGGGTATGTGCCGGGAGACCGGTTCGCGTTTGTAATTGAGGCCGCGGATAATATCCATACCGGACTGTCGACAAAACTTGTCGTAAGCGTAACCGTCACCTCCGCCGGTTTCACTATCTGCGACGCTAACGCCGCTCAGGATGAATACGGCACTGTCCGGGGAACGGTGAAAAGCGGCAGGCATTCCGGGGATCTGGTCTTTTCTCAAGATCGCGTATACCTGTATGAAGGCCAGATAACAAACGGACGCTACAATCGAGACGTAATGCTGCATCTGAGAAACGTCACATTGACTCGAGTATCCAAACCCCTCAGTATGGGAGGGGAGGAGGAGTGCGGCGAGTATACATTCACGGTAGCACCCGCATCGGATCATCTGTTTCTTCCTGGGGGTGACTGGTCTGGATCGACACTGCGGGAGTATTTGCTTGGAACGGACTACTTCGATGGACAGCTACGGTTGCTGTTGCCAATGGCCACCCCCTATGACCACGCTCAGTTCCGGTTGATCGAGATCCCCGTTGATTTCGATGGACCGACGGTCAACGCCTGGGTGTGCGAAAACGAAATGCACTCACAAAAACTCTGCTGGGAGAAGTTTACCCCTGAAGACGAGGTCGTGTCGTTGAGGCTGTTTATTGAACCGCTGGGTGCAAATGCTCCCGCGAAACAGGTAATTGATCTGAGCGACATGCTTCCGGATATCTCATCGCATAAAATGGAGAATTTGCAGGACTCACGACTATATCATTATACCCTTCGCGCCATAGACAAAAAGGGGAATGCCCGAGACGGAATAGTTGAGAAGGAGACGCCGAGCGATTTGTATACGATCAGCGGTGTGGTGGGAGGCAAGTTCGACCCCGCCAATCATGAGTGCCTGGTTCACCTGGCTTCCGTTGTTGGTGAAGGCATCGAGAGAATGGTGCAAACGACGACTGCAGGAAGCGATCACTCGTACGAATTCAACGGGGTCGTAAACGGATCGTATGTGGTGCGGCCGGTATCAATGGAGTATTCCGCGATGCCGGTGGAACAGGAAGTCGAGCTACTTCGCGAAGACGTCACGGGTTTGAATTTTTTGCTATCGCCGGACCCCCTGCTTAATCGCGATGCAATGAAAGTAACGCAAATTGAAGAAAGCGGTGATCTCAGATTTACCGCAAAGACGGATGCATTTCTGGAAGGCGAGACGGTCAAGGCTGTTCGTCTGAAATGGGTCAGCGGCTATCCGGGACATCAGGTGACTGGAGAGCAGATGATAGAGGTGGACGACGCTGCTGTTCAAAATACCGGCGACGGAACCGCCAATGTGGCCTTCACGATAGACCGAGCCACAATAGAGGACCGCATCCTCTCACGAACTTCATCGTTCGACTGGCAGGTGCGATACGTGGATGCCGAGCTGATTACAAGCACACCGTCGTATACGACCTTTCGCGTAGGAACCTGGGACTATCCCGTTGCCCGGGGGGCTGCCCAGTATTTCGCTCCCCAATGCTTTCGCAAACCGGCGAAGCCTTTGGTCGGATCTATCATGACATCACAAGATGAATTGGCCGCGGAACTGGTTTCTTTTTCGCCGGGGCTGTCCTGTACCGCCTTTGTGGAGGTTACGAACATGGTGACCGGTGAGGTTAGTCACCAAAAATTGGATGTTTCGCACAGCTTTACTCAACAGACAAAGAATTATTCGGGAGGATTTCTTCTCGGTCTGGATTGGCAGTTTACTTCTGCGACTCGGAACGATGATGAGCAACACCAGTATTTATCGGGCTACGTGCAGCCGAGCGCAAATGGATCCTTCACCCCTTCTGGAGGATTGTACCCGGCTCGGCCCAGCTTTCCCAAAACGCTCGAAACACCCGCCTGGGCGGAATGGCAGCTTCTTGCGTCAATGAGCGACGAGTATATAGTCTGGGCCTGTCTCGAAGACCTGCCGTTGGACGGTGGTGATGTTTATTTCTCCATTTTCGACAAGGATGGAAATGAAACAAAACATAAGGGTGTTATAGAGCCACAAGCCTCCAAAGGATGGGTACGCATTTTCCCCAAGCCAAGGTTTCTGGTAAACCCCGTTCCCCTGTCCGTTCCTGGCGGGCTGAATACTTTCCGGTGGTATTTCACATCTTCGGAAATATCCATTTCGGCCATTGCCCTTTCGCCGGTGCATCGGGGGAAGGGAGGTAAGATCGAAAACGTCGATGAGCCGCCCGGAAATTTGATTGAGAGTCCGATCTTCGGGACCGGCAATATGCGGAAGAACGTCTCAATAGGATCATTGGATCCTGATCATAATTATCACCTCCGGGCATACGTCAAAGACAGATACGGAAACACCAGTGATGATTACACCGACTGGTTCGACACAAAGGACAACTTTTATCTCCGTGACTTTGTAGTATTTCAGGAAGAGGAATACGGGGATTTTGTTATAACCATTCAGCCTCCGGGAGGCGCTGAGCATTTGCCTAGTCATGTGACCGGTATTACGTTGAAACTACAGGACAATACCTCCTACGAAATTGATGTGGATGTGTTACTGGAAACAGGACCGAAAGGCCTGAAAACATTTCGCATGCCGCGTGAAATGCTTGGCGAGGAGATCCTGAATAGTGAGTCGTTCAGGAGGCACCCTCGCTACGAAGTCTCCATGATTTCCTTTTCGAAGAAAGCCAAATTTGAGATCGACCAGTGTGTAACGATAGCGAGACCCGCAATGGATGGAAGCTACGGGCAAACGGTGCCGTCGGGTGCAGCCAATTGTGATGAGACGATCACTGTGTACACCTCTACGATCTCGGAATACGATGCAACGTTTTCATGGCCGCAAATAGATTCCGACTATCATGCCGCCCAGCAATATACGCCGGTCAATGCTCCGCATCTGGCTGTCGAGAAGAAGGAGCAGAATCGTATTGTCTTCAGGCCGATCAATCTGCACCGAAACGCCGACGGCTCGATAAACCGGCAAATGGCAGGTACTGTACATGCTAAATGGAAACCGGGGTCGCTCTGTGCCGATTCAACGGAGATGGACTATCCATTCGGCAACCGCTTCGGCATGGACGAAAACGGCTGGATCGCCTTTCGTCCCAATTTTGAAGCATCACTTCACGGAACAGTAGGGAAGTGGCGCTATCCGGTAGAATCCGGGAAGTATGGGATTGCTCACCAGTGGCTCGACAAATGGGACGAGGCGGATGATCCCTCGGCCGGCGGATTTTACCCGAACAAAGGTTTCGTTGTCGATGTCGAGGAGCTTGCGAATCCCATTCAGAACAAAGTGCCTTCATTGAGCATGGGGATACGTCTCGAGGAGGATGAGGGAAGTGTAACTGAGGATGCGGGGGAAATGTTCAGACTCTGGGTCCTTCCGCACCCGGACAACACACAGTCCAATTCCACATTCTATTGGGGGGTTGACGGCGTACCGATTACCGAAGAGTACGGCAATGCCTTTCCGCCCGACGGGGACCCGGCAACCGGCTGGATCGGCGGTCCCACGGTTCATCTTGAATCCGGTGATCATACTATCGATATCTTCATGCGTGAAGACGGTACAAGCATTTCCGGAATCGCGCTGGCGAAGGTTGGTCAGGGAATCCCCGCCTTTACGGCATCCGAACTGGACGCATGGGGCACTGAAGGCTTTGATGTGGTGGTAGACGCAACCGATCTGCCGGCCGATGAAAAATTCGAGTTTACAGTTGATGCGATCGATCGTTACGGCAATGTTTCGCCTGTCGTCACCGAGGTGTTTCGGACCCCCGAGCCGGGGGAGGCGATCCCCGCACTGGCATTTGAGGCGAGAAGTGATCTCGAAGCCGGATTGTTTGCCACGGGCAGACCGTCTCTTGCCCTGCGGCTCACCGAGGATTACGACAAAGACCTGATCGATCCTGAACTCCGGTTGGTGAAGGTTGAAGAGGGTGTGGTTACGGAACGGGACATCGATCTGATTATCGACGAGGAAGCCAAAGATCTGTGGGGCCTTTTCTTCGATGATGGAGAAATCCTCGAGGATCATCCGGAGGAGGGACGGATCAGCTCCCTGAATGCATACAGACTCTATGCACGAGCCCGTGACGCAGCCGGGAATGCCGGACCCTGGTCTTACCTTGAATTCGGTGTCCGAAGTGGATTCAATCGGGCACGCGTGGCGGTTCTGGATCCCGAATACACCATAGGCAATCTGAAATTGCGGTATATCGCCGGGCATGAGGAAAACGATGTGCTTATCGGTGACATGGAAGTGGTGTGGAGCAATGATGAGATTCAAGCAGAGCCGCGATACAGGTTGACCCTTGAAGGGGCGACACTCGAGACCGAGACCGATGAGACGGATTTTACAAAGATAACGGGAATCTCAGGCGGCCAATGGCGGGCAAGAAGTTATACACTCGACTTTCGTGTCATTGAAAGCCAGGGAATGTATGCAGTCAATTACGGGCGGTACACTATCGATCTGGTGACGGACATGATCTCGCTCAACCAGACTGACGGGGTACTCGAGGTAGGTGAGGCATACATTGTCGATGATCGTGGGGGCTTTTCCGCCATAGCCGGCAATGCCGAATCAACACAGCCGATACGCATAGACTCCGACGGAATTGTTGCCGGGGCTACGGCCGACTTCTGGATACCCGAAGATTATTTCTTCATGGAAAATGTTGTCTCCTGGGGATACCGCGACGGGTTCGGGATTGAAGCATGCGTTGCGCGATTCTATCGTAGTCCGGGCGAGGAAAAAACGGCGTTTTCGATTGAAGGAATGGGAGATTGTCCGACATGCGGGCCCAAGCTGAAATTTGAAGTGACGGACCCCCGGTACGGGGATGAGGCGTTTACCGTGTACGACAATCTCGATAAAGCCGCGTCAATCACCTATTACAGTGATGATTATGATTATATCCTCGATGATAAGCTCTATCTGGTGGAGAAATCATCTCTTCACGACGACGAGGTGTTCTACGACAACTGGCGTATGCGCCTTTCTTCCTACCGATTCGACAAAACCGGCGTTCTGCTGACCGATTTTGCCGTTGGCGTAGTGCGAGATCGCTTCCCCCGCATACAGGTACCCCATGGAACATTCGAGGGACGAGAAGTCTCCGGGGGATTCATGATCAACGATAATGATCGCTTCATTCAAGGCTTTTCCGGAGCGCGAATTGAAGGTGATCCGGAAATCGCGGGGGGCGCCTTGCGCATATTCGGCCCAGCCGAGGCATCCGGTACGGACGTGGCGCTCACCACCCGGGACTATTACACCATAAAGAATGTCGGTGAATTCCAGTTCCGTGATGCGTCCGACAATCCTGGGGGAGACTACTATATCCTGACCAGGCGAGGTGACGAGGAAATGACCCTGGTGTTGCCCACCACACGCCAGGATGCTTTTGAGTTCGACGGCGCAAAAAGCGCCGATGGTGACCTGGAGATACCGCTGTATGAATGTGAACTGGACAATGAGACCGGGATCAGAAGATTGTTGGCGGTGAATATGGTTACCGGCAGCTACCGGGATCGATACAATGGACCGGCCGGAGAAATGAATGGACTGCTGCTTCAGGGAATGATTGTCGTAGAAAACCATGATCGGGTATGCAACGTTACAATTTCCGAAAACAACGCAAAGCCAAAGAACGAACGGGCAATACTGCGCCTGCAGAACGGCTTTGTGGATAATGTCGATAAGACCGTATACATCCCGGGAAGTTCCATTGCCTTCAAGAACGACTTCTCCATTTACAGTGTGTATGGCATGTATGCGATTGCGAATCACTACCCCGAGGCTTCATTCACCGCACAGGAAGCCGATCACGTTACTTTTACCACCGGCAATATCTTTGTGGAACAACGGGGTGATGATGAACTTCGGTTGCGGTTGGGGACTCCGAAGCTGAAGCTGGCGCCGTTCGGCTCCTCTCTGGGGGGCGAAATTATACAGGAATCCGGCGCGGGTCCCGAAGCCGAAGCGCACAGCGTGGTAATGACCTTTGGAAAGAGATTGATACATGCGGGGGTTGATGCGAAAATGCCCGAGGATATGCGCAGCATAAGCGGCATCCCCGCGGTCGGAGCCGATATCGCGGGCCTGTTCGGGAACGTGACGGTCAACGGACTGCGGGTGCGCTACTTGAGGGATACTCGGAACCGACAAGGTGCACTTGACGTGGGGCTCGACGGGAGTGTCACTTTCGGGGATCTGTTCAAGTATGTCGGCTTGAAGGATAAGTCGGTTTATATCGAAGACCTCACCATGCAGAAACTCATGGGGCCGGGCGGTGAGAAACTGGGTAACTACCGTATGAAATCACTGACGGCGGTCAGCTCTCCGAGCAACCAGACCTATACCATCAGTGAGCATGATCTTACCGGGCACGGAAGCAGGGATCCGATCGTACTGATGTCTACCGCTCCGTCGGCTCTCAAACTGGAATACCTCTGTGGGGGATGTGCTTCAACCAACGCGCCGGTACAGGAACCCACGGAAGAAGAAAACAATATAGTGGCATGCGACCGGTATCACCTGACCGTTAACGGTCTCTCTGTTGCCACTACCGATAAGTTCCCCTTGAGGGGCCTGCGCAACATATCGATTGCGCTCGACCGCCTGGAGTACATCAGTTCTCCCGGCTGCGAGCCCGAAAGAGTAGTCAAGATTGCCGGGCAGACGGAAATCTACCGCGAAGAACTTCAATTCTCGGACAAAATCAAACTCATCGGGGCCAGAATTACGCTGAGTACGGATGCGGACGAACCTACGACGTGCGGTGAGCCTCTGTGCGGGGAATTTGATCCGTCACGGTTTAACCTGTTTCTCCAGGTGTCATTCGATGACGTCGAAGTCGAAGGGTCTCGCCTGAATACGAGCGCTTCGTTGCGAGCTTACCTCAATGGTGATATCGAATGGCAAATGGGTATCGAGAATAACAAAAAAATTGCGGTATATCCGTTTGGTGCGGAACCGGACGAGGCTGAGATTTTCGTCGCGGGCGCCAGGGAAGGGAACGGCTTTGCGCCTCTGAAGTTCTGTTTTAAAGTTGGGCGATGCGACGGGGATGTCCAGATCGAAGCCTCGGTGGGGAATGCGTGGATCTACAGCAAGGGTGATCTTGCCGGTTTGGATAGACCGCTCGAAGCGGGGATTCAGGATTTGACGGTGGCATTTGAGGACGGGAAGATCCGGCCGAAATCGTTTCGCGGGAAAATGAACAACCTGGGCCTCGAGAAAGAGGTCGGTCCTTTCAATGCGGAACTCTCCTACCTGGCCGTGGGGCTGGTTGAACAGGGCTATCCGGCTACGTATGAAGAAAACGGCCAAACGCAGGATATGCGAGCCCGGTTGGGTGAGCCGAACAACGCGCTCTTTTATCTCGATGCAGGAGCGGAGTTGTGGTTTGCCGCTTCGGGAAGCAAAAACGTGGTCTCATGCAATGCGGGCATCGAGGGAGGGTTGACCTTCAGCCGGGTGTACGACAAGTCTCGAGCCACCGGAAAACTCACACTCGACTGGGATGTTCGTGAGGGTACTGTGGACTGCTGGATTGCGGGAGCCGTCCGGATCATGGCTTCTGGAATTTCACTGTCGAATAATCAGGTCCGCATCGACAACGCAATGCTCGATATGGCCAAATTGCAGGATGTGCTCACTCGCGAGAAAACCGACCACGAAGCGGGCGCGAAGGCGGCCGTTGCCGAATTGAACAAGACCATACCGAACGCGAATTTTAGCGTCAACCAATTGGGCATCGTGGCCACCGGTCTGACCTGGCAAAAAAGCGACGACGGCTGGGCCTACACCAACGGAGCCTTTACTCCTCTGTTTTCGTCAACCGTCAAGGCCGACATCGCCGGCAATACCGTTCAGGGGGAAGTGGATTTTGCCCGAATTTTCGACAAGGATCATCCCGGTATCTACATCAATGATATCTCGATGAAACTCAACGAAAAGCTCGGCGGTAATGAAGTGAACACCGGCATGGATATCTTCATCGACGGGTACGCACCCTACGTACATCCACAGCCGGGATTGCCCGGCAAGATTACGGTTGCTATTCCCAGCATCAAACTCACCGACGAAATCACCATCGGTGATGCGCTGATGGAGGTAGGTGTTGAAACCTATGTCTATCCTGATGATCATGAAACAAAAGCCGGGGAGGTGTACGAAGAGTGGTATTGCCGCGGGATGGCAACGATGAGTCTGCCGCCGGCAATCAAGGAAATGAGCGTGGACCTTGCGCTCGTTCGACCGCATCCATGGGAAAACGTCACGGGCATAAAGCATGCAAAACTTACGATAAAGCTCGACAAGAGTTGCCGCATACCGCTCGGTACGACTCCGTTCTATATCTCCGGTTTTTTCGGCGCTCTGTATGACGGGCTCGGTCAACCCGAAGGCGCTATCGCCTGTAATATCGGGCAGCTTCCGCCCGGGCTCAAGATGGAAGCGCGAATCTACCTTGAGTTCGAGGATCCCGCGGCCTTGAATGGAAATTTAGGTTTCTGGGTTCAGCTTACCGAGCTTGGATTTGGGTTGAACGGAGAAGTGGTCGCTCTTGAAGGTATCGTTCATGCGAACGCATGCGCCGCCCTCTTCAACGGCGGGAAGAATTTCCATGCCGAAATGAACGTCTATGTCAATATTGCCATACAAATAAAAGGTGACTTCGTAATGGATGTATGGCATGCAAACAACCGCGCGAACATGTCCGGTGAAGCAAATGCAAAAATTGGTCTCAAACGAGCGCTTTTTGTAGACCGTCGTTTTCTTAAGATACCACGAAAAAACCGCTGGGTCGGTCCGTTCTTCACTCAATTCGGGCAGTTCCAGGACAACAACAAGGGTTTTCTGACCGGCGTGCGTATTGTGGGCAGAAGTTACGGGATGGGCATTATCAACCGTCGTTTCCGAATTGGGAACGTCGGCAAATACAAACTGGCCAAACCGACCTACTCAGGTATGGGCAAACGCAGGCTGGCCAAAGCGGCCGCGATAGATCAGGGATCGGCCCGTGTCGGAATTGAACCGGTGGAAACCGGCATCACCCTCGAGGGAGGGGAGATGGTCACGATTCTTGGCGCCGTGTCGAGTGCGCAGGGATTTGATTGGAAAGGCGACGATCTCCTGTTTGCCGTCGACGGCGCCCCGCTGTATTCCGGATATGTCGAGCCGGAACCGGGCGACGACCCGGCGGACCTGGAAGACCCCGACTATCTGGAAGAAACCGCGGCAAAGAATCTGAATTATTTCGTACGCACCTGGGAGAACACCGAGCAGCTCGCGGGCTCCCGACTGCAGGTTATGCTGCCGGTGGTCACCGAGGAGAGCGGTCTGGAAATGGACTACGAGGTCCATACCTCCCTGATGGTTCCGCGTGTAGACGTCAAGGCCTCGACAATCGTCGAGAACGATTCGTTGAAAGTAGTGCTCAACGGCACGATCGATCATTTCCGGGGGACGATACGTGAAATTGTGGTCGACGG
The DNA here is from genome assembly GCA_964346405.1 of uncultured Fibrobacterota bacterium. Classification (GTDB taxonomy): domain Bacteria; phylum Fibrobacterota; class Chitinivibrionia; order Chitinivibrionales; family CAYFVL01; genus CAYFVL01. The sequence goes on from CAYFVL010000112.1 coordinate 12,760, forward strand.
TGAAACCGCAATGAAGCAGAAAATGCGGTTGAAACTGGCCTGGCGGGAACAATATCCCCGGAATTCCGCCCGACCGTATCTGGGATCGTACATAGAAATCCCCTGGGAAGAGTTTGACGGCGCCGACAGGGAACTGCACAGCTCGCTGCTCGACAATGCCGCCGTATCGCAGCAGGGCGAAAAACTCGTTCTGAGTGATCTGAAATGGCCGGTGATTCACGGCCGTCCCGGCGTGTTCGATTTCGGCGCCTCGGTGGAAATCCTCGATTATCTTACCACGAACGAAGCCGGCGAGAAAGTTGTGCTTAACGAGGGGGAAAAGGCCGAGGCAATGGTGCACAAGGACAGCTTCACCGTAATTATGAGCGAGCAGATGCCCGAGCAGTATTTCAGCGTCAAGGTGCGCAAAGAGGACACCAGACCGCTTGAGAAGGTTACGGGGTTTACCGCGACCGGGAGTCATCTCACGGAAAACTGGCAGGGCGACGATGAAAGCCGGACGCTGTTCCTCCGTTGGGAGCCGCAGGATATTCCCGCTCTGAGCGGCTATCGGATCGAATGGCAGAGCACGCAAACGCCGAATGCAAAAGTCTTCTCCACGGTTGTCGGAAAAAGCGGCGGACATCATGCCCTTCATTTCCCCGCGACCGCCGACTTGTACTACAGCGGCCCCTGTGAAAATATGAATACAAAAGCCTACGATTGGCTGACCGAACCGGAATATGTTACCGGAATCGGGCCGGACGGAGCGCCGTTCAGAGTGCTGAAAACAGAAGGCGAGCATGATCTTTCCTCCGGGCAAATACTCCCGAAAATGTGCGGGAAATTTCCGCTGGAAATGTTCGATTCCCGGTTTGATGTTCGCATCATTCCGCTTGCCGAGGAAATCGTGGTAACGAAGCGCAAGCACGGCGCCGTCTCGCCCCTTACCGGCGAAAAAGAAACGACCGAAGAAGAGTACACGTATCGTGAGCGGAAATTCATGGCGCGGGAAGATCTCGCCGCCGAACTGCAAGACATGGCGCTTGGACGAACCGCCGTTGCGGACGGGAAAGCCCCGGCCGATCCTCCGCGAAACCGATTCACCATGGAAATCCTCGACGAAAAAGGCGTTCCGCTCGCCGACAAGGTGATCGAAGCGCCGCTTCAACTGGGCGGTAAGGCCGAGATCGAACTCAATGTAGCCGATTTCGTAAACGATGACGTCCACCCGGCAAATTATGCCGAACTGCGCGCCGTGGTGGCGTCGTTCGAGGGGTTTGACGGTGAAACCGAACTGAGTGATAAGGCCCTGCCTACCGTCGGCGTTCCAGACAACTTTTTGCAGGTGACCTCACCGCAGATGGTATACCCGATTTCGTTTACGCCGAGAACGGAAACCGTCACCTGCCGCGACATGTACGACAACGCACCGGATGTTGACTGCCGGGCCTGTGAAGACGATCTTGCCGAGAACGAAAAGAAGCTTACCGACGAGCAGCGTGAAGAGCGACTGTTCGGATTGTGCGGCAAGGAGGGAGACAGCACCCTGGTCGAGCAGTCGCCGTTTGGTCTGTACAAGGTCTACATTTATGCCCTGAATAACGGATTCCGCGGGACGCCGGTCCGGGATGAAGCTCCGGGACATGCGGTTTACGACTCGGTCACGTTCCGCGTCACCCCGCCCGAGCCGGTGCTGCAGAATATCGACGAACCGTACATCACCCCCGACAAAGTAAACCATTCGATAACGTTGCGGGCGAGCAGACTGTGGCGGGTGGGTGAGAACGACGGACCGATGGTGAGAATCATCGACGATGCCGGAAACGATATCACCGATGCATTCGAGTATCAGCCGACGATTGCTCCGCCCCGGGACGAGGACATGCTGTTCTTCGGCGGTGAGGAATATGTGATCAAGGGCACGGTGAATACGGTCGGGCTGAATAACCGCCTGCCGAACCACACCACCCGCACGATCCGCTTTTTCCTGGTGAACCGTTCGTCCGATTCGCCGGGTGCGGTCACGGTAAGTTCGGATACGATGTCGGTTCCGTATCTCCACAATGTGCAGGAGATCGGGTGTCCGGACAATGCGCTTCACGAAACCACGTTGAACCGTCGGTTTGCCATGAGTTTCATCGGCCACTATCCCTCCACCGTATTCCCGGGACAGAAAATCACCTGCCTGTTCAGCGAACTGCTCGATCTGGATCCGTCCATGTATGCCATGCAGGTCTATAAAGAAGGAACACTCGACACCCTGGAGTGTGAAATCCTCGAGGTGGGCGGATACGGGCTTATCGGCAAGGTGCCCGAGGACAACCGGATCAAGCCGAATGAGACCTGGACCGTGCGGACGAAAATTTTGATTCACCATTCCATCTTCAATTGCCAAAAGGATTTCTTTGATCAAAACATCAACATCGTTCCCAAACGCAAATACCGCATCGAGCACAGCGGTAACCGATTCTGGATCGAGCTGGAGAGCGGTAGTACGGAGGATCTTGATAAAGACGTGATCAGGTATGTCCTGGATGATTTGGATGGAAGGCAGAAGGTTATCAACCACAATCCTCCCGAAAAACGCATTCTGGACCGTACGGCAATGGTTTATGCAATTGTCTATGATGATCGGACACAGGAGCCCTGGGACACGCTGCAGGCGAGAATCGAGGTCACCCGGACCAGTTCGGTTACCGGGCCTGATGGAACCGAGATCGCCGACGGCAGCATCGTGCGTCCCGGAGACGAACTGCGGGTATCGCCGGTAACCGACGTGCCGGCCAATATCGATCCGTCGGCGTCGTCGTTCTTCCGTATATACTACTTCGGCGATAAGGTCCGCCACACACTGGACAGCATAATTGTCGTCGGTCCGTACGACAAGGGGCCTCTCACTATCGAAACCTGGGAAATTCTACGTACTCCCGGCGGTGAGATCGATACCGTGCTCAACCACGTGGTTTCGCTCGACGTGATCGTGGACTATCTCGTCCCGGCCGCTCGTATACCGGTCCCGCCCTCCGCACTTTCGCTTCTGGGCGACGGCACGCTGATCGACTATCCTCTGCTGGTAAAGCTCGACTCGGAAAAATTCCGCGAATGGGACGTCGCCGAAACCGACGGGTTCTATTTCCGCGGCCCGTCGGGACGCCTCCTTCCCGCCGATATCGAATACATCGACTGGGATAACCGGGAATTGGCCGCATGGGTCCTGCTCGATACGCTCGATCCGTCGGCAGGTCCGCACTACATTGAAATCGTAACCGGGAACGCGGCGTACGATAGCACGGATGTATGGCGGAGCCGGTACAACGCCGTGTGGCATCACGGCGACAATCCGCTCGTCGACGCTACGGGCAACGGCCACACCCTGGCCGTGGACGGTCCGCTCACGGCAGTGCCGGGAATCGGCAGAGGCGCGGGGGGCTACGGGGCGGCTCGTACGTACAGCACCGACCGACCGGGAAGCGGCAATGATGCCGGTCTCACGCTGTCCGCCTGGGTATGGCTCGAGGATCTCTCGCGGCTCGATCCGGCCGGAACACGCCTGGTCGGGAGCGACGGCGCATGTGTACTCGACCTGTTTCCCGACGGCTCGGTACGGTTTACTCTTGGAAATGAATCGGTTCTTTCGCCCGCCGGTGTGCTGCACGACCGGGTATGGCTTCCCGTTGTCGCGACTTACGACCGGAACGATGCAGGTGAAACGGTTGTCTACGTGGCGGGAACGCCGGTCGTATCGACCGGGCTCAACTACGGCAACCCCGTTCCCTGGAGTCGGGGCGGGGAATTCGCTGTCGGCGGTGGAGAATTCCCGGGGTATATCGATGAAGTCCGGGTTGCCGGGGCGGCGGCGCACGCCGACCGACTGCGGGCGGACTATGTTACCCAGCGGCCGGAACGGGATTTCCTTGCCGAACAGGGCCGGGCGCCCGCCGTCTCATCGCTTGTCCGCCCACGCTACGATTTGCGTCGCACCTGGAGCAAAGGTAACGCGGCATACATGGATGACCCGTCATGGCGAATTCTTGAACGTGACAACGTCTTGAGCGGCATGACACTTCTGCGCCCGCTTGCGGTCGACGGCGACAGAGAGGGTGATTCTCTGCACGTATTTGCGGTCGACAGCGGAATTACGCTCTTTGCCGCGCTGGATGCAGGCGCCGCTGTTCCCGAGGCTT
>CAYFVL010000113.1:0-16758 GCA_964346405.1 uncultured Fibrobacterota bacterium
GCTTCGACAGGCTCAGCGTCCGTTTTAGGGACTTTTCGGACAAGCACTAATTAGTTAGATCGCCGGTGCAGCTTCGAATTTGGCGGGACCGATATAGTCCACTCAGGTAATCGGGAAGGTTCTTCTGTATAAGCCATGCGATTCTAGCCGGCGTCCGGGTGTGTCGGTCGGGTTCTCCTGCGTATCGGGCTTCATGGGATGTATCCTGTACTACCGAGGCGGTGCCGCATGGTTCGTTGGATGCCACGTACAGGGCATGCCATATGCTCAGTCCATTGAACAGCTCCCCACATCTGCTATCGGCACTGACCGAAACGGTATCCCGAACGCTCGCGGTTGCCTTCGAGGTATTCATCAGCGGCATGGTTCCGAGAATTTCTCCGCCAACCGTAACCGAGATCAGATATCCGGAATAGTACGCATCAGCGACCGTGTCTACCAGAAAGAAAGAGAATCCAGGCACGCACGAATCAGTTTGTGCGCGGTAAAACCGGGATGGGAGTTCGCCTTCGCCCGAATCGACAAAGAATGTGTCGGCCCCAACAAAATCATCTTTCAGTATTTCCTCAATAGGGACTCTCGCAAATTCAGTATCCGATTGCACCGAAGCGGGACTTTTCGTGCAGCTCTGTAAGAACATCAGCAACACTGGAACCAGGCAGAGCGCTCCCGCCACATTCTTATGACAGCCGGTATAAACTTCATATTCATTTAGCAATACTGCAAGCCTCCTGTTTGCCTCGTTTCCAGAGAAAGTTCAGACTCACACGATTTCTGTAACCATAAAGAATATAAAATGCCGCACCATTGGAGGCACAATTGTTGCGTAGCTGAAAACGATTGGGTATGTCATACAAAGAGTCCAAGGAGTCGTCGCGAATCAACCTCTCCATTCTCGCTTGACCTGATATCTTCGCGATTTCTGGAGACTTTATTCCATTACGACTTCTAACCCAAGTTTCGCAACCAACTCACGGCATTCTGCGTACGGCGTTTCTCGACTGCGAAACTCGGGCTAACTAACGTACATTTCTCAGAACACAGAACAAATCCCGATCTTGAAAGTGAGTGGAGTAATGGAATGGGTTAATTTGGGGATGATGATCATCTGGGCTCTTTTTCTGGTCCTTATACTTGCCGCCATGTACCGATTGGTTCGCAGGCCGCGTGCCGGCCGACGAGGCCTTGCCGGAGAAGAACCCGAATCGGCAATGGAACTATTGCGGAAACGGTTTGCCCGCGGAGAGATCAGCCGGGAGGAATTCCAGGACCGAAAGAATGAACTCGAGCAAAAAAGCTAATTGACCCAATTCTTGTCGCCGGACGGGTGAATGATGATGTGACGGGATTTTTCGCCTCTATTGGAGAGACTGCTTCTCGTTTGCATTTACGAAATAGATAATGTTTTCCAGTTCCATTTCGAGGTTGATGTTATTGACATAACAATCATCATTTCCCCGCAACTGAATGGGAGCAAAATTTAGAATTCCCTTGATGCCCGCGGCGGTCATAGTATTGAATACCTCTTGTGCCGCCATCTCCGGGACGGAAATAATCCCAACCTTGATATTGTTTTCGGCAATGTAACCCTCGAGTTCACTCAACGCGAACACCGGAACCGGATGATTCGCCGGGTTTATTTTGGCCGGGTCGATATCAAAGCAGGCAACAAGCTTGATCCCGTCGCGCTCAAAACCCGCGTAGTTGATCAAGGCTCTGCCCAGGTTACCCGCGCCGACCAGTACCACTTTCTGAATCTCATCTTTCCCAAGAATAAAATTCAGTTTCTCCAGAAGCTCATCTATGTTGTATCCTCCGCGCTTATTGCCGGTAATACCAAACATAGAGAAATCCTTACGAACCTGAGACGAAGTGGCGCCAACCGCCTCAGCGAGATATTCGGAGAATATCTTCTTGAATCCCAGGTTTCTTAGTCGATACAAGGAATTCTTGTATTTCGACAACCGGGATATGACTCTCTTGTTTTTCGCAATCATCATGTAACCAATTCTCCGTTACTGCTTTTCGAAAGTACGGGCCGGTATACACCGGCCCGTGGTTCCAAACACCCGTTGTATCTCTACTTACGGTACAACGGTCGCGGAGTATACGACGTATGCAGGAGTTCGTGAGACTTTTTGGAGAGCGGCTCTCCGAGAAACTCCTTGTAAATCGCCTGTATCTCCGGATTTTCGTGCGACCGACGCTTCTTGCTTCCCGCATCGTCGCGGTAGATCCCCAATGTCCGCTTTGCCCGAATCTCGTCACTGGCACCGTAGGGCTGTCCACCACCGCCGATACATCCACCACGACATGCCATTACCTCGATGAAATGATATGGTGGTTCTTCGCCTTTCTCGACTGCGTCACGCACCCTGTTGAGCACTGTCGCGATATTCGACATTCCATGTGCAACCGCGACACGAATTTCATTATCGCCGAATTTAACGCTGGAAACCTTGACCCCTTCGAGTCCGCGCACTTCCTTGAGATCAACATCTTCCATCTCTTCTTTTGTGACCAGCAGATGTGCCGTTCGCACGGCCGCTTCCATAACACCACCGGTTACGCCGAAGATTGTCCCGGCGCCACTATACTCACCGAGAACCGAATCGGCTTTTTCCTCGGGAAGACGGTCGAATTCGATTCCCGAGGCTTTAATCATTCGTGCCAGCTCCCGAGTGGTAAGCGACAGATCCACATCCTGATGGCCACTCGAAAACATGTCCTTTGAGCGCGCGATCTCAAACTTCTTGGCCGTACATGGCATAATCGACACTACGTACACCTTCTCCGGATCGAGTCCCATCTTTCCGGCGTAGAAAGTCTTGGCGAGCGAGCCTACCATTTCGTGCGGCGATTTGGCCGTTGAGAAGTTAGGTATCAAATCCGGATAGTATTTCTCCAGATAATCCACCCATGCCGGGCAACACGACGTGATCTGCGGAATCGAACCTTTGCCCTTGGCGAATCGCTCGACAAATTCGGTTCCTTCTTCCATAATGGTAAGGTCGGCCCCGAAATTCGTATCGAACACGGCCTTGAACCCCAGACGACGAAGAGCCGCATACAGTTTACCGGTAAGCAACTCACCCGGCTCATGACCAAATGCTTCACCGATTGCTACACGTACCGCAGGAGCTATCTGCACCACACAGTGCGCATTTTCATCCTGAAGCGCTTCCCAGCATTTCTCATTGTCGGATTTCTCGTAGATCGCACCCACCGGACAATGTGCCGAACACTGTCCGCATTTTATGCATGGGCTGGAATCCAGCTCCACATCGGCAGCCGGAGCGATTCTGGTCGACTCCCCGCGACCAAGAAATTCGAGCGCCCACACATTCTGAAGCTGTTGGCAGACAATCGCACATCGCCCACACAGTACACACTTTTCCGGATTAAGCACAATCGATGGAGTCGATGTATCCAGGGGAAGATTGCGCAACCGCTGAGGAAAAGGATGTTCCCGTATTCCAAATTCCGCCGACAGCCGCTGCAGTTCGCAGTCCTGATTCCGGCTGCACTGAAGGCAGTCGTTGGGATGGGTGGAGAGAATGAGCTGTATCACCGTTCGACGAACCCGATATATCTCGGGATCATGCGTGATGATTCGCATTCCCTCTTCGGCCGGCGTTGCGCAGGCCCGAAGCATCTTGTTGGAACCCTCGACTTTAACGACACAAATGCCACACGCCGCCCACGGAGGCAGGTCGGGGTGCGCGCATAGTGTCGGAATCTTGACTTGTACTTTGCGGGCGGCCTCGAGAATAGTAGCGCCTTTCTCGACATTCACCGGAATCCCATTTATGCTGCACAGAATAGTTTCCATTCCGCTCTCCTTATATCCTCTCTGTATTGCTTCGACCCGAACTGAGCGATTCTCTCACGGATTTGCACAATCTCCGCATCGAAACCATTCAGATTCAGACCGAGTCGTACTATTGCACCGATACGGCGTCGAACTTACAAACACTGTAACACTCACCGCACTTGATACAGATTGCCTGATCGATAACGTGCGGTTTTCGTTTCTCGCCACTGATCGCATTCACCGGACATCTTCGAGCGCAGAGACCGCACCCGATGCATTTGTCGGGAAGGATTTCGTACACGGTAAGCTCTTTACATTTCTGCGAAGGGCACCGTTTGTCGTCTATATGCGCCCGGTACTCGTCTTCGAAATACCGTAATGTCGAGATCACCGGATTCGGCGTTGTCTGCCCAAGCCCGCACAGTGATGCTTTCTGCATGGCAAAGGCGATATCACGCACTTTTGCGATATCCCCCCGCTCGCCCTGGCCCATTGTCATCTTCGTCAGATAATCGAGCAGTTGACGACCGCCGATTCGACAGGGAGCACATTTACCACAGGATTCATCGACCGAAAACTGCAAATAGAACTTCGTGACGTCGACCATACAGTCGTCTTCATCCATGACGATCATACCACCCGAGCCCATGATCGAGCCGAGTTTCTGAAGGTTGTTGTAATCGATCGGAGTATCGATCAGATCGGCCGTGATAACGCCTCCCGAGGGGCCGCCGGTCTGCACCGCTTTGAATTTCTTGCCTCCCTTTATACCGCCGCCGATATCGTACACGATCTCCCGAAGAGTCGTTCCCATCGGTACTTCGATCAGACCGGAATTGGCGATTTTGCCGGTAAGCGCAAACACCTTGGTGCCCTTCGAGGTCTCCGTACCGATTCTGGAGAACCAGTCACCACCTTTGTGGACGATAACCGGGATATTGGCCAAGGTCTCAACATTGTTGATAACGGTCGGTTTGCCCCACAAGCCTTTTACAGACGGAAACGGTGGTCTTGGAATCGGCATACCGCGATTACCCTGAATCGAGGCAAGCAAAGCGGTTTCCTCTCCACATACGAATGCTCCCGCACCCAGTCGAATGTCAATGTTGAAACTGAAATCCGTGCCCAGTATACTGTCCCCGAGGAGACCATACTCACGGGCCTGCTCGATTGCTATCTCGAGCCGTTTGATAGCTAGCGGATACTCGGCCCGGATGTAGATATACCCCTGCGAAGCACCGACTGAGTATCCCGCGATCGCCATGGCCTCGAGAACCGTATGCGGATCGCCCTCGAGCGTACTGCGGTCCATGTACGCACCCGGATCACCCTCGTCGGCATTACACACGACATACTTGATTTCCGAATCGACCTTCCTTGTGAGATCCCATTTGAGCCAGGTAGGGAAACCGGCGCCGCCACGGCCGCGAATCCCCGCGGTTTTCAGTTGTGAGATAACCTCCTCCGGCGTCATTTCCGTCAATACTTTCGACAGTCCGGCGTACCCGTCCCGGGCAATATACTCATCGATTTTCTCGGGATCGATAACTCCGCAGTTACGTAATACGATACGGAACTGTTTCTGATAAAACTCTATATCGTCCACTTTTGCGTACTTTTTGCTGTCGGCCGACTGATACATAAGGCGCTCGACTTTACGCCCTTTGATCACGTGCTCTTTAACCAACTCGGCCGCGTCTTCCGGCTTCACATGAACATAAAAGGTTTCATCCGGAAGAAATTTCACTACCGGTCCCTTTTCGCAAAACCCGAAACAGCCGGTCCGTACAACCTGCGCATCATTCTGTACCCCGTTGGCTTCGAGTTCTTTATGTAAAGAGTCGAAAAGCTTGTCGCTTGAAGCGGAGACGCACCCCGTACCGCCACAAACAAGGATGTAATTCTTTAAGGCCATTTTTTTCCTTTCAATCGATATGCGCCCAAAACTCGTTCTGCTGACCGTTTGCTCTACCGTCCCGCGGTAATATCGCCGGCGGGTTTGTCAAAAAGATGATCCTGCACCATTCTTTTGTCAATGATATGACAACGAACGATCTTTTTCGCGATCTCGGCGTCCACCTTTCCGTAGATTACATCAGGCATTCCCGGAACCTTTACTTCCGCCATCGGCTCAACACTGCACTGACCAAGACACCCGGTCTGTTTTACCGCCACGTTGGTAAGCCCGGCACTGTCGAGTTCCTCCACAAACGCATCGAATGTCTGCTTCGAACCAGCCGCAATCCCGCACGTTCCCATTCCCACTATAACTTCGACCGTTTTCTCACCGTCCCGTCTCGCCAACTCCGCCCGCTTCGTTTCTCTGAGCTTTTTCAAATCATCCAAGGTCAATTTCGGCATGTTACCGCTCCTTACTTCCGGATCCCGTATGTTTGAGGAATTCCTCCTCGTGTTCCCGCACATAGTCTCGCGCCGGTTTCAGCGCCCCAACCGTGTTCAGATCACCCAATGCCTCCCGCAAATCACTTCGTGCCACCGAGTACGATGCCTTCGGCGATTTCCGGGTCAAAACACATTCATAGTCCCCGTCAAAACCACACATGCAGATATATGCTCCGGGCAGATCGCCGATCGGAGGAGCATCGATATTTCCGGTATCTATCTCGAACTCAACCGACGTTCCTACACCTTCTTCGGATTTGATATCGAATGTCCCGCCGGTATCACGCACCATCTGAGCGAGAAAAGGAATCCCCAGCGATACTTTTCTCTCCGGGTGTTTTGTACCGGATGAAGAGAAAGGGTTCATGATCGTTGCGAGCTTTTCTTTGCTCATACCCTCCCCATTATCCGAAATCACCGCCCGCAACATGGTGGAGTCGGATTCAAGATCCAACCGCAGCACCGTTGCATGGGCCTCGATCGCATTCTGAGCGATATCCAGGAGACAATCTGAAAGTGTCCGATGCATTGCTATTGGTTTTCCGTGTATTTTGCAAGAATTCCCGGAAGTTGCTCACGGGTGAGACTTCCGTATACATCACCGTCTATTGTCATAACCGGCGCCAGCCCGCAACACCCGATACAGCGAACAGCTTCTATGGAAAACTGCCCATCTTCGGTAATCGAATTTACCCCGATTCCAAGCAAACTTTCCAGTTCCCTGAGAATGTCCTCGCCGCCTTTGAGATAGCAGGCCGTCCCCATACACACCGCCACTTTATGCTTTCCGGGCTTCTGGAGTTTGAAAAGGTGATAGAACGTGATAACGCCGTATATCTTTGCGAGGGGGACCTCCAGAAGACCGGCGACTTCAAGCGCAACATCACGGGGTATATAGGTATAGTGTTCCTGCACCTCGTGGAGCACCATGATAAGATTCCCCGGACGGTCTTTCCATTCCAGGATGTATTGCCGGAGAGAATCCGGAAGAACCGTCGCCTCGGTAGTTTTGTCGGCCATTGAGCATCCTCCATTCAAAACGTTACGCCAACTTGTATCGGAGAAATATGATCTGTCATTGTTGTAACTCGTCGGCACATAAATATACTCTTTATGTTCCCGCAATCACAATACGTTTTTTCACATCGCTATGTTTTTCTATCCAGACCCTTAATTTCCAAGGCAAATGCACATTCATGACATTTTTAAGCATAAACCTAAATGTGAATATTGGTGCGCAAAAAGCAACGATGGTCACATTAAACCGTTTTTTAAATAAGCGCTTAAGGTAGGAGACAAGACATCTTTTCGGGCATTTTTACCCAGGTCGGGCGCATTATCGGAACTCGAGAGGGTAACACTTGGGGATCTCTTCACATGGTTGATTCAACCCAGGTTTCGCAACTGACTCACGGCATCCATTCTCGACTGCGAAACTTGGGCTAGTCCGTTGCGAGGTGTTTCCATGACACCTCACCCGGTTACGAGGATCTTCTTCAACTTGGTTTTGCCGGCATACTGAATGGTCACGATATACATCCCCGGACGCACAACGGTTCCGTCACGGAGACGTGCATCCCAGGTCAAAGGCGTGCCGTCACGGTTTTGGGCGGGTTCGTGCTCCTCGAGGTAAGACTGGTATTCCCAGATCAAATCGCCGTTCAGGGTACGAACCGCGACGCGAAGCAGTTGAGAATACTTCCTGGGGCGGTCCTCTTCGGCAACAAAGTCGATATGCACACGAAGTGAGCGATCGGCCTGGAACGCTCGGGCGGATATCACGTTTGGATATACCGCGAGCCGTTCGATCATGCGTTTTTTCAGGTACACATATACCGTATCCACCCCGGTTATCGAAATCGTATCCGGCTCGCTGGGGAAATACCCCGAAGCGGTTACAAAATAGGAGTATATACCGGTACCCGTCACGAGTACATTGCCAAATCCTCCCGTGTCCAGAGGAAAGGAATGATACTGCATTTCCGGTAGAGTATTGATCAGTGCCGCCCCGTCACGGACCGGCTTTCCCGAGGAATTCCGCACCGCGACCACCAGGGTATCGAATTCGACCTCAACTCGAACCCGCGTCCCGGGGCGACTGATGGCGACATCTTCCTGGAGCAGTATGCCGTTTCTGGTTACCTGTACCGAGGCTGGAAGATCAACCGACCCGAGGTCAAAAACCGCGATTCCGGCGCTGTCGGTTGTTCCCAGGGGAGCACCGCGATAAACGATATCCGCCTCGGACACCGGACTGTTTTCCACGGTGCGCACCTGAAATGCGATTTCATTTTCCTTCATGCAGGCGGTCAGCGCATCGGGAACACCTCGTCCATAGACCATATCCACGGTATCCTGGTATGGCGTGAGAACACAGGAGCTATAAAGCCTGCCCCTGATCTCGTCCGGCGACAATTCCGGATGAGCCTGCAAAACCAGTACGGTAACCCCCGTAACCGTTGGCGCCGAGAAGGATGTACCGTCCGTTCCCCAGTATTTTGCGTACTCCGAAACGATTGGTACCCGGACATCCCTGCCGACCGCTACCAGATCCGGCTTTATCCGCCCGTCGAATGTCGGCCCAATACTGCTGAACCACGTTAAGCGCAGATCATAGTTGATCGCTCCAACAGAAATGACGTCCTCGACGTCGGCAGGCGCAACGAGCGATCCCTCTCCGAGTCGAGACCCTTCGTTGCCCATGGAATTGACAACCAGCACACCTTTATCGATCACCCATTGGGCCGCAAGTGAAACAATCGCGGTTTTCCCGTCCATGTCCCGATATGTATAGTCCTGTTCTCCGTGGGTAAAACCGTCTCTGTATCCTAATGAGCTGGAAATAATATCCACGCCGAGACTCTCGGCCCACACCGCGGCCGCCGCCCAGTAATCCTCTTCTATGTGCCTCTCCGGATCGTCTTCTTCAGTGCGAGCAAAAATGAATTGTGCTCCCCAGGCGACCCCAAGATACGAACCGGGATCATACCCGCCGATTATTGCCGAGGTCTGCATCCCATGCTCTCCGCCGACTTCGTCGCCGGTAAAATAGGGTTCGGAAGTTCCGGCGACGAAATCGCTGTCCGCAATAACCGCGTTGCGCTCGAACATCCGGCGAACCGCGGGGTGTTCGGGCCTGAATCCGTCGTCGAAGACCCCCACAAGAACACCGGTTCCCGGCGGTTTGCCTGTTTTCGACTGAAGATAGCGATGTGCATCCGGGACCCCGACGACTTCCAGTTGCTGCAAAGCCTCACCGTACGGAGATACATGATCCAAATACTTTCGCCGTACTTTGGGCAAATCCTCAGGCGGAGGCGGTAGTCGGAAAGTACTTATCGGGAAGACCTCACGAACAAAAGGCAGACCGGCTACGGCAGGAAGTTTGGAGGCACTGATCTGGAAACCGGCGGCATTCCCCCACTTGAACACGCTCCGCAGCTTTGCCCCGTGTGCGGAGACCGCGTCGAGGTACTCCGTGTTAACGGGAATGTCCTGCGCGGTACTCGCGGAATACCCAGCCTTGGCACGGCGGCGCAGGGCACGAGTGGTAACCGAGGACATTTCGTCCGATACCCGCGGTTTGTCCGTGAAAACAACCCATACCGCACAGCTAGTATCCGTACCTGCGAGTTGAGACAGTTCGGAATGCAACCCCGCCGATACTTGAATCGAGATCAGCAGCAAAATGCTCACTGAAAAAAAAACGGAACTGAGGCGAGGCTCCATACGGTTCTCTTTGGAAGTAACAGGCGGATATACCGGCCGGGGTAAACAGAATAAATTACAGGAAGAATACGTCTAAACGTACGAAATCGGCATAGTTTGAAAAGCGTTTATCGCTATCGGCGATATACCGGTGTTCCGTCCTCTGCACCTTCGGTACAAATTTCGACGGCGATCTTCTTTTATTATCCTATCCATTATGGACAGAGGTCATATAGCGACAAGCGCCGCGATTTCCGCGGCGCTCTCAAGTTCGGGATTTCAAAAGTGACATTCGTCGATTCTCAACCCCGGTCACGGCTTTAACCGCACGATCTCTATTCGGCGATTTTTTGCCCGCCCGGCCGCGGTCCTGTTGTCCGCAATGGGACTGCTGGGACCAAATCCAACGGCCCGCATTCGTTTGGGATCTATGCCCTGAGCAATCAGAAACCGACGAACCGACTCGGCTCGCATCTGCGAGAGCCGCATGTTGCTTTCATATTTTCCCACGCTGTCGGTGTGGCCCCTGATCTCAATCTCGATCTCGGGATATTCTTTCATCTTGTTGATGATCGGTTCCAGATACTGATGAGAGTCAAAGGTCATCTCAACGCTGCCGCTTCGAAATTTCACACCATTGAGGATCTGGTGTTCGGGCATCTTGATTTCCTTTTTCTTCTCATCCGGACACCCGTCGGCATCATCGACCCCGTTGAAAGTCTCGGGCTCATTGGGGCACTTGTCCTTCAAATCCGGAATGCCGTCCTTGTCGTTGTCCACATCCGGACAACCGTCGTCATCCTCGAAATTATCGATATCTTCCGGATCATTCGGACACTTATCCAGCGTATCAGGAATCCCGTCGCGGTCGTTGTCTCCATCGGGACAGCCGTCTTTGTCCTCGAACCCGTCGAAATCCTCGGCAATTCGGGGGCATTGATCCTGAACATCGGGGATTCCGTCACCGTCGTTGTCCCGGTCCGGACAGCCGTCTTCGTCCTCAAACCCATCGTGGTCTTCGGCTTTATTCGGGCACTTGTCCTTGATATCGGGAATACCGTCCTTGTCATTGTCGGGATCGGGACAACCGTCGGAGTCTTCAAAGCCATCCATGTCTTCGGCATCACGCGGACAGCGGTCTTCATTGTCCTTGATACCGTCACCGTCTTCATCCTGCGGCGAAATGTATCCGCTCCAGGCAAACTGGAATTGAAATCCCCACCGAGGCCATGCGGATGTACTGTACGCATATTTTCGATTGTGCACCCAATTCTGTCTGTTTTCGGTTAGAATCGAAGAGAGAGAAAAATCACCGGCCATCGTAATCTCAAGACCGACCGGTGCGGTAATCGTAATACCGGGAGAAAGCATCAGTGGATCGTTGGCGATCTCGAAGCCCTCCTGAAGGTAAAACCATCGAGATTCTCCGAATGCTTCAACAAAGATCGCGAGCGGCGGCGCCGGTTTATAGGTAAATGCGATTCCGCCTACCGCGGTATTCTCCCGTTCACTGTCCAATGAGAAATTTGCTCCGATATTCAAATCTATCAGAAACTGGAAATCGCGGGCGATCGTACCTATATCGAACGTCATGAGCCACTTGACCCCGAGATTGGGTCGCTCAGATGTATAGAACGTTTTAGCCGGTTTGCCGTCTACCTCGTAGTAGTACACGTGACGAGGAAATACCCCTTTGTCGGAAAAGCCGGTTCCGGTTGGAATACTCAGCGAAAGAAGATATCCCTGATAAAAAACGCGACGAATCCCGGGAGGAGGATAGAGTAGTTTCAGTACCATCTCGGCATCACCGATCCCCCATTCGGTCACGTTTTCGAAACCGGCCACATCCAGATACACCGGAAGACTCAGGCTAAGATCCAGAAATGAGGTCAGCCCCAGCCCGAGATAGAGATTGGAAGATATCAGCTTCGCGCTCTCCTGGGCGACTATGCGCGAATCGGCAGTATCAATAACCTTCATGGCATTGATGCCAAGCTCGGTATTCCCTTTCACGTATTTGGAATCGTAAGCGTAGTTCGCTCCAAACCCAAGTTTCAGTTTGAGACTGCCCAGCGTCTTTGCCGAATAGGTCCGGATCGTCCCGGTCTGAGCGCCTTTATTGACCGGAACAGCGTGAGTCGACATGGAACTGAGTAGGATCGCTACTGCCGTAATCCATCGCCCAACATGCATAAGATCTCCTCTTCAAGGTCGGACACACCGACCCTTTGAACACCCTCCACAGGTTTTTTTCTCGATTATTTTTGTCCAACCAGTGTAGTGACCGACAAATGCCGCTATTTTCCCGATCTATTCGTCCCGGGAAACAGGCGCCGCATTCTTCTTGATTCTACCGAGATGTACGCTGAAAAGCGACCCCCGACTCAATACCCACAGCATTCATCTCGAAAACGGGCACTTCGACCGTTCGTCCCGCCCCGCGGGATCACTTCGACACTTCGACACTTCGACACTTCGGCTCCGCTCGGGACATCGCCTCGGCATTTCGGCTCCGCTCACTTCGACACCGCGCAGTGCAGCGCAGTGCAGCGCGGTACGGCGGTTCTCGACCGCGAAACCTGGGCTAGTCGATCCTGTGTAGCTCAACCCGCCTGTTCATCGCACGACCTTCGGCCGTCTGATTATCCGCAATCGGCTCTATTTCTCCCCGTCCCGATGCCTGAAGCCTGTCGGGCGAGATACCTCTTGAAACGAGATAGTCCTGTACAGAATTTGCTCTTCGCTGCGAAAGAAGCTTATTGTACAATCTGCTTCCCACGCTGTCGGTATGTCCGCGAATCTCTACTTTAACTTCGGGCCACTCAACCAATGACTGGTAGACACGGTCGAGGATGGCATATGAATCGTTGGTCAATACCGCTTTACCGGATTCAAAGTTCACGCCCCTGAGAATAACTCGTCCGCGCTTGATCTCTTTCGCTTTCGGCTTTTCTTTCGGGCACCCGTTGTTGTCGATCTCCCCCGGGACATCCGGGCAATTGTCGACACTGTCGGGTACGTTGTCCATGTCGTTGTCATAGTCCGGGCAGCCGTCGTCGTCCGCGAATCCATCGATATCTTCGGGGTCGGACGGACAGTGATCGGTGCTGTCGGGGATACCGTCCTGATCATTGTCGTGGTCGGGACAGCCGTCCTCGTCCTCAAACCCGTCCAGATCCTCGGGAACCATCGGACACTCGTCTTCAATGTCGGGAATCAAGTCCTGGTCGTTGTCGTTATCAGGACATCCGTCTTCATCCTCGAAACCGTCCTTGTCCTCCGGATCATTCATGCATTTGTCTCTTACATCCGGAATACCGTCATTGTCGTTGTCCGGATCCGGGCAACCGTCGCTGTCCTCAAAACCGTCGATATCCTCGGGATCCTGCGGACAGCGATCCTCATTGTCTTTGATACCGTCCTGATCGGCATCCTGCGGAAGAATGAAACCCGCCCATCCAATCGAAGCGGCGAATCGCCACTGCGGCTGAACCGCGATATCGACGGCTTTGCCCCATTTTGTATACCGTGAAAGAGAATCCGCGGAAAGATCTATATCACCACCCAAAGTGAGGAAAAAGCCACCGGGAGGAGTGATACTGATCCCGGGCGACAAACGAAGCGGATCGGAGCCGATCTCGAATCCCTTTTCAATATTGCCAAGCCGTGCTTCACCGCTGAAATCGGTGAACAGGTGAAGCCAGTCGACGGGATTGTACTCAAAGGCGAGATTGAGAAGGAACAGATGATCCAGATCGGGATCGAACGTCCACCGTACACCATAGTTGACGTGAACTTCGACCGGACTTGCATTATGAAGATGCCGGAGATCGAATGTCCAAAGCATTTTCATGTCCAGTTCAAGCGCTCTGGATGAGTAGAACGAAGACAGCCCGGACGATTGTATCTCCCCGGTGGCGGTGTCCAAATCGATTCCCGATTCCGTGTAGTAATAGGTATGACGGGGATACAGCCCCTTGATCCCGTCGCCGGTAGGAACGGACAACGCGCCATAATATGCCATCTCAAAAAAACGTCGATGAGGATACGGCGGATATTGAAATTTCAATCCAACTTCCAGGTCACCGAACCCACTCTGGAACCCGCCAAACGAACCGTCCGCTGTTTTATCCAGATAATCCGCATAGATCGGCATCACCGCCGACATGTCCAGAAATCGAGTGAACCCGTACCCAATGCTGGGAAGTATGTCAAATACCCGGGTAGTGGGACTGTACCCGGGAACCTGAACCCATGAACTCTCGGCGGTACTGAAAGTATATGCTCCCTGGATCAGATTGTCGTCCGATGCCGCATTTCCGTATGCACCGATAGCCAACCGTCCCAGTCCCAACGTCTTCGCCGATTGAGTATAGAACAGACCAACCTGCCCGTACCTGTTGATAACCGGAGCATTGTAAGCCACTCCCGCTGAAGCGCTCAGATTGGCCAGAAGAGCAATTCCAAAAACAGTACTTCCAAGTCTTAGTTTCTTCATTTTATGGTTCCTTGTCGGCAACGACAAAAATCGCCCATATCGCCCCGACGGACGAAACAGGTGATAATACGCCTTATTTGGTATGTGGTCAATATACGTAATTGGGTGGGTCCAGGCAAATTGAGGAAACAAAAAAAATTAATTTCGACATTTCGCCTCGGGATTTTACCCCGTTCCCCGGCAGCGGCACTTTAATTACCTGTGATCCAATGATACAATGGCTATATGAACAATGCAAAGCCACAGCACGCTCGGATACAGGAACGTATCGGTAACGTCGTAAATCTCCCCACTCTCCCAGGAGTGGTAACCCGCCTGATGCGTGCCATTCGCGATCCGGACATAGGCACAAGCGAAATCGCACGATTGATCGGCCAGGACATTTCACTCTCGGCCAAAGTACTCCGCCTCGCCAACAGCGCATTTTACGGAATTCCCCGAACTATTACCAATGTCGCGAACGCCGTAGTTGTACTGGGACTTCAGTCGGTTAATACGCTCGTTCTGAGCTGCACGGTTTTTGACATGTTTTCAAAACCGGAAGATGTCGACTGCGGATACCATGTGTCTTTCTGGCGACACTGTCTTCAGACGGCTCTTCTGTCCCGAATACTCGCGGAACAAACACATTCCCGCATTCATCCCGACGACGCCTTCTGCGTGGGACTGCTTCACGATTTGGGCAAAATCGCAATGGATCAGTATCTGCATTCCGACTTCGAGGCAGTCGTCAAAAACGCACAAAAGGAGGGGATCTCTTTTCACGAGGCGGAAATTCGCACCATCGATTACACTCACACCGATGTCGGCGAGTGGCTTACGGGAGAGTGGGAACTACCCGAAGCACTCCTGAGACCGATTCGACATCATCATTGTCCCGACGACGATATTATCGAGAAGGAATCAACCACACTGGTCCATGTCGCCGATCGCCTTTCCTATCAATCGGAGTACACTGGAAAACAAAACGGGATCGCACCCCCTCCGGCAGGCGACCCCTTGGTGCTGCTTGGATGTGAACATATCGATCCCACCCGAATAAAGCGACATTTCATTGAAGAATGGGCCGGAATGGACGTATTCCGTGAACTCGCGTCGGACTAGTGTGGTGTCCGACAATTGGCGTGAATTCAGGCGAGGCGATTTTCGTTCCCATTGAGGCGTGAGGAGGACGAATACTGGAAGTATTCAACCGACGAGCAACGAAAATGGGGGCGAAAAGCGCCCGTATTGATTCTTGGCAATTGTCGGTCGCCACACTAGCCCAAGTTTCGCAATCAACTCACGGCATTCTGCTCTCGCTCGGGACATCGCCTCGGCTCCGCTCACTTCGACACCGCTCAGTGCAGCGCGGTACGGCGGTTCTCGACTGCGAAACTTGGGCCAGGTATTAACGGCCTGCCGATAAGGTCGACGACACGCAGTTATTGAGGGAGCGAGAATGAAGTCCGAAATCTTGATCGCACTATACGCGTTGGTAGTCTATTTTCTGTTCTCTTTGGCCTGCATGATGGTCACGCTGAAGAACGGAAGCTCATGGTGGATTACGAAAAAGCTTCGCTTCGGTGCAATTCTACTTTCGATTTCTCCCACCCTCATGGTAGGATGCCCGCCGCCCCCGACTTCTGAATTTCAGTCTTATTCAGATGACCACACGGAGAATGAAAGCATTATCCCGTCAGAACCGAAGTTTCACAATTTGTCGAGAGAAATGAACGCCATGAAACCCGATTCGTTGATTCACATTATCGAACCGATTCCGCTCGATTGACCGAAGTCTCGCAGTCGAGAACAAGAAAGGCGGCTGGACTACACCTCTGTAGCAGTCCAGTCTTCATCAACCCAGATCCGATGAATATCACACTGCGGGTATTTCATTTTCAAAAAGTCTGAAGCCTTGCCTAATTCGATTAACTGCAATGACTTATCTGCTGGATCTCCCGCGCAGTCGTAATGGCCGACAACTGCGATAAGCCGTGAGCCATGGTTGTGTACCGATATATCGAGTTTTCGCAGAATCGAATCAATGGTCGGTAGATTTGTTCTCTCGGCAAGAATTTTGACCGGACCGGCTTCGGTAATCGTATCTACGTGGGACACCGCAAAATTCTTTCTAAGATATTCATTCACAGGAAGTTGGGTCCTGCCGTCCATGCAATTGACCGCCGTTCCGAATGTCCCGTAGCCCTCCATGCTCAACCCCCGTTTTCTTCTATCATCGATGTCGGGGCATGCCCCATTGATGCGGTATGCTCCGGTTATTTCTCTTGCATACCTAAACCAAGTTTCGCAATCAACTCACGGCATTCTGCGTAAGCCGGCGCGCGATTCATTG
>CAYFVL010000114.1:0-16732 GCA_964346405.1 uncultured Fibrobacterota bacterium
GTCGAAGTGAGCCGAGTCGAAGTGAGCGGAGCCGAAATGCCGAGGCGATGCCCCGAGCGGAGTCAAAGGCGGTCACCCAGGTTCTGAACCTTGGTCCTGCCCGGCGGGAGAAATGAAGATCGCAGCATGCGACGGCCAATCGGACAGGTGCCGCGAAACCATTCCTTCACCACAGTGGTGGGAGACACTTTGCTCAATTTGTCGAAAGTGTAGCGAAGAAATTCAAGCACTTCGGCAACATCGTCGGGACGGTCGTCGGGATCGCGCTTCAGACATCGTTCAACCACTTCGGCCAAATCGCCCGATATCTCCGGGTTTCTTTCGGTTATCGGACGATACGAATTCGATTTTCTGGCCCTCATAATCGCCGCGGTATCGTTTCCTTCGTATGCACTCACGCCGGCAAGCATTTCATAAAGAACTGCCCCTACAGAAAAAAGGTCGGCGCGACCGTCGACCGGCCCGGAGTTCAGCCGTTCAAACCCGCAATACCGAAGCGATCCGTCCGGACCGCTGCCCGCAATATATGCTTCTTCGTGAAATACACCGAAAGTTCCAAGATTCAGAAGCTTCACTTGTCCTTCATTCGAAATCATTATGTTCGTGGGTTTCAAGTCCCCGTGGATCAATCCAGCATATTTTCGGGAGCGGTGTCGAATCGTACAGGTGTGGGCAAAATGAAGTGATTCGCAGACAGCAATTGCAACGGCACAAGCAACCACCGAAGGTAACCGACCGAATCGTATAATCTGATCCTCGAGATCCGTCCCGACAACATACTCGGTTTCGACGTATGGGAATGCATTCCACAATCCGATTTCATGCACTTCCACAAAACCGGGGTGACGAATTTTCGAGGCTTTTTCCAGCTCGTCGAGCACATGATACGCGAGAACTTCGCGTTGGCCGACGGGAACCACCAACATGTTGAATACTTTCACCGCCCGGTACAGATCATGGTTCCGAATATGAGTCCTGTATACGGCAGCCATTCCGTCGGAAGTAAGTCGTCCTTCTACGAGGCCCAATCCAAGCTGATCACCCACCGTTGGACCACGGCTTTCAAATGCCGCTTCAAGGTCTTCTCCTAAACCACAATCGGGCGGCTCAAATGAAAAATCGGGAGCCGGTTCCACTTCCAGACATGTGGAAATTCTATCTGAAGCCTGTACAGCTTCGACGGAGGAATCGACATCCATCCGCTCCACCGGATCGGTATCAGCGTAAAGATCAACATGACCCACATAGGCGACCAGCGGTCGGGACAGAGCCTTTCTTCGAGTGGCCTCGGCCCGAAGAGATGCGATGATCTTCCTGGCTCTATCCTCGACCGATCCGGCTCCCGGACCGGATCTCAAACCCGATTCACAATCCGTTCTTTCCTCGGCCGCAGGCGCAATCGAATCAGTTCTGTCGGTTTCACATCCCGGCCGCTGCAAATCCCTCATCAAGTTATCGATTGCCTCGCTCTGCACATTCTTTTCGGCACGATGAAGGTGGCGGCGAAATTCGGATATGAGTTGAGGATCTCTGGAATCGATTTCGCCGGTTCGTGCGTATACTGCACCAAACTGGATGAAACGCCGGAATAGATCGTCCATTTTCCTGGTCACCCGCAAGAATGGTCCATTGATGTTCTTGTCCATTCGCTCTTTCATCTCGGCAATGCACTCGACAAATTCGACAACCCCGTTTTCGAATCGACCTTCACGGGCAAAGAGCCGAACAAGGCTCCCCGGACGATAAGTGAGGGCAACACGATAGGGAGAAAACGGTACGACATATTCGACTTTGCCGCTCAATTCATGACGGTTCATAAGAAGCGCATCGATCCCTCGCGCAAGAAGCAGTCTGTCGCTTGAGCGGTATAATGTCGGATCGTGCGGAGCCTTGCCCGCGCGTTCGTAAAAAGCGTCGGGACGAACTCGTTTCACGATAGTCCTGAGATCGATCACACCGGTACTCCGCAGATTGACTACGGTATCGAGGTACCGTATCACCGAAAACCAGATGTCGTCGGGCACCCAGAGATACGGATATGCAGTACACGTGGCGCGTCGTTCGAAAATTTCGAGAATGATATCACACCACTCCCTCACGTTAGTCCGTTTTGGGAATTTCTTCTTCTCAAGAAGCCACTGACTCATTCGTCCGGGGCGATACCGGATTTTTCTTCCGCGGTATTGCACCACACCCGAGAGGTGCCTGTGGGCTGCGTAGTCGTAAGGTTCGCTCCGACTTTCGTTCATCGTGCTCCCGATAAAAGGTATGCGTGTTCGCACCGTGGTCCGCCGTCGGGATGATTAGCACAGACCTGTTCCAGATATTCACGCCAGGCATCTTGTACAATCCGACCCAATCCGGGATCCGAAGCATCTAATCGTTTCTCGAGAAATTCGGCTCTCCACAGCCATGCGCTCTCTTCGATTTCCCGCCCAAAAGCGGAAGGAATCGATATCGCACGCTCAAACGCCTTTCCCGCCAAAAAAAATTCCCCCATGGAATCATACGCGCGACCGGCATTGACAAACCAGTACGTATCGAGAATTTCAGTTTCCGTTCGAAGCAGGTGTGCTGCTTCTTTGATATCGGCGAGTTCCACGCGGGCCTCCAGGAGCATCATGACCGCTCGGTCCCGCATGATCCCGGTTACTGCATATCGAAGCGCCGGATCGAGTTCGTTGACGACAATCCGCCACCGTCCCGAATCCCGCGCGCTTCCGGCGTCTTTTAGTCTTTCGAACAGCGACTTGGATAAATATGCGGCACGTTCGGAGCTTTCGTCCCCCCCCGTTTCCCCCTGCGATTCGTTCAGCACCGCCCGACTGTCGCCCCCGCCGTCTTCATTGTAGATTGAGAGGTTTCGTAGCACAAAAAAGAGTACCACCAGAGCAATCAGCCCGATTATTGCCGCAAGAGATCCTGAGAAGAAAACGCTTTTTTTTCGCCGGGAAGAACCGTCCGACTTTGCAGGTGATTCTTTGAGGTATCCACCGACCACGTGAATCGGTGAAGAACTGGTCATATCACGAAGCGAAGCCGACAGCGCCATACTGAGAGCGCCTAATCGCTGCCATCGTTTCTCGGGGTCCGCTTTCAGTGCCCGCTCGATAATGGTGGGAATTGAATCGGGTAATTCCGGCGTCCGATGGTGAATATCGGGGTATTGTTTGCGCTTTTTCGCCCGAATCATGCTACCGATAGACTCTTCGGGGAACGGTCGTGTTCCGGCGATCATTTCGAACAGCATTACTCCGACCGAGTAAATGTCACTGCGCTGATCGATCGGGGCCGAATCGCCATCGTGTTGCTCGGGGCTCATGTAAGAATAGACGGCCGGAATATAGCCATGGTCCGCACATGTCATAAGAGACCTTGCTCGTCCGGGTCCCAGTACCGACAACTTGAGTTCGCCTGTGGGAGTGAAAAGTATATCCTCGGGCATGGGAACACGATGATTGCCCGGCGGTTCGATCGATTCGGATTCGGCATTCACTTTCCATACTTGCTGCAGCGCCCGGCATAGCTGAAATCCCACGGCGAGAGCAACTCGCGGTGGAAAGCTGCCGTTGCGCAGTAACAGATCCGATAGCGAAGGGCCGTCGACGTACTCCATTGCAACATACGGTTGACTGCCTTCCCAGGTGCCGACCTTATGCACTCTAATGATATTGGGATGGTTGAGAACCGCGTGTTTGCGTGCCTTTTCCCGAAAAATCAAATCGGTGTCGCCGGAGCACTCGGGGGAAAGGATCTCGACAGCGACAGGGGTATTGTTTTTGATATTGTGACCAAGATACACCCATCCGGTGGATCCACGCCGAAGGGCACGCACAACGCGCAAATCACCAATTTTGTCCCCGTGACGAGGTACCCCGGCGGCTACCGGCGCCTCTGCCATACCTCCCGTCACACTTAACAACAGATCATTATCAATGGACATATCCAGCGTATCCGTCACTTTACCAGACGTTTCCCGGTGTTCCGGGTGTAAGGAGTCGTCACGAAATAACCTCTCTATTCTCGCTTGATCTCAGGTCGGCTTTCTTCGTTGCTTGTTTGGGCCATAGTCCCTGAGCCGCTTTTAACGGAAGAAGAGTATCCTTTGTATTGCGGCATAATATACTGCACAAGCGCCTCGAAAGCCGACCTGATATCTTCGCGATTTCTGGAGGCTTTATTCCGTGACGACTCCTAAGCTTGTACCATAAAATATTTTTTTACAGAGGACCGGGCGTAATTGGCCGGTTCGCGGCGGAGATTTCAACGGTGCCGAAGAAGGAACAGAGCCACAGGTCCGGCAGTTCCGCACCCCGGCGACCACTTGAGTCGACAGCCCTCCCTGCGCTTCTCCTCCTCAGACCGAGTCGCGCTGTTCCGAAAATCGCCGCCCCAGGTGCATACTTTTATGGGAAATGTCTCTTTTATGAATCGTAACCTGCCTTTGTGGTACGTCACTATGATGGTGCCGTTATTCGTTTCTATTGTTGTAGGGTCGGATGACGTCGGACAAGACGTCCTGAACAAAAAAGTCGACCACTACGAAGAGCTGGGGTATTCGGTTATACCCGCAGGCTCCTTTCCCGGTCGATCACCGGCTTCGAATGACTGGATGATCATAAGCTATCCGTTTCACGACATCCTGACTGTAGAATCATCACAAGAAATCATCCTGGAACCGGGAACCCGCCTGTTTTTCGAACCGAATATGCGTTTTGACATCAAAGGTTCGGTGCGGGGAAAATATGTATCGCTGAGCAGTGTCCCCGAGGAACATCTCTACCTGAGGAGTCTTAAATCCGAAACGAATTGGCGGGGATTGCGGGTTACCCGAAGTGGTCGTCTTGATTTCTCCCGCGTGGCACTCAGCGGAGCCGATACTCTGGTCGTATCCGAGGCGCCCTGGGATTCGGTGCGTATCAATTGTAGTGAGTTCAGAAAACCGGGGGCTTGCCCGGTATCGATCCAGGACGAATGTCCCGAGATGAATGACCCGCTCTGCTTCACTCTGCAAAAGCCGATCGAACCGGTAGTGAGGTCCGAACAAACGACGCCCCCCCCGGGGATAATCGAAACACC
This sequence comes from uncultured Fibrobacterota bacterium, assembly GCA_964346405.1. Taxonomy (GTDB): domain Bacteria; phylum Fibrobacterota; class Chitinivibrionia; order Chitinivibrionales; family CAYFVL01; genus CAYFVL01. The sequence continues at coordinate 5,080 of CAYFVL010000114.1, forward strand.
AAAAGCAGAGCCGCCACCACAAGCCGCCCCCAAACGCCCGGTTCTTCGGGGAGCTTTGAAATGGGCGAGTATCGGCTTAGGAGCGGTTACGGTGGGAGCCGGAATAGTGTCGTATGCTAAACACGCGAAAGCCGACGAGTACCGGGAAAACAGAGTTACTTCGGCGGATGCAGCGGCTCAAGCCCATGAAAATTACAACGACGCCGTAGAAGCCGGGAATATAACACGAAACGTTGCTTTGGGTGCGGCCATCCTCTCGGCCGGTTTCGGTATCGCTTTTATCATGAATTTCTAACTGAGCCCCCGGCTCTCATGAAATCAATAGTCTCCATGGGTGAAAAACGACTCTGCGATATCCACGCCGACTCGCCCGTCAGTTCTCCCCGAACGCGAGAAAAGAAAACCCCACAAAAACATCATTTCCCCAAATCGTCCGAGTATCCATATACCATTTGGAAAAATATCTTACCTGCAGCGAAAGCCGGTCGGTGAGAGATGCCAGTATGCCCGAATTCAACCCGAACACGGCAACGGTTGAGCTGAAACTGCCGATATACATGTTCTTCATGCCGCCAAACGCTCCCACCGGTATCACGAATTGCCTGAGGCCTGACCGGTATTCCACTCCCCCGGCTATGCTGTTAACAAATGCACGATTCCGGTACGACTGTTCCCCGAAAACCTGCGCGACAATTTGAGGGGTGATCAGAATGCCGACATTCTCAAGAAGCGTTGCATGCACGTTTTCGTTGTACGTCCGCACGGCCAAGCACCCTCCGACCTCCAGCCCGGGTCGAATCCGGGCGAATGCGGCACACGAAAATACAAAGAACAAGAATGAGATTTGTACAAACTTCCGCACTATTCCTCCCCGGGATTAGTACCACCAAACGCCACGAGCCCCCTCGATCAACGACTCTCACACGCCCAATCCCCCCAATACTTCTCGATAACCGCTTCAGCCGGTTTATCCTTGGGCGTGTAATCCGCACTATCGTTGTTCCAGGCGTTGTTCAGCTCCCACTGCCACCAGAAAATTCCTTCGATCGAATCAAATCCGCCCGCCTGACACAGCAACGCTTCGTATGCCTTTGCCTGCTCCTCGAAGCATATTTCGGATTTTCGAGTCCAATCGCCGGGATTGATCGCGCAGCCTTTTCTGCTATAGTAACCGATTTCGGTGATATACACCGGTTTTCCTTTTGAAACGGAAAAACGATCGAGAAGATTGAGCCAGTAATTCCAGCTCTCCACCAGCTCCGACCGTGGACATGATTCCGCCCGGCACATATTGAAATAGGCGTTCACCCCGACCGCATCGACATGATCCCATATGGAAGTTGAGAGGAAATGATCGAACGACGCAGCATAGATCAATTCGCCGTCATACACATCCCGCACGTCTCCAAGGAGCCGTTCCCGAAACCACGGCGAATCAACGATATTGTCCAGTTCAGTACCTATGACAAAGGCGTTCAAATCATATTCCGCCGACAGCTCGGCGTACTCAATCAGAAGACTGCCGTATAACTCAATCCAGCGCTTCGGATCGTCGGGCTCCATGCAATGACGAGGCACTTTGTTGTCGGGGTTAACGTGTGGTTTGAGTATTGGTTCGATACCCGCATCCCGGGTCAGATCTATAATGAGGCGAATGGTACTAGTCGAAACGGTATTCTCCCCCGCATAGACTGAATCGTGAAACTCATCCCGACACTGAAAAAAAGTGACGATGTAGATTGTGTTTATGCCTATGGACGACAGTTCGGTCAGATTTCGTTTGTACTCGTGCGGAATGAACCGATTCCGAGTGTTGGTGAAGAAAATGTTCATACCCTTGCGGTAAGAGCAGTCATATGCCTTTTGCGGATCGAGCGGAGATGAACATCCACACAGAACTGCAATGAGTAACAGATGATATCGTTTCATACAAGCAATCCCGTGACGGGTAATCCATGCACCGGCCTCGGGGCTGCGTATCCCGAAATGCCAGGGGTCCCAAAAAGCAACAAATAGCAAAATGATCGTGACTACATTGCATCGGATACGCTCATCCCAGTCGTTGATCGACGCAATTTCGGATCCACCGCGTTCTCTTTTTTCATTAAACTACGTCATGGGCCAACCGATAGGGATTTTTTTCTGCTCATCACTTGACTGTCGAGTTCGGGTCGAGTTCTCGTATGTGGCGTCCGAGAATTACCGCGTATCATCCGGCTTGTTGGGAAAAGAATTCACCCGTGCCTATGTCCGACGAATTCGCCGGGCGAGACTTCGGTATCGTCCGAAACCCTGGCTCCGTCAAGAAGCATGGATCGCATTCCGAACCGACAATTATTGCCGATTTCGCAGTCCCGTCCTACAAGAGACTCGGCATCCAGGAAATTATGGCTTCCAATGCGTGAATGAGCACACACGTGGGAATCGCACCAGAGCACGTTGTTGTCGCCCAGAATTACGTACGGCTCGACATGAGATCCGTCGAGTAGGAGATTGTTTTCACCCATCTGTAAATTGGGATGAAATCGGGCTTTTGCCGTTTCGAAATTGGGCATCCGGTAGCCACGCTCCTTTGCCTCGTAGAAACATTTTACACGGATTTCCGGATCGTCTTCACAGACAAACACCCCGAATTCCGACGGCGGAAACAGTTTCGGAAGTGCCCGATAGCTTACCACCGGATACCCCATGAATTTTCCCGGTTCCCTGTTTTCATGATAAGTGTAGGCATGGGTAGTAAAAGCGCTTCGCTCTCCGTCGTACCAGGAAACGAGACGGGCCAGTTTGCCGGTGCCTATAATCACTACTTTCATTTGTACAATCCTTCCAGCACGCCCACGGCCGAGATTCATAAGACGGCGTCTTCACCACCCGAAAGAATACGAGGCAGTCAATGTGAGTGAGGGCTCGGAATTGAAAAGATGCTCTTCACTCGACATGTATCCGTACAGGAATTCCCATCCGATCTTCACTTTGGCGTACGGGGCGAATTCCGCGATAATTTTCGCCTCGATCGTTGAGACAACTCGACCGACCTCGTCGTCTATCGATGCAATGTTCTCCCAGGCGATTGCCGCTTCGAGTCCTCGACCTCTGAAATACTCAACATGCGCCTTCTCAAGACGTTTTGCCAGATTCCACTGGGCCTCAATGTTCAGCTCGGCGCTCGGTCCCCACGGATCGTCTTCAATGAACAGACGACGGAGCGGAACCAGTGGATTGGGATCATTGTCTCGAACTGATTTTGATGTTCCCATACCAAGCTGTGCCTCTATTGGAGAAGCCGTTACCTGGATACCCCCGGAGAACCGAACACCTACCGGCCGTTTTTTATCCTCCTGACCCGCAAGGTATCCGTGGAAATAGGCGCCCAGATACGGCTTCGCCGTTTTCCACGGTCCAATAGCGTATTCCAATGTAGTCTTGAGACTGTTCTTTCCGACTTTTTCGCCCGCGGTCGCATACGCGGGTTCAACAGACAGGACAACTTCCTGGTAGGCATTGGCAAGACTGACGGGGAGTTCGGCCGAAACATCCCACGCGAGAAAAGGTTCGTACGATGCTCCGGGAAATGAAAGAATACTGTCCGGATTGAATACGTCCACTCTCCTGAGAGCGAATTCCGCTTCGGGATCGAAAAAGAGGTGCGGTTTTCTGTCGAGATGATCGAATGTGTACTTTTTCGAACGAGTATTTGCCAATCGATTCCGTAATACATCGAACAAGGAGAGAAAAAGGCGCTCTCCGGCAGGCTTGGGATTCAACCACCCCTTTTCCTTTATGATCGTCCACACCGTTTCAGTGGTAATTAACGAATAGCGTCGACTGGACTGAATACGGCGCCCCTGAAATTGACCGCTCCTGACTCCGCCCACCGCAATATCCCGATCTCTCGCAAGCTCACGGACCTGAGAGCCGGTGAGGATAACCTTTACCAGATCGGGAGTCTCCCGGAGAAAACGATTCAGGTCGTGTACCGTCACTGTTTCGGGCAAAACAACGCCGGTTACCGTTTCAGAATGTACGGCGCCCAAATGGCCGGCTCCCCATTCCCTCAACAAATTGGCGACCACCAATGCCTGGTCACCGGCAAGCACGGTATCCTTCAAAGCGATGACTGAGTCGAATTCTTCCAGGTACAGCGAAGTCCATCGTGAGACGGCGTTTCCGATTTCGATTTCGGCTATCGAGTCGGGCCGCCATTCAAGCGGATCCGCTATCCGATAGTTCAGGATACGCCCGCCACCCGGCCCGTCAAGCAGGGTCAGTAAACCGACGCCATTGGAAAAGGAGGGCACGTGCAAAACCCATTTCCCGTTTTCCAGCACCTCATAGGTACGTCGTGTACCGACTTCCCCTTCCGTCCCGACCGCATATATATCGGCATTCGCTATTCGCGGCAGTTCGTCGGATGAAGTTTTCTGTAGCAAAACGATATCGAACGAAGTATCGGATGCGATCGCTTCACCAAGTGAATCCATAACTCCCACGGGTCCCCGAATGCGTATGTTTACATCATCCCACCCCGGCACGATCATCTTCCGCTCAGGGTCACTAAAACCGGTCACGGTAAGGTGCGTTCCACCAATCGTGAAGGTATCATACGGAGCGAATGCCGGATCTCCGGTCCGCACGTCATGCATATTACCGGAAATGAACTTGCCGGACAAACGCCCCCGAAGGTCCTCGACTACCTGACGCCCCAAAAGGAGATCTTCGGCGGTAACGAGTTTTGCCGACACTCCCGCAACCGACACGATATCTCCCGTTAGTCGTCCAGCACTGAAGCGCGAAAGGTAGCCCGGGAAATAAGTATTCCCCATGTCCAGCAAAATGGTGTTGGGTTGTCTGGAGCGCGCGGTCAGTGAGGCCCAACGACGAGCTGAAAGCCGTCCGCGGGAAGTATCCCAGGGAGATGTCGAAACTACCTCCCCCTCGACGCTTCGGATGAGAATAACGGATACGGTATCCGCCCCGACGGGAGCAAAATGGAACAGCACAAACATAATGGAGAAAAAGGGTCTGGTGGGAATATTCCCCCAACCCCCGCCCATGATACCCGCGGTTGCGCCGGAGGCATCCGACTTATTGCGGTGGGGCGACATGGGCGGTATCATTTTCGGTGGTGTCCGTGAATACGGTATCGATATCCTGGGTGGCCGATCTCAGAAGCAGCAGAAGTTCTTGAATGCGAATCTCTTTTTCCTGAATTTTCTCAAATAACTCCGACTTCAAGGTCTTCAGCGCATAAATCTCCTTTTCGCATTGCAGTTTTTCCGCTGAAAGAGAATCCCGAAGAGCACGGACCTGTGCCGAAGCCTCCTTGCTCCGGGCAACCAGCTTCGAAGAAAGGGAATCGATCTGCAGTACAAGAGAATCTACCGTCTGCCGGTGCACTCTGTTCAGACGCGTCACGCGTGAGCCGGCTTCTTCCTCAATTTGTAAGACCTGCTCCTGCAGAGCGGCAATCTTACGCTGGGTGGAAGCTTTGTACGTCTTATTGGCCTCTTTTTCGGCGGCAAGCTGAGCAGCGGTGTCCTCGATAGCGCTTCGAAGGTTGGAGATCAGCCGCTCGCGCTCGAGTTTCTCTTCATACATGACCCGATTTTCCCGTTCGAGCACCCGAAGCCGTGTGTCGCAGCGCCGTTCCAATTCCCGATACTCGGTGAGCACTTTCCGGTGAGCATTGGAGCCTACGCAGCCCCCGAGAAATCCGATGCCGCCGGACAGGACCAAAGTGGACAAAATGCCTGAAAGCGAGTAGTTCGACATATAATTGTGTCCGAATCGCACAATTGAAGCAGTTTTCAGCCGGTGATTGCCAGGTTTCGCCCGTTCTCCGATTGGTGTCGGAAGATATCGTCAAAAAAAATATACTATGAGTGCTTGTCCGGGAATTCAACCCATCGAAGAAATCATCCATCTCCCGCAAGGCGGGACAAAATATCCGGACAGACCCTGATTATTCGGGGAAAAACCCCTTCGTTCAAATGCACTATCATATCAGTCCAGCAAAAACTCATCCACAAATTTAGTCGTGTATGTCCCCTTCACGAAAGCATCGTGGGTCAGGACACGCTCGTGAAAAGCTTTCGTCGTCGATACCCCCCCGACATTCAGCTCTTTCAAGGCGCGTCGCATACGCAGAATTGCGTTTGGACGATCCTCCGCGTGCACAATCAACTTAGCCAGCATGGAATCGTAATATGGAGGAACCTGGTATCCTTCGAATATGTGGGTGTCCATGCGCACCCCTGGGCCACCCGGCAGGCACAGATCACGTATCTTGCCCGGAGACGGCATAAAATCCCGGTCGGGATCTTCAGCATTAATGCGGCATTCGATCGCATGCCCCTTTATCGACAGATCTTTCTGACGAATTGAGACCGGATGTCCGGCGGCAATCCTGATCTGTTCTTTTACAATGTCGACTCCGGTAACCAGTTCTGTAATCGGATGCTCCACCTGTACGCGGGTATTCATCTCTATAAAGAAAATGTTCTTCTTGTTGTCGACGAGAAATTCGACCGTTCCCGCACTGACATACCCGACCGCTTTGGCCAGGCGCACCGCGGTTCGCCCCATCTTGTCACGAAGCGTTCGACTAACGATTGGAGAGGGAGCTTCCTCGATGAGCTTCTGGTGACGACGCTGGATCGAGCATTCACGCTCTCCAAGATGAACCACATTGCCGTGAGTATCGGCGAGAAGCTGGATCTCGACATGACGGCCGCCTTCGACAAAACGTTCCATATACACGTCTTCATTCCCGAATGCCGCTTTGGCCTCTTCCTTCGCGGAATGTAGCTGCGAGATAAGTTCTTTGCGTTCGTGGACAATTCTCATCCCCTTCCCGCCGCCGCCGGCGGTCGCTTTGATCAGCAACGGATACCCAATTTCTTCTCCGATCCTAGTCGCCTGCATATCATCCTTGACCGCATCGGTGCTTCCCATGGGTATAGGCACCCCCGCCTTTTCCGCGATGGAACGGGCCATTGCTTTTTCTCCCATTCGAGCTACCGCGGTGGGTGGCGGACCGATCATCTTTATTTTGCAGATTTCACAGACTTCACTGAAAATGCGGCTCTCTGAAAGAAAGCCGTAACCCGGATGGACGGCTTCTGCTTTTGCCAGTTTGGCAACGTGTATTATTTCAGGGTAATTCAGATAGCTCTGAACACTCGGGCCTTTACCGATGCAGTAGGCTTCGTCGGCCAATCGGACATGCATCGCTTTTCGGTCCGCCTCGGAGTATACCGCAACCGTGGGGATCTCCATTTCCCGGCATGCCCGAATGATGCGAACCGCAATTTCCCCCCTGTTCGCAACCAGTATTTTTGAAAACATATTGCATTCCTCTCCGGGCCGGCAAAAGCCGACATGTCAAAATCATAAAAAAAGCCGACGTCGGAAATGCAAATTCCCCGAAAGGGAAAGTACATCTCCGGTGTCGGCCTATCTTCGGCTCTTCCCATGCTGTCGTTCACATCCCCCAAAAGCATTTCCAGGAGCCCACGGCACCTGGGCATGTTATCGGATGCGACTCATTTTTCGCCTAAGGAAATTCCGCTCGATCCACCGTACATCTTCGCGATTTCTGGAGACTTTATTCCGTGACGACTCCTTAGCCCGAGTTTCGCAACCAACTCACGGCATTCTGGGTTAACCCAGGTTTCGCAACCAACTCACGGCATTCTGCGTAAGCTGTTACACGATCGCGAGAAACTCCTCAAACTTCAATCCCGTATTCAACGCGATGAGCAGATTATGCACGTCATCACTGCTGATCTGTTCGGTGCGACGCGGCCGTCCCTTGAGGAAAGGGATATATTTCTTTGTGTTATTGGTATCAACAAGGCGGGTTTCGTTCCGAGATGCTTTATTCCTCTGTGTCATTAGTCTCTCCCGAATGGGCGAGAAAAAAACTTCTCGCCGGTTTTGAGCAGAAATCCTGAACCGTGGATTCCTTACCCTCTAATTATACCGCATATCGGTTCGATTAGGGAGGAAAAAAAGAATGATTCGGCAGCTCTGGCGTTTGCGGCATTTCTGGACCGAAATCGCGCCTTTTTTTCCGCGGGACACTGCGTAAAAGTGATATCTCCGACTGTTGCCGGCCCGATCGTCCTTCCTAATATAACACACTGTAACGAAACCGGTGCAAGTGATGTAAGTCATTGATTTTAAATCATATACCTTTTTGAGCGTTTTAGCTGATCCTGTTGGGCCGCAGACTGCCTCTGCCCTGCACCCTTCAAATTCGCTGGTTTTTGAGCGTTTTCCGTTGTTTGAGCGTTTCATTCCAGCAGATCCGGTTCATAAGTCTTATTTTAATTTAAGTAAGATAAAAGGATCCGATGGTATGACCGGGGAGATTGATCGATGAGAGTAAAGAAATGCTTATGTCTGCTGTTTTTGCTCTTGGTAATCGACGGAACCGCACAAACCGTACTTACCGATTCGACGCTTTCGGCCTGGTTGGACAACGATATCGACTTTGTGCTTTTTGATGTGCGCGGTGATGCTGAAATCGACTCGATTGTTGTCCCGTGCTTCTACACAAATGATGCGCCACTATGGGTCGACTCAATGGACTGCCGGAAACGTGTTCTTGTTATCTGCCACGGAGGTATCTACGCACACACCGTGGCCGAGGAAATTGTGGCAAACGGCTATCCGGAGGATTCGGTGTTCTCGGGTGCGTTCGATGAACTGATATCGAGCAGATTCCCGGCCGCCGACACCATGCCCACGGCATTGCTGAAACTGAGCACCGAGATTCCCAGGCCTCCAACAGCACCGGAACTTCGGGCGATTCTCCTGAGCAGAACACCGTATCGGCTGATCGACGTGCGGGATGAATGGGAAACCGAATCCGGCATGATCCCCGGCGCCTGCGTACTCCCCTGGTATGACAATTTCGATGATGAAGCGGTTAAACTTCCAACAACCGACTTCATATTTCTTTACTGTCGTAGCGGAAGCCGAGCATCTTCGGCTTTGGATTTCCTGATCGAGAATGGATTCGATTCATCGAAGGTGATCAATTTTGGCGGATTTGAGCAATGGTACGAATATTCTCTTCCCAAAGCCTATGTGCCCCAGGTGGAATGCGGGTGTCCCAAGCAGACCCCGGTCGCCCGTCCGGTTCGCCGCGCCCCGGACGCGGTTTCCGCCCAGCCGGGAAACCACGTGATGAGAACGGGCGTACTGCTCGACCTGCGAGGGAGAGGTATCGATGCACGTTTCGAGTTACCCGCTTCGGGTCTGTACCTGCGAAATTCTCGGAAATGGAGCCCTGAAATGCTTCAGGTTGGCCGCGGCAAACAATCCCGCAAAGCAGAGCGGTAGAATCCGTGAAAGAGCATGCCGGATTCCGGTGATTGCCGGCCTATACAAGTCCGATGGTTTCGTCGAACCCGAACATAATATTCAGGTTCTGAACGGCCTGTCCCGAAGCCCCCTTGAGCAGGTTATCGATCGTGGAAACCGCGACAACCGGTCGGCCTTCTCCGCCGCCGGTAAATGTCAGATCACAGAAGTTCGTTCCCGATACACCCCGCACCCTGGGAAGATCACCGGAATCCCGCACCCGCACAAACGGCTCGTTCTCGTAAGCCGCTTTCGCAGTCTTGAGGCATTCCGCGGCCGTGCGGTTCACGTTCAGGTATATCGTGCTGAGTATCCCACGATTCATCGGAACAAGATGGGGAGAAAAGGTGATTGAAATGTCGTTTCCCGCCGCAGCACTCAACTCCTGGTCAATTTCAGCGATATGTCGATGAGTCCGCCCGATCGAATAGGCTGAGAAATTCTCGTTGGCCTCAGCAAAGTGCGACGTAAGCTTCAATGCCCGGCCGGCACCACTCACCCCCGACTTAGAATCGGCGATGATCTGTGTAACGGATATCCCTTCGGTCTTCAGCAGAGGAATCAGCGGCAGCAGAATGCTGGTGGGATAGCATCCCGGATTGGCCAGAATCCGTGCCTGCCGAATCTGCTCCCGATAAAACTCCGGCAACCCGAACACGGCTTGGGAAAGCAGCTCCGGTCTGGGATGCTCGGCCTTGTACCAGCTCTTGTAGATGTCGGCGTCTCGAAGCCGGAAATCCGCACTCAAATCGATCACCCTGGCTCCGGCATCGAGGAACGGTACGCAGAGCGGCGCGGACACCGCGTGAGGCAGGCACGAAAAAACGCAATCGACCTTCCGGGCAACAGCGTCCTCCGGACTGATCAGATCGCCATCCCAGACCTGAAACATCTCAGGGAAAACCTCACAAAATCTTTTCCCGGCATAAGACCGTGAAGAAACAAATGAGATCTCGGCATGCGGGTGCCGGGACAAAATTTTTATGAGTTCGAGACCCGTGTACGCCGTTGCGCCGAGGATGCCGATTTTTATTTGGTTCATGCTGATTTTTCTCTCTTTTTCGATCGTTAGACACCTACGTCGCCATAAGAATGCTGCAAAACACCCGGAAATTGCGCTTTCCGCGACAACAAAAATACAATCTTGTGATTGGAGGGACGGGATTCAAGCGGTTGGTGTCGGATTGGAAACCACACCACAGGCTACAGGGTTTATGGCTAATCTTCAGGCACACTAGCCCGCGTTCGCGGCGCGTCCCCGACTCCGACAACCCTCACTCTCCGCGCCCCACCGGCCTGAAAACCGTGCTCATCGGTAGCACGGAACTTTATGAGTCGGGCTCCCGGTCTGGTGTATACCTTTGAAGTGCGGCCGTGAAGGTTGGACTGGTGTTCGAAATGTCCGTCTCCGTCCAGATCCCACTCATAGAGCACAATACGGGAGCAGTGACTTTCCACTTTCGGACTCACCGAAAGACGGATACCGGGCTTGATGGTGGTATCCGGCCCGAGTGATACACGTGGGGGACTGTGCATGACATGAAGAATCGACGTGTCCGGATCCGACAGGTTGCCTTCGTTGTCCTTTACCCGAAGCACCACAAAGTACGTTCGGGGTTTCACGGGGGCCGAAATAATGAGTTCACCTAGATCGATCGTGGTATCCAGGGGTGGTTTTGCGTCTATGTGCCACATCCATTCATCCACATCCCCGCCGATATCGATGCTGGCCCATCCGTCGAGAGCGACCCTTTCGCCGGGACAACAGATCATGCTTTCGGCTATCCTTGCGATAGGGCGGCCGGCAGTACCCCCGAACACAATGTATGGCACAAGGCAGGCGGTCAGTATTTTAAGAAAGCAGTACAAGGCAATCTCGGGTTAGTGATTTGGGATCGAGGTTTTCCGGACAGGCACCACCTAACTAAGGGCTCGCGCAAAATAACTTTATTTATTTCCGCGCGAACCCTAAGTATATACAATATGCCCCCATGATGCGAAGAAGGGCCTTTGGGGCTGGGGAGTACCTGAGCGGCGGGATGCCGTCACCAGATCCCGCCTTGCGATGCACTCGACGCACCGGTGTCGAAGGGTCTTTTCCTGATCCCGTCCGACTAGCATTGCCGACAATGTGCTAGCCCAAGTTTCGCAACCAACTCACGGCATTCTGCGTAAGCCGGCGCGCGATTCATTGTAGAAAAATGCTCAAGGTATCTCCCCGGATACCCCTGTGCTTTTTCTAAGTCAATCTCGCACAACATCTTACGCATACTGCTCTACC
>CAYFVL010000115.1:0-16729 GCA_964346405.1 uncultured Fibrobacterota bacterium
GGAACGAAAATCGCCTCGCCTAAATTCACGCCAATTGTCGGACACCACACTAGTTCGTGCTCGTAATCTAATATCGATGTTTCGGGTTCAGCAAAGCCGATTGCGCCCGTCCTGAGCTTGATTTCCAACTCGAACAAGTCTGATTTATAATCGTGACCAACGGGGGGAGAGTTGCCGGTTCTACGGCAACTCTCAAAACTCAGCCCCGTATCGGGCGCAAATCGATACTTATCTCGCCACCACAATCTTCTCTTTGAACACCTTCCCATCCATCCGAAGAACGCACAAATACATCCCAGCGGCCGGGTTGCTATTCATGAGTGGCATTTCGTAGTATCCGGCACTGGAATGCGAACGCCGTATGCTGTTGATACGTGTCCCGCGTGCATCGAACAGTTCCATCTCAATGGTTCCGCCCCGCACGGTGGCGTATTTTAGAACCGGCCCCAGGCCTTTCTGCATAGCCGTTCGCACCGAAGAGTGTACAGGTAGCTTGAGTTCCCGGACAGCGGCAACATTTTCGGGTATCACCAGACTGTCGAACGTGCTGTACACTCCGAAGTTAAGGTCACTGCTCACCCGCCAGTAGTGGACGCCCTTTTTGAGGGGCACAAAGGGGGTGAATCGAGTATCCGACATGTTAAGAATCAACACCGGATCGGCATGGGTAGTATCGTGTGAGTAAACCTCAATGCGATACTCCCCGGCTCGCGGAACATCACGCCAGCGGAATGTCGGTCGGGCCGTTTCGGCGGTATCGCCATAGAAACGTTCCAATACCGGAATTGTATCAGGCACTATTCTGAACTGCTGCATCGATGAATAACGCGGCGAAAGATCTGACTTGACTTTCCAGTAGATAATCCCCAATGGTAAATCCACCGCGGTCTGGAAGCCGGTTTCGGTTGTGGGGATACTCACCAGCGGGTCCGAGAATTTCGGGTTGTCCGCTATGACCAAACGGTAATGAGATGCGCCGTCCACGGGGTTCCAGGATAAAACCGGCCTGCGGTCGGCCGTCGGGTCGGGTCTGACCGGTATCGGCACTGGAATACCCGGTAACTGGAGTGCTATCCTGCACGGCTCCGACCAGTCGGAGCGAATCGACGTAGCCGGCATTACCCGCCAATATATTACGGAATGGCCAAAAAACCACGGCATTACCAATTGTGTGTCCGCAACCATTCGAGATTTTGCATCGGGAAACTCCGGCGAGGAAGATATTTCCAGGTAGTAATTTTTGTGGCCGGTGCTATGCCAGGCCATTCGCAGGCTGTCGTCGGTCGCAGGAGTGCAGATGGGGACTGGAACAATCGGGGCATCGCCGCGAATAATGGTAAACGATACCGTGTCTCCACCTGTGCTGTTATAATCAGGACCGATTCTGAGTCTGCATTCCATTTTGGAGTTGGTTTTCGGAGTCGTCCATTCGAATGTTCCCCCGTATGCATCGACAGTGTCGATAACCGTCCAGAAGGATTGGATGGCTAAATTATATGAAAGGACGGCCCGCTTCCGTGGGTATCCCTTTGTACTCCAGGAAATCTTTGTTTTAGTACCGGATTTCAGCACGATTCCCGGTTTGGGGGCCGTAAATTTGAATCCGGATTGGTCTTTAACCTGGAAATAGCCGCTGAAATGTGAGCTGTGTTTGTCTTCTACCAGTACTCTGTAGGTATCGGATTCAGGGACGCCGGCAGGCAAATGGTATTGCTCATACACTCCCTTGTTTGGAACCCTAACCGAGGTCCGGGGCAACAGAGAAGAACCTCTGTAGAGAGATATTGTGACATCGGAGCCGGAGAAGGCCGCGGTGTTCCAGGCGATCGTGGTTTCGGTTCCCGGTTGTTGGATAGATCCTGCTTTAGGGGTCGTCACTATGTTACCCGGCGAATTCGGGGCAATCGTAAACTCTTTACTGTGTCCATAGAGGGGTGACTGTAATGGATCGGAGACCACACAAACCGAATACCCGCCGCCGGAATCAATATCGCCCGGCACCTCTACTGTTTGGCTGCCGTCGTCCAGGACCGAATCGGCCAGGACCGTCACCAGTTTGCCATTGTTATATAGCAGAATGGTAACGTACCGACTCCAAAGGTTACTCGACGTCCATTCAACACGCGCGTGTGTACCGGTCCACACATCTCCGGCTTTCGGCGTAACGACTTCCGTCGTCGGTAGCGGAGAAATTACGAAAGGTTCGGAGAATTCACGTACTTCCGGGTTGTTTACTTCAGAAACTTGTATCCTGTAGCCATATCCCCCACGATAGGTTTCCCACGACTTGGTCCAGACAAAGGAGCGAGTGTTCTGTGTGGAGTGACTCAGGACTTCATGTTCGTCGTTGAAGTAAAAAAGCGAAATTTTGACCGGTGTATGAACGCCTGCCGACTTCCATCGGATTGTGTCCGGTATGCCCGGGAATATGGTGTCATTTCGGTTTGGGCGGATGATGTCAATCCGGTATTGCTTCTTCAGGTGGAATGGAGCCCCCACGCCGAGCAGCTTCGTGTTGGGCCCCGTACCATGGATACGAATCGAATATTCCGACGAAAGATCAAGTGTATGGGAAGGGGTCCAGGCAAACTTGCCGTTGTTGTGGGCTAAAGCTGCTATAGTGCTTTGGTATCGTCCATTACGCCACAAATCTATTGTAACCGAATTCAGGACACTGCCGGACGGGTCCCACAGAATAGCATCCATTTGGCCGACCGGAAGCGTATCCCCATATGTCGGTCTTGAAATCGTAACCTTCTCGAGATTCCGCAACCGGAAACTCCGGGTATACCCATACACGTCATGATCGGAAATCTGCATTACCTTTATCCGGTAAGAATATCCTGTTCTCATGTCTTCGGTTATATTCCAGATTACCTCCCCGTCCCCCGGTGCGGAGGAAACTATCGTCCGTTCATATTCGGTTTCTCGGTAAAGCTGCAAAGTGACGCTGTCTTCGGGTGGGCCATTATGTGATTTCCATCCTACTAATACTTCTTCTCCGTGCACGAACACCGAATCATTCTCAATCAAGTGTACGTCTATACCCGCGGCCCGGACTATTCCGGTAGTCCCCAGAATGCAAAGCAAAAATGCACCCGCAAATGTACGTATGTTCATGAGTTCCCCCCCCTTATTAGTGTGAATTCGCGTTTCTCTGGTTCGACGATTCAACTGGTCGCAAAAGTATGTTACAAAAACCCGCTGCGGGAGCATCTGGTGACCCTGATACTTTGCGCTTCCATCTTTTCTATTCGTCGGTTCAATACCAAATCGGGTTCAGCTATGCGGGAGAGTTTTCGTATGTCGGAACAGCGTACCGGACACCACCGGCGAAGTGCCGGTAAAACAGTGTAGCCGGTAGCCGGGTGAGCGATCATCTGCAAAAAGCGTGTGGACACAAAAAACTCCCGGTGCAAAGCGATGAACCTGCGACGCTCGCGTTGGGCGAAGCGTCCCTAAACTGTATATACATCATGCCGATGTCCGGGGTCAAATTAAAAGGGGTGCCAGGCTCGTTTGTGGGGATGCGGATTGTTCACCAGATTGGTAGTCATGAAGGGGGGGGGGTGGGCAATCCTGTCGTAGCCGGGGTTTCGGCCCCGGACGACGACCTACTCCTGGCAGATGCCCCAGAAGCAGGCAGAAACATCGGCTCCCGGACACTGCCGCGTATCGCCTCCGACCCCGGGAGGGTCTGCAAACTCGTCGGCCAAGTCGTCTCCTCAAACAGGCAGGCCCAAGCATCCCGAGGTCTCCGGCTGTGGCACTGAACGTCGCTTCAAGAAATCCCCCACGGGGAAAAGAGCAAGCGCTTCTCAGCGACCCGGGTGTTCGATTTGTCCGGATTCCTTGAACGTACGACGAAGAACCCATTTGGTTATCTCGAGAACAGGAATCACGGTCAGGGCGCTGAGTATGAGCACCAGCCACTCGGTATGGGTAACATCGTACGTGCCGAAAATGTTTCGTAATGGTCCGACTGTGAGAATGAAACCCAGCAACACAATTTCTATGAGCAGTGCTCCATTCAACCACTTGTTGGCAAAAGGGTTTGTTGTGAAAAGGGACCGGTCTTTTGTACGGAAACTGAAAACCTTGGCAAACTGAATGATTACCAGAGATAGAAAGCAGAGTGCCATTGCATGTGCGACAGGATCCCCTTCCCGCAGCCGCCAGACATACACCCCGATATTCACTACCGCGGACCAGATCGCGGCAACCGCAATCAGAATCGTCAAGGGTGGAGTGAATATGCCCTGTTTGGGGTTCCGGGGAGGACGCCGCATCAGGAGAGTGGATATCGGATCAACAGCAAGCGCCATTGCCGGGAGTCCTTCAACGGCAAAATTGACATACAGTATCTGCAGCGTGCTGAGCGGTGTTGGCATGTTCAGAAGAGCGGCTATGCTCAACAGCAGAAGCTCCCCGACATTGAGAGACAGCATAAACGCGATGTACTTTCGAATATTCTCATATATGCCCCGCCCTTCTTCCACCGCCGATACAATAGACGCGAAATTGTCGTCGGTGAGAATCATGTCCGAAGCTTCCCTGGAGACGGCGGTCCCTGAAATTCCCATAGCGATCCCAATATCGGCTTTTTTGAGCGCCGGCGCATCGTTTACCCCGTCACCGGTCATCGCAACCACATTGCCTCTCTTCTGAAGGGAATCGACAATACGCAGCTTGTGCTCGGGAGCTACTCTCGCGAAAACTTCCAGTTCCGTGACGGATTCCAGCAGCTCCTCGTCGTCGATCTTCTGCAGTTCGGCTCCCGTGAGAGATCGACCCGAGGTAAGAATCCCGAGTTCTCGCGCGATCGCCTGAGCCGTTACGGGGTGATCACCGGTGATCATCATCGGCTTTATTCCCGCCTGTCTACATTTGGCAACCGCACTTTTGGCTTCGGCCCGGGGAGGATCGATCATACCGACAAGTCCCAGCAGGACAAGATCGTCATCCGCATCCTCAATTCTGTCGGTCTTCTTCTCGGCAAGAGCTATTAGCCGCATCGCCCGCGAAGCCAGCGTGGATGCCTGCTCCAGCACTTTTTCTTTGCCGGCCTGATCGAGTTCTTCGACTCCCGCACCGGTTCGAATGCGTGAACATCGAGGCACCACGATCTCAGGGGCGCCTTTCATGTATGCCTGCGCGCCATTTTCGACGGTGTGAATGGTAATCATTCGCTTTTTTTCCGAGGAAAAAGGCATTTCGTCTATACGTGGATAGTCCCCACGGTACTTGGTCTCTTCCATTTGGGCTTTTCGACCAAGCACCACAAGAGCACCTTCGGTCGGATCACCCGTGATATCCCATTCTCCGTTTTCGTCCCGACTGAGTTGCGCGTCATTGCACAGAATGCCGGCTTTCAACAAATCCCCGAGCAAGGCCGACAGCTTCGGGTCGTCCTGAGGTATTTGAATCTTTCCGGCGGGATCGTATCCTTCACCCTCAACATCCATAAGGGTGCCGTTCAGGTAGATCGCGCGAATCGTCATCTGGTCGCGAGTGAGCGTTCCCGTTTTGTCGGAGCAGATAACGGTCGTACTGCCGAGAGTCTCGACCGCCGGTAATCTTCGCATAAGTGCATGACGTTTCACCATTCGCTGGACACCCAGCGCGAGTGAGATTGTCACCACTGCCGGCAAAGCTTCCGGCACGACCGCAACGGCGAGCGCAATTCCAAAAATTACCAGCTCGGCAACGGGTTGACCGCGGAACAGACCGAGACCTATGATAAAGACCACGATCGCTATCGCCGCACGGGTGAGAAGGACGCCTACGCGGTCCAGGTTTTTCTGGAGCGGAGTGCGTTCCGTTTCGACCTGTTCGAGCATCCCCGCTATTTTCCCAAACTCGGTATTCATCCCGGTTGCCGCGGTAATGGCTTTGCCGCGTCCGGCGCTGACTGAGGTGCCCGCGAAAATCATGTTCTTCCGGTCTCCAACCGGGGTATCTTCATCAAACGTTACTTTTGCCCGCTTCTCGGTCGGGACCGACTCACCGGTAAGCGCAGATTCCTCTATCCGCAGGTTCGATGCTTCCAGCAGCCGCGCATCGGCCGGCACACGATCGCCCGCCGCCAGGATCAGGATATCGCCGGGAACCACCAATGAGGCCGGCACCATCATTTCCTGACCGTCCCGAACAACTCGTGCTTCGGGAGCAGCCATTGTTTTAAGTGCCTCGATTGCTTTTTCGGCTTTGAACTCCTGAATAAAGCCCAGGATGGCGGCAAACACGATGATAACCGCGATGGCCACGGCCTCCACCCCATGACCGAGAAATGCCGAGAGAATCGTGGCGGCAACCAGGGTAAGGATAAGAACATTTTTGAACTGAACCAATAGCAGTTGCCATGGGTTCACCTGCTTTCGTGCCCGTAGCTCGTTGGGCCCATACTTCGCAAGTCTCGCCTCAGCATCCCCGCCGGATAGACCGGTACGGCTGCTGGAGAGTTCCTTAAGTGCATCGTCGGTAGATTCATTGTGCCAAACCATAGTCGAACGAATTTCTCCTTCTAAATACTTATAGTTCGTACCGAAAACCGATTACTCCCTGGCATACCAGATGCCAAAACGCTCGCCTCTGGTGCAATTTATGTCTGCCGGCCTTCTGTACCGGTTTGAATAGCACAATCCCTGATTGGATAAAAGGGATACCGGATCGGTGCTGTTCAAAATAGAATTTGGCACCCTCGGTGGAATAGAGTTCAGAATGAGCAGTTTCCGTTTTTACCTGAAAAACAGACTTGTGAGGATGCTTGGAGGCAGGCGGATTTCAGACAATTCTCCCTCATCCCGCGACCCTCCCCGCCGCACTGCGCGAATGCCGTGAGTCGATTGCGAAACCCGGGTTAACCCAAGTCAAGTACTAATTCGCTCTCTGTTCGCGGCTAACCTTGTCTTTTGCTTTGAACAGAAGCATCGAGACCCGGCTCAGAATGCTCACCTCGTTATCTCCACTCGTCTCGATCGACAGGAAATTGAGATCCGGATGCATAGTCGTGATTTTTGCCTGGACACCGTCGGATACCCCCGAAGAGGGCATACAGCCGAAAGGCTTGCTCGAAATGAACCCGTCGACTTTTCCCGCGTAGTGCAATGCTTCGGCGATTTCAAGATTCCCCTCACCGCCGAAAATCTCGGGATGATAGTACTCTTTTGCCGCAGTGGCGAGTGCGTCAAGATCGTACAGCTCGTCACGTCCACCAAATTGCCGTGCATTGAATGCCTTGGTGAATTGGCGGTACAGGGCCAGTATCACTCTACGGCTTGTTCCCTGCTTTCGGAGAGATTTTTCCCAAATTTTCCGTTCCTGGGGTGATTCGGCGTAGGTGATTTTTCGAATGGCTTCACGCGAGCGGCGCCATGTTTCGTACAATGCGCGATTGGTAAAGATCCCGGGGTATACTTCACACCCTTCATCCATAATGAACCGTCGAAGGTTATAGTTTCCGTCATTGTGAGCCAGATTGGCGAAAACCTCTCCGGTCATGAAAATGTGGGGGAGACGGACCCTTCGTCGCGGAATTTGCGCGAACATTTTCCCGATTTCTTTCAAAGCACGAGGTATTCTGATAAGGTACAACCGACTGCGGAATGCGTCCAGCAGCATTCTCTCCGCGTCTCGGATTGCCCGAAGAGCCTGTTCTTTGTCTTCCGCATACGGCCGGAGCGCACACTCGGCAATATGCATGAGATCCGCCAAAACAAAGACAACAACGAAATTCAGGTAGAAAGGCATGTTGAAAATAAACGCGCTATTGGGCGGGGCCGGCTCGTTGATATCCGAGGTCAGCAGAAACATCCGGAAATCTTTGAAACCGGCGTCGTTTACCACTTTGAAGTATTCGAGCGGGTACATGCCGTAACGACACGGGCCGCATTGACCGCCACCACCCAGAAAAACGTACCGGTCGACAATCTCCTCTTTGGTCAAACCGGTTTCCCGCTGGATTCGTGTCAGGTTTTTGATCAGTGCACCCGAAGTGAAATACATGGGATTACATTGCATCCTGTTCCCATACTCTTTGCCCCAACGGACGTCTTCCTTGACATGATCACCGAGATCTTCGTACTTGTACCCGAACCGTTCGAAATAGGCCCGCATAAAATATGACTTCCGACGCTCAACGAAACTATAGAGCATCGTGACCCGTTTCTTGTCATTTTTGAGCCATGGGGGATTATTATATCCATACCACTGGTCGGATTGAACAAACTTCGGATCATGTGTCGATTCGGGATTATTCAGGATCTTCGATTCATGCATGGGCCGTTTCCTTCCGAGTCACCGTCGCAGTAAGCCTCTTCGCTTCGAGACTCAGAAAGTACTCTATTGTTTGCAGTCGGATCTTGATACTGGCCGATGGTTTATTCTGGTCAAGGTCGTGGAAAAGGAAATGCGGAGTCGCCGAGGCCTCCAGTATGTTGGAAATATATGAGTAGGTCGGCGCATCGTGTCCGCATTTGAAACTGCTGAAATCGATAACGGCAAGATTGGGGTGACGAGCCGCTACCTTTGCCGCCCAGATTTTCTGATTGGTGTTTCGATTGAAATTGCGCTGCCAGACATCCCTTATGTCCAGTGGCGGGACGGCTTCCGGGACCCCGACGTCGCTTTGAAACAACGGTCGAAGGAACGCGTCATCGACCGGCAGCGATTCCATGCACAGAATCGGAAAGCCGTGCGCCTGCAGCTCATCGAGTATTCGGTGGTTCAAACCGGGATCGTGATGATATGGGTGTCCGATCATCAATACCCCGATTCGGTTGGTGGCAACAAGGCTGTTCAGAACACTTCTGCCGGCGCTGCGCAGCCGCTCGGTATACGTTTCCATGGCACGAAAACCCTGCTCAACCGCCCAGGTGTTTTCGTCCGAGGTTATATTCAGTCGAGATTGGAAATAATCGAGCAGATACCCGCGAGTTTCCCTCTGCTTTTCCATCCCGACAAGCGGTTTCCAATAGGTTGCGCCGAAGTCCGCGAAGATGTCACGTTCCCTGGTAAACACGGCGTCACACACTTCGGGAGTACCCATTTGTATAACGCATGCCGTGTTTGCAAGCGTATTGTGTACCGTGGTCTGCAGGTGAGTGATTCGAGGAAAGCAGATATGAGTACACCCGCGGTCCTGGAGGAGGTTATACACATGAGCAGGCGCGACTTTCGCGGGAAAACAGGGGTCGATCGCGCCCCATTTGTTCCCTTCGCTCCAGAGTTTCGAAGTCGTGAAATCGGAATACATCACCTTCTGAACACCCAATGTCCGGAAATATGTCGAGAAGAAGGGAGCGTAATAAAACATGTTCAGCAATCGAGGTATGCCTACAACTATTTTCGACCGCTCACACAGGTGTTCGGCCTCGGAGCGCTGGAACGAATCCCTTTTGCGCCTCTTTTTCTCCTCGAGAGTGAAGTATTTGTCGTGGAACCATTCCGGAAGAGTCGCTCCGGCTCCCGGCAACGGCTCGAAATCGTATTCCGCGAAGACGTCTTCGGCGGCAAGCTCGACCAGGTTCGGGTATTTCCGCCTGAGTTCCTCTTTTTGTTTCAGGTGCGCGCGCATCTCGTCGGCGGTATCGACCTCGCCCTTTTCGCATCCGTATCCGGCGATATACCGAACGGTTCGGTCGGCGCGGACGTGAATGTCGATAAAGGTACGTGGACACCGGTTCCCACAGAACCGGCAGCGTGTGTTCCCGTCGTTCCTGGATTCATAGGCCACTTGGGCCGCGTCGTCGAGTCCGATGAATTTGCTCGTAGCCTCGGGTATCCTGTCCGCCGCCTCCATGGCCGCGCCGATTGCCCCACTGATATCGGCATACTTGTGGACGAACACTCGTGAATCGGGCACCTTGCTTTGAATGAAGTCTATCTGTGCTTTAACAGCCGCGAGGTTTTTCTGCGTACCGCCCTGAAGCAGGAACGTTGTGCCCAGGCGAGCCAGATTACTTTCCTGTACCACATAATTCCAGATGTTCAATGGAAGCACCAGGGCAAGTCCCGCCATGATTTCGTCTTTGGACCAGCCCAACTGCTGAAAGTTCACTTTGTCTTGCTCCATGAATACCGCACAGCCGTAATTGAACGCCGGCGCTTTACGGGCGCGGAAGGCATGGGCGGCGTAATCCTCAATGGAAATCCCGAACTGATCGGCCATTCCCTGAAGGAAGTACCCGTTTCCGGCGCTGCATTGGGTATTGAGGCTGAAATCGACAACCCGTCCGTGTTTCATGAACAGTACTTTGATGTCCTGGCCGCCAACATCACAGATGACGTCGACGTCGCCGTAGTGAGCGACCGCCGCTTTCATGTGGGCGACGGTTTCCACGACTGATAGATCCATACCAAATGCAAGGCGTAGAATTTCGGCGGCATAGCCCGTGACTGCCGCTCCCTTGACATCGATGGATAATCCATTTTCATTGCGCCATCGTATCATCCGGGCGAAGATGTCTCGGACATCCAGAATTGGGTTTCCACGCGAGAGCACGTAATCTTTGTACAGTGGCGTACCATTTTCGTCGGCGAGGACCATCTTCGAACTTGTCGAGCCTCCATCGATACCTATGTAGCCCCGGAGGATGCCGTTGGCGGGTATTGTCGGCGTGAAGGGGGGGATGGTGTACTGTTCCGCAAACTTTTTCTGTTCCTCGGTCGAGGTGACCAGACCGTCCCGGACGGCTCCGCCCTCTTGAAGCTGTTTCAGTCGCCCATCTTTTATGTATTCGTCCAGGGCGTCGATTCCGGCATAAATTCCCCCGGCGCGGTGTTCTCCGTCGTGTAGAGCTTCGAACAATTCATCATTTTTTTTTCCGAAGAGAATCGCTCCGACAGCCGCGAAATATTCAGCTTCGGGAGGTACATAAATGCCCTTTTCGGGCACTGGTTCTATCGGATCGTAATTGTGAATTCGCCAGGTTTCCGGGATCTGTTTTCGCCACATGTCCGAAAGGATCGGCAGATACCGATGAGGGCCGCCCAGGAGTAATACCTTGTCGCGAAGCAGATTCCCACGGACCAGTACTTCGAGATTTTGCTTTACTATTGCGGAACACAATGAAACAACGATTTCGTCGCGTTCAACACCGCTTTTGAGGAGCCCCACCACGTCGGTTTCGGCGAATACTCCGCATTTGGCTGCAATGTGGTGAATCGTCTTCCCCTCCGACACTATTTCAGCGGCATCCTCGGGCGCAATGCCGATTTTGCCCAGGATCTTGTCAATAGTGGCTCCGGTCCCCCCGGCGCACTTATCATTCATTGAGGTAATGGTCGATTTGCGGCCCTGATCGTCTTCTCTCCAGATGATGATTTTCGCATCCTGCCCCCCAAGCTCCACTACTGAGCCGGTATCCGGATAGAGCTTTTCCACCGCATAAGTAACGGCGTTCACCTCCTGGATGTACCGCGCCCGAAGAACTGGAGCCAGTGCACGTCCACCGCTGCCGGTGATAAATATGCTGAGAGTGCCGGCGGGGAACAGGGACTCGATTTCGGTCATGAAATCACGTACGGTCTGAGGCTGTCGGGCATTGTGACGGCGATAATCTTTCCACAAAACGGTATCGTCCGCACTCGCCACAACCGCTTTGACCGTTGTGGAGCCGACATCCAGTCCGACATATACTTGCGTGTCGTCCTTACCCATGTTGTTTCCGTCCTGCTGCCGAATATGTCGGTTCTCGCGACGAATCCACGACAAGAAAAGCCGGAAAACCATTGGGGGTCACCAAGGGTTTTCCAGCAAACTGAACCCGGATTCGTCCAGGGGGGGAATTACTTACGGCTTTCGAAATCAAAGGAAATCAGATAGGTGTCACTTTCACGTTTCGTGGCAATTTCGTATCCTGAGTTATAGAATACGTGCAGCATGCTCTGATTCTGCACCAGAACATGAGCGTCAAACCCGATGACGCCGCGTTTCCGAGCAATCTCAGCCATCATTCCCAGCAAATCCGAGCCGATACCCTTCGCCTGCCAGTCGTCACGCACCAGAAAGGACACTTCCGCTCGATTGTTGTCGGGATTGAGAAAATAGTGGGCTACCCCGATAATCGTCTCTCCACCGGTATCCTGTACCAGGGCGGCGATCGACATATCTTTGGAATAGTCTATAGTGGTGAAATCCTGAATGAACTTGTGCGGAAATGAAGCTACCGGTTGAAAGAATCGAAACGCGATCGATTTTTCGGACAGGCTGTAACACATGTCTCGTAGCGCCTGGTTGTCCGTTGGCTTGATCGGCCGAATGAACATCGAGGTCCCGTCGGCAAGGGAACGATGGGTCTCGAATTCCCGGGGATACTGGCTTGTTTCCTTCCCGATCTCTTTCTGATGTGAGAACACATATTTTCGTCGCTTGCCCTCGTTGAGGATTTCGTTTCGGAAATCGGGGTGGGCGATTTCAGTCAGAGCCATGACCCGTTCACGGATAGTTTTGCCGAACAGGTCGGCAATGCCGTATTCGGTTACAACATACCGGAGGTCGCCACGGGGAACCACCACGCCCGCACCTTCGGTCAGTCGGGGAACAATTCGGGAAACATCGCCGTTTTTGGCGGTCGAGGGCAGTGCTATGATTGCTTTTCCTTCACGTGCACGGGCCGCTCCCCGGTTGAAATCCAGTTGTCCGCCGATTCCGCTGTAGAAATCGTACCCGATTGAATCGGAACACACCTGACCGGTCATGTCCACTTCGAGCGCGACATTTATCGCAACCATCTTGTTGTGCTGACCGATAATCCACGGATCGTTCACATATTCCGACGGTCGGAATTCGAACATCTGATTTTCGTGAATGTAATCGTAGAGCTTTCGAGTTCCCAGACAAAAGCTGGCGGTAACTTTTCCCCGATTCAGTGTTTTCCTGTTGCCGTTGATCACGCCCTGCTCGATCAGCGGGATGATGGCGTCGTTGAACATTTCGGTATGGACACCGAGATCACTTTTGTTACGCAGGTAATTGAGAACAGCCTGCGGGATAGTCCCGATACCGACCTCGATCGTTGAGCCGTCGTCAATCAGGGAGGCGACGTTCTTCGCGATCGCATCGGTCGTGCTGTCGGGTTCGGGAAGGGTGTATTCCAGAATTGGTCGATCGGCTTCGACTATCGCATCGACCATGTCCACCGAGATGGTCGAATCGCCATAGGTTCTTGGCATTTTCTTGTTCACTTCGGCGACTACCATGAGGCTGTTTTCGACTGCCGATTTGACAATATCGACGGACACTCCCAGACTCATGTATCCGTTCCTGTCGGGCGGGCTGCACTGTACCAATGCGACATCCAACGCAATCCGACCGCTTCGAAACAGCGAAGGAATGTCGGAAAGTGAAATAGGTATGTAATCGCCGCGCCCACTGACAATTCCTTCCCGCACGTTCGGGGCCAGAAAAAAACTGCAGGTGCGAAACTTTTTCGCAAACTCTTCCCGGATGTACGGGGCGGTACCGCGGGTGAGTAGATGATAAATCTCGGCATCGACGATATCGTGCCCGGGACTGACGAGTTCGTCGACAAGCGTCTGCGGCTGACCGCAACCGGTACCAACGAAAATGCGTGCTCCCGGCCGAATCATTCGCATCGCTTTGCGTGCGTTCATTACCTTCTTGGCGTAGATCGTCTCCCAAGACGCCATTTTTTTTACTCCTTGGATATAACCATTCGGGCGTCGACAACTACCGCGCCGTCGCCTTCCAACCCAACCATCAACGGGTTAATGTCAATTTCTTCTATGTCGGAAAAATCGCTTACAAGCTGTGACATTCGCTGTATGCACTCAACCACGGAGGGAATATCGACCGGCGGACGTCCGCGAGCGCCCGTGAGAAGCTTGTACGTTTTTGTGGTCTGCATCATGCGCATGGCTTCATCGTAGGTAACCGGAGCCAGGCTGAATGTCACGTCCTTGAGGACCTCGACAAAAATCCCGCCCAGACCAAACATGAGCATTGGACCGAATTGGGAGTCCTTTTTCATGCCCAGAATGATTTCCTGCTGAGAGGATACCATTTTTTCCAACAAAACTCCACGCAATTCGGCATTCGGCCGCTGACGCTGTATACGCAGCATCATCAGCTCAAAAGCATCTTCGACGTCTCCGGCCGATTTCAACCCGACTCGCACACCCCCGACATCCGACTTGTGAAGAATGTCGGGACTCGAAATTTTCATCGCGAGCGGATAGCCTACCTCGTCGCCGAAACGAACCGCCTCATCGACACTGTTGGCGAGTATTCCGGGGGGAAGCTCGAAATTGTAGGCCTTCATGATGGCTTTTGCATCGTACTCGCCGATTTCAAATTGTTCTTTGGTGCGATAAGACCTGATTATTTTCCGCACCGGATTCTTGTTCACGGAGAATCGCTCGACCGCGCGGAGGGGGCGACGTTTGTAGCGACTGTATTGGACAATCTCGTACATCGCACGTGCCGCTCGTTCTGGAATCGGATACTGCGGAATACCATTGTCCTGCAATTTCCGGACCCCGTCGGCAATCATGTCCGATCCCATGAAACAGCCGAAGATCGGCTTGCCGTGTTTTTGGGAATGTGCAATCATGTGTTCGGCCGTGAGCACCGTTTCCGTCATTGTCTGCGGTGTAAGAATTACAATCACCGAATCGACCTCGTCGGAGGCAAGAAGGATCTCCAGCGCCTTGCCGTAACGATCTCCCGGAGCGTCCCCGAGTACATCCACCGGATTGTTTACCGAGGCGGCGGCGGGAAGATGCTTTCGGAGCTGATCTTTGGTGTCATCCGAGAGTTGTGCGATACGAAGGTTCTTCAGCTCAAGCGCGTCGGTCATCATGATTCCGGGACCGCCCGCGTTCGTTATAACCGCTATCCGGTCGTTTTTGGGAAGTGGTTGATAGGCCAGGGCCGTAGAAACGTCGAATAAGGTCTCAATCGAATCGGCGCGGATAACCCCTGTACGCTCGAATGCACAATCGTAGGCAACGTCACTACCGGCCAGACTTCCCGTATGCGACGATGCCGCTTTGGCACCGGAAGCGGTTTTTCCGGATTTGAGAATGACTATTGGTTTCACCTTGCTGATTCGCTCGGCCACTTTCATGAATTCCTGTCCTCGGGAGATCTCCTCCAGGTAGGCTGCCATTACTTTTGTATTCGGGTCGTCGACAAGCTCATTCATGAATCCGACTTCATCCACCGTAGCTTTGTTACCGATCGAGGCGATAACGGAAAAACCGATTTTGTTTGCCGCGGCCCAGTCCTGAATCGACGTGATAAGGGCACCGGATTGAGAAATCAGCCCGATTGCGCCGGGAAGATTGGTGGTGCCTCCAAAAGATGCGTTCAGCTTGTGCCATGGATTGATCAGGCCCAGACAGTTGGGGCCGACCATCGTGATATGATGCCGTTTGCATGTTTCGGCCACCTGAATCTGCAATTTCTTACCTTCAGGCCCGGTTTCCCCAAAACCCGCGGTAATAATAACCGCGGAAGGAACCTTTTTTGCGCCGGCCTCGTTGAGCACCGGAACCACAAAATCCCGACGAACTATAACGATAATAAGATCTACGGGACCGGGTACCTCGCTGAGGGACTTGTGGCATTTTACTCCAAGAATCTCATCGGCCTTGGGATTGACCGCGTACAGCAGACCTTCATATCCGCCGGCTATCAGGTTTGAAAGGACGGCATACCCAACCTTGTTCGGGTTGGAGGACGCCCCGATCACGGCAACAGAGTCGGGCTTTAGAAGCTTCGGAAAACTCATTCAGAAAAACCTTTCGGCAAGGATTCTCCAGGGAATAGAAAAACATCGAAAAATATATTCTGTCGTCGGGGATCTCACACTTTGCCGGGTGAGGGATACCTTCTGAGAGTGAAACTCTCGTTTCGCGTCGATTTACCGGGGATACCTTTACCATTCAGTCGGGCGCGTGCGTGAATTCGTCGAAGCGGAGCAGAGCACCCGTTGTTCACTACATTGGTATGTGTTGGCTATTAAATTTCGATTGGGGGCAGTACATTCCGACCAATCTTCCTAGCAGCCTTTTCAGAGAACTTCCGCGGATACGCATCGCGGATTTCGATTATTCCATCGGGAGTAAGTATGGAAAAACATTGGAAACCTACTCGGGAGCAAATCCAGGCCGCGCGAAAAAAGACCGTTCCTGACGTTATCGCGTCGGATCTGCGGGTACTGTTCTGTGGGATCAACCCCGGATTGTACACCGCGGCGGTCGGGCATCACTTCGCTCGCCCCGGAAACCGATTCTGGCCGGCTCTGCATCATGCGGGGTTCACGAAGACGCAATTGAGTCCGTTCGACGAAAAGGAACTACTGAAATCGGGGATCGGCATAACCAACTTTGTTGCGCGGGCAACAGCATCGGCAAACGAATTGAGTCAAGAAGAACTGCGTCGGGGTGGAGAAAGTCTCAAGCAGAAGATTCGCGAGTACCGACCGAAAGCTCTCGCGGTCCTCGGAATCGGAGCCTACCGCAAGGCTTTTGGCGATCGGTACGCGAAACCGGGAAGGCAGTTTGAAAAACTGGAAGATTCGGAACTCTGGGTGATTCCGAATCCAAGCGGGTTGAATGCGAATTATCGGTTGGGGGATATCGTCCGGATTTTGGGGGAGTTGAAAAAGGGGTTGTGAACAACCATGTCGTTCCCCATGATTATACCTGAACTGAGCGATTCTCTCGCGGAAAATGGCTAAATCTCATGGCCGATACGGATTTC
>CAYFVL010000116.1:0-16664 GCA_964346405.1 uncultured Fibrobacterota bacterium
ACAACATCTTACGCATACTGCTCTACCTCGGCTCCGCTCGGTACGGCGGTTCTCGGCTGCGAAACTTGGGTTAAGGCTGGATACGTTTGTAGAGGTAATATCGAGGTGATACACGAAAGGTTTCGGCTTTCTCAGCGTCTTCATAAACACTGGAGCGGGCCTCCACGAATGGTGATTGTTTCAAGACCGCTAGTTCCCGAAGTGCCCCCGTGTGCACTGAATCCTGTATAACCATACCCGGTATTGCCAGCCGCAACTCTGATGGGTTCAGAAGCGAATGGTCGGAGAGTACCCAAAGTGGTGGAGGGCCGCTTGTATCAACCTGTGCATGGAAGCGTTGATTGTCGAAACTGGTTCGATATTCCGGAGGGATCCATAGTTCGTATTCCTTGTATACATCCGCCGGAGGGAATGCGTTGCTGGAACCACGCCAGGCAACTGGGGTTCCGGCGGAAAGCTCATTTCCTAGAAATGGATGTAGCCTGTCCTTGGTGGAGTGGATCATGGTATATGTAATTGGCCCGTACTCAAGAAATACGGACCACAGAAGTGCTGTCCCAAGCAAAACACCCGAAATGGAACGCGAGATCCGGTGAGATCCCAAGTGACGAAGCGCAGCAGTAGCTTCAGCCGCGAGGATTGCAGTTATGGGTAGTAGGAAAAGCACGTATCGCTCGTGTGCTACCCTGACTCGCGCAAAGAACATCACGTAATAGACAAGTACAGGGATCGTTATTGTTAGCAAGGTTCTCCATTTTCTTATCCACAGAAGGTACAAGTACCCGAGCGCCGAGATCAATGTCACCAACGGAGTTCCTGTTTTCCAGATCATTTTAAGAATAGTACCAAACAAGGACAGTTGCCCTCTCAGTGTAGCGTCTTTGACATGGCTATTGGGGCCTGTTTCCTGCAGCAGTTCTCCGGCCGAACCAATCCATCGAATATGGGCTATCCATCTCCCCGGATCCGGAGCGATGGCGAAGAGTACATATCCAACCGCCAGAATGAGGCCATATTCGACTGTTGTCCGGAGTCGATGGTTCGGAGGGGCAAGAAGAAAGGTGCTTAGACTCGCTCCTATTGCCAGAGCCACTCCCTGGTCCTTTATCGCGGCGGAAAACGCAATCAGAACTGCACTGAGTGCCAACCTCTTACGGGTGTGTCGGAAATCCTTGCGGACGGCATCAACCAGCAGGAGAAAACCGGTTGTCCAGAAAAACGTCTGGGGCATATCGGTATTGGCACTCCGGGCGTAGTAGCAGAACACCGCCGAAGTTCCAGCACCCACCAGAATCCAGGTGGTGTTTTGCCGGCCATACCAGTAGAACAGAAAAAAGGCCAGTACAGCAACGCATGCCGCTGCAAAGATAACTGAAGTGAGCCGGGCCGAAAGAATAAGGCTGCTTACAGCCGAAGTTGGTTTTGAAAAGCCAAAGGGATATTCAGCGGATATTTGTCCGAGTGACCCGGAGATTTTGTGCCAGGCCAAGGTAGCCATCTGGAGTGGTAGAAAGACAATGTATCCGCCGGCGGGATACTGTATTTCCGAAGATCCACCATCGCGAATAGCCACAAAACGCAGTGGACCGAGTGGGGCCGGGCTGTCGATTTCTGTGGAAAATTCGGATGGGAGTCCTAGTCTTACACCCGGAATATGGAACGCAAATGAGGCAATGAGTAATGCCAAACAAAGAAGAATTCGTCTCTTTCCTAAAATCATTACCGCACTTGAACCGCTTCATCATATTCACAATGAATGAGCAGAATCATTTCTTTTGATTTGGTGAAAAGTACGTAATAGTTCTACAACTAGAGACGCTATTGCGAACAGATAAACCATCCTATATAGGTAGTGTTCCCTTAGAATGCCATCTACAGCCGCTTTGGAGAAAAAATGGCTGTCATTGTGGTGTTCCATACATATTGGGTCCCTTCACCAGCGTTCCTAAAGAAGCATTTGAATGTATTATATCCCTTAGTTACCGGAAAGCCACGGGTTTGACAAAAGGGGTAGTGCTTACCATGTTCTCCCCTCAGGAGATGCCAAAGATCTAAATCGATCGCACTGCTCTTGTCAGTTACTACTCCGCTGACAGCAACAACGCCGTCATCCTCAATGAATTCAACGATGCATGTAGCGGTCACCACTACAAATCCGTCTGAAGGAACATTTAAGCTTACAGAAGCAGCCGTAATAGTTGCATTTCCACCTATCGATTTGCGGTAACCTGCTCCATCAGTGTAAGCGTAATAGTCTACCCCGCCTACACTTGTTTTGGATGCCTTATTGTTGAGTGAATCT
Source organism: uncultured Fibrobacterota bacterium (assembly GCA_964346405.1). Taxonomy (GTDB): domain Bacteria; phylum Fibrobacterota; class Chitinivibrionia; order Chitinivibrionales; family CAYFVL01; genus CAYFVL01. The sequence goes on from CAYFVL010000116.1 coordinate 2,303, forward strand.
GACAATCCTTTCACATTGGCAATTGAGTGGTCGTGGCCACCGTTCAACTTTGTCGAAACACTACTACCCAAATCCCCTTCCAGAATTGTCCCATCGGCTATTTTGCTCGAAGTTACTGCATCATTGTCGATTTTGCTCGTAGTCACGGCATTATCGGCAAGCTTACTCGATGTCACTGCATCCTTCTCAATCTTGTCAGTCTTTACACTCCCATTCCCAATGCTCGGATTAGGATACGTTCCGCTCAGATCCCCTCCCGCCGCACCATTCGGCCTTGTGGACGGAAGGTTATTCAACCCACTCCCATCGCCATTGAACTTATCCGCGGTCACCTCTCCCGGAATCGTAAGATCCCCATTTTTCATCTTTAACGGATCGTTGGACCCCGGCGTTTCAATGTAGAAGCTCCCAGTGTCTTTGTTGCCGTCCCAGCCTACTCGAGCGGTTTCACTTGATCCGTCCTTATCGTAGAACTGGATCGACGAATTTGGTTCCGCGAAAAGTGCTACAGCCGTAATGGTTACCAGCAGGGCTGCGTGTGAAAGCTGTTTCATACTTTCGTCCTTTCCTCAATGATTCTTGAGAATTTGAAAGAGTTATCGAATACGAATTTGAATTTTCCCCTGAACTTCGACCGTGCCGTTTTCATATTTACCGGGTTCCGGGCAGATTGTGCCCTGACCCTGAGCGGATACGGAACGGATTTTTGAATTGAGACTGGAATTTGGGCTGACGTTCTGGCATTCAGTGACGCCGAACGAAACGAATTTGGCCGAAATGGTCATGTCGCCGGTGATTTTAGCGGTTTTGGGATTTGAGCTTCCCGAGAGACCATTGGTCCATTTGTCAAATTTGTACCCGTTTGCTGCTTCAGCGGTGACCTGGATTTCATCACCGAGTCTGTACCGATTGTTTTGTGCGGTGGGCGAGGGGGTGATCGTTCCATGCTGGGCGGAGAAGGTTATGGTGCACCAGGTTTCATCTATCGTCACGATTACATTCATCGTGTCGCTCAGTGACCCGTCCGTGGCCTCTACGCCGAATACAACGGTTCCCGCATCACCAACACCCGCCTCGACAGTCATCTCGCCGGAGGCGGTGACGGTCAGACGTGAATCGCTTTCAGTCGCTTTGTATGTAACCACGTCCCCGTCCGGATCGCTGCACGAGTTGGCCAGGTTTACCGTGAGCGTTTTGCCTTCCGAGGTTGAGTACTGTACTGAAGACTTCGTGAACCGGGGTGCGCGGTTGCCCTGTAGTACCGTGATTTTCACCACGGCCGTGTCGGAGAACTCACCGTCCGAGACAATCAGAAGATCGTAATAGGTATTGGGGCTTGACGGCGCCTTAAAGAAATACTTGTTCCCGGAACGCTTTGTCCCGAAGCTCAACTGATGCACCTGGTAGGTCAGAGCGTCTTCTTGGGGATCGCTGCTTCGTTCGGCCATTTTGATTGTGATACTATCGCCGGTTGTGGTTTCCACCGAAATGGTATCCGCATCCCAGTTAGGGGCGGTGTTGAGTGGGCCGGCATAAATGGAGTTGGACAGCGACTCGAACCCGTGCGTCAAGCTTGCCACCGCATAGTAGTACCATGCGTCGGCCGAATCGGTGTAGGATGCCTCTCCGGTGGTACCGATCAGTTCCGGCGAATCCCAGGACTGGTCGGCCGACCGGTATACTTTGTAATTCTCGGCTTCAGAAACCGCATTCCAGGTCAGTGACACCACATACGGGTCGGAAGTGCTGAACGAGAGTCCGTCGGGTGCCGGCGGCGCTTCTTTGGAACGGACGACTACGCGGACGGTGGAGGATGAGTCCGAACCGACTTCGTTGGTCGCTACACAGAAGTACACTCCGGAGTCCGCCAATGCAACCGGACCGAGTATCAGGGTATTCGATATCGCCTGGTCTATCGGGGCATCGCCTTTGTACCAGGCAAAGCTGATCGGTTCCGTCCCCCCGGCTGTGACCGACAGAGTGCACAAGTCTTCTTCCAGCAACGAGAGCAGGCCGTCGGCGTCGACGAGGGAAACGGACGGCTCAATTCCCGCAACAGTCACCAGAAGTGTGGTCGTATCGCGGTCGTCTTCTTCCTCACCCGCGAGAATAAGTGTTGCCGTATGGCTCCCGACTGATACCGTAGCCGCATCGAGTGTGAGTAGACCAGCCGCATCCACAGAGATACCGGCAACACTTTCCTTAAGTGAAATGCTCGTCTCAACATTGTCCGGATTGCTGATCGAATCGGTAAGATCGATGATTTTGTTTTCGCCCTGTTGCATTTCCAGGCTCAGGGTGTCGAACACGAATCGGACATTTGCCTTGGTGACCGACCCGGAAAAGGCGGAGTTTGATTTTTCCGATTCCAGTCCATATCGAAAAGCGGTAACCCAGTAGTAGTATGCCCCCGCGGTTGGGTCGATATAGCGGGTTGACTGGATCTTTTCAATCTGAAGAGGGGTGCCGTCGGGGGTGGTAGCGCGATAAATACCGTATGATTCGGCATCCTGGACTCCGTCCCATGATATTTCGTTAAACGATTCCGTGCTTTTCAGAACAACGAGGTTTTTTGGTGCGGTCGGCGGTTCTACCGGGGCACCTTCGTTCATGGCGTATTGTGATCTCTCTGATTCATATTCACCTTTGACAGTCGTTACCCAGTAATATGAGTTGCCCATGAGGGGATCGGTGTCCGTAAATTCGGCGGCTGTGGGTTTGCCCAGAAGTGACTGAGTTCCATCGAGTGTTTGCGCGCGGTAGACTTTGTACGACTCGGCATTTTCGACCGGATTCCAGGTGGTTTTTACCAACTCGCCGGTGCTCTCCGCAATTCTGAGATCCGTCGGTGCCGGAGGGGCTTCGGCGCTGATAATGCTTACTGTTATCGGCTTGCTCGTATCCGATCCCCATTCCGCATGAGAAGCAACGCACCGATATTCGCCGGCCGCTTCGTGTGTACCGGAAATGATAAGTGAATAGCCTTCGGCTCCGGGAATCGGAGAGCCCTGGTGAAGCCAATGAAAGGTGATCGGCAGTGTACCGGTCGCCTCAGCACGGATTGTATCCGATTCACCTTCACGAATAGAAATCTGCGAACCTGCAAGGATGGAAACGGATGGTTTTTGTCCAACGACTTCAACCATGATCGTGGCGCTGGTATCGGCTCCCCATTCACTGTTCGTCACAATGCAGTAGTACTCGCCGGCGAACGCATTTGTGCCTGTCACGACAATGAATGAATTTGTAGCTTGCGGTATTGCCTGGTCGTTTCGAAACCATGCATACTGAAACGGCCCGGTCCCCGTAACCTGGGTGTGAATCGTGTCCGAACTGCTTTCGGTAAGGTTTCGTTCCGTTTTCCCGACGAGTGCAATGATCGGAGGGATACCCTTGATATGCAGGTCGCTAATTGTTTTTTCGAGTTCGTCGTCGTTTGTTTTTATGGCTTTTACTATTATTGTCTTCCTTCCGGTAGCGGCGAAGGCGTGGCGCAGGCGAAGAGTGTCATGCTCTCCCGATCCGTCGGCGGTGATACTGGTATCGAATTCGTCCGGGCAAAAGAAATGCACTTCTGAAACGAGATTCGGCAGGAAGAGGGCGGCAACAATGGCAATACTGTCGCCGACACGTACACTGTCGCAATTCTCACATTCGGTCGAAACGGACAATTTGACATTGTCGTGTTCTTCGTACGGGCTGGTCGGTTCGGTGCAAAGAAAAAGAAATGACACAATCGCAAAAAATGAGAGGTATGCCAAACGGGAGGATACTTTGTTTTTCATGTCACCTGCTTCCGGTGATGGTTGTAATCTGTGATACTTTGGAACAGAGTAAAATATATTGTTGCTCAATTGTAGGCAAGTCTAGAGAAACCATCCAATACGGAGCGTCGGAGATGCTTCCGGCTTCTACTCCGGTATCGGGTATACCACTCGGGCGGGTATATCGGTCTAGAAATCGGCGCGGGACGTACCGGCGACGATTCATCTGGTGTTCCTTTATATAGGAATGTATGGTCGAGGGTGTTAGATCTTCTGGATACGATCTCATCCGAATAGATGCGAATACATGGCATCCGTGAGCTGAAATATCCATCGACAAAATAAGTGATTGTGTTTGAGAACTGCAAGGAGTGGAGGCAATTCGGCAATGGATTTGGTAGCTTGCTTTTCGTAGTGTAATCCGGTAATCTCAGCGGATACCCTGCGCTTTTCATAAGGCAATTTCGCACAACATCTTACGCATACTGCTCGTTCTCGGCATTTCGACTGCGCTCACTTCGACACCGAATCACGAAGATATCAGGGCGGCTTTCGAGGCGCTTGTGCAGGGGCATAGCAGGGGCATAGCAGGGACATAGCAGGGACATAGGCCCAAACAAGCAACGAAGAAAGCCTACTTGAAATCAAACGAGAATGGAGAGGTTATTCCGTTACGACGCTTTAGATACCTTCCAGCAATAACCTGCCTGTTTGGGTCGGCGAATCTTCATCGCTTGCACCCGGATTCACTCAAGGAGGGAATAAGCCGCGTGAACTCAACGTGATATTGGGATATACTTTTCATAAACCTGCTTCGTCAGATTAAAGATAAGCACATCCATTCCGTCGGTCACCGACATTCGCTTCAGACGATAAAAACCCGCTATTGAGAAGGATCGGCCATGAGGTTAATGTACGGGACTCTTGGGATCTGCATTTGTGCCTGGATTATTCCGGCAAATGTGCACTACGAGGGGATGGTTGTTGGGCAGACCGGAATTGCAATCGCCCAGGCAGTGGTATCTCACGGCGAAACGCAGGTGGCTACGGACCAGAACGGGCGATTCCTCCTGGGTGAAAATTCCTTACCGACTACCCAACCGATGCGTCCGCGGGAGGCATCACGAATAGAGTTCACTTCCCAGGGCATACGGTTTCAGGGATTCGAAGGTTCTTTTGCTCAGGTTTATCTGTATGATATGAAGGGCAGGCGTGAGTTGCTGCTTAGCCGAAATCGATTGCCGGCCGTTGAGAATTTAAGCCTTTCCGGAGCCAAATGCCCCACAGCGGGGTCATATGTTCTGGAAATTACGGTTGGTACTTTTCGTCACCGAATGAAAGTCACCTCTCTGGGCTCTCGTTTTCTCTGGCCGGACAGCAGGCTGAATCCACAAATGGGATCATTCACCGGAGGAGCCTTCGCCCGATCTTCTGCCGGCAAGAACCAGACTATTGAAGTCTCGGCCACCGGATATCAGGACGATGTTTTTACCGTGTCGACAGATACCGCTGTTGGCTTGGTTTTTACATTATACCAGAACGGCGTCACTGTGCCTTCGGGTGTTTCCGTGACCGAAGAGACAGAAACGGCTACCTTTACAATGAGGGAGCCTTCGGGGGCCAAATATTCCTGGATATCTTGGTGTCAATTCGATAATTACAACAAGAGCGGTTCAGATCTTGCGGCCGGGACAAAAGATCTGGACTATGACGTTGTCCACCTCGACAATGGTCTCATTCGTGTGACTGTCGCTCCCGATCTCGGAATGCGAGTCATCAGGGTTCTGGATAAAGTGGCGGAACCCGCTCGCGAGATGTTTGCGATTATGGATAACCCCGCAAATCCAAACCCCAAGGTGTCGGACATTGGCGGGGTCGAAGCGTCCTTTCCGTTCTATGAACATGGTATGTCACTCGTCGATGACCAGGGGCTTGATGCCTTAGCCGGGCATTTTGTGGAGCAACTTCCCGACGGTGGCGCCAGAGTGGTCATGAATATGAATTTCTCACATTATCAGCAATCGCAAGACATGGGGATGTCGGGACGGTATGGTGACCGAGTTCTCTCGTCAACCGTCACCCTTCGCCCCGGACAGTCAAGTTTTGAAGTCAGTTATACCGCCGACAATCCTAATCCTCTTCGAAGAGGAGATCGCATTTGGAATGATGCGCTCTATCCGTCCGGAACCCGGGAGTACATTTTCCCGGTGCGGTATACAGTGGATCATAGCGCCAAGGGGAACATTAATGATTTCGGTGTTGAAGGATACGATGGAGGAAGCCTTTCCGGGTCCTATTTTGGATTTAACGTTGAGTATCCGTTCTGTGGAGTCTATTATCCTTCCGCTGATGCGTCGCATCTTCGAATCGGTTCACCTCGGGATGCTCCCGGCATGAAGCTTTACGCCGACGGCCCCGTTGAGTTTTGGGGCTCCAACAACCAGGTTTTCGAGTGCCCAGAGGGATTCATCGATCCATTCGGTTTCGAGGATTTGAGATATCGCTATTATATGGTTAGGGGCATGGGCAAGGTGGCGTATGCCGATTCTACCATCGCCGTTTCGTATGAAGGCAATGACTTCGAACTGACGGCTCCCTTGAAAATGGTTGTGTCGGTATATGAATATGGGCAGGGTCAGTCGGCCATTATGACTGATGAAACTGTCGGCCCGGGTATCATTCTCACCGGGCAATTCTCCGAAGGTATAAGAGTGACAGTTGGCTCCCAGGAGCTGTGCAATGTGCGGCTGCCACTTGTATATGAGCGTGATAGTAGTGGTTTCGGTGACCTGAGGCTCAGCGGTTCCCTTTCGGGAGACCAAAACAACAATTACTTCAAACCAAACCCCCCAAACAAACTCGACACTCGCTTCAAAGATCATTATGAGCTGGAACAGGTGGCCTGCAAACCATACACAATAAGCAGTCTTTCGGCTGCAAAAGCAGTTGAGAATGTGACGTCTTCAGACGATCCCGAAAATATTCTATCCATTGCCCGGGTAGCTTATCGACACGGATATTTTCAAAGAGTTGAACAGTGTCTCGACAGCATCGGAAATGCGCGACCGGAGCAAACCAAATATCTTCGTGCTCTTATATCATACGAGAGAGGTGACCACAATGCGGATTTCAGCGGAACTCCGATTGAGGGAAACTATTTCAGAGCCCTCCAGGCGGTGATGAATGGAAATTCATCCGAGGCAATCACGCTTCTTGACGAGCTTCTCAGTCAAAATCCCCAAGCAATACGCCCAAAACTCCTCAAAGGATATTTGCGGCGCTCGACAGGACTTGTTTTGGCCGTGCTTGAGAGCAATCCTGGATCAGTGGAAGCCTACGGGGTTCTGACGGAATTGGGCTACCCCGGCGCTCAGGAACGTCTAACTGGTCTGTTGGCTCAGAACGAAATCGCGACCATACGAAAAGACGCCTTTCTAAATGAGGTAAAGAACGGGATATGGACTCACGAGAAACGTTTCGGATACAAGTCGGAATGGATATCCTGCGGCGGTTCGGATCCGGACAAGTTCTACCTTCCTTCTCCTGATTTTCCGACAACCACAGGAGATTAGGAGCCATGCAAGGCCGAACACAAGGGTCGTTTTTTTCGGTGGCCAGCCGCTGAGCTACGTAAAATTTAGCGTGTACCCAAGAGAGCAGAGCGTCCATCCGGCGAGAGTCGGGTGGGCGTTTTGTTTTTTCTGGGTTCGAGGTTCTGGGTTCGACGGATTAACGGATTAACGGATTAACGGATTAACGGATTAACGGAACCTTCCGGAAGAATTGCACCAATTCATTATCCTCTGTGATCTCTGCGCTCTCTGTGGTTCCTCTTATATTACCACTAACCCCACGCACCGGGAAAAACGAATCAAATCAACGAATTGACCGGATCCTCGAAACTCTCCTTCAGATCTTTCAGGAATCTTGCCGCAATGGCTCCGTCGAGCACCCGATGGTCGCATCCCAGGGTGAGTGTTATGGCTCTTCGTGTTGTCGCCATTCCGTCTTCGTCCGGAACCGTTTCGTTGAAGATTTCCCCAATTCCCAGAATTGCCGCTTCGGGAGGGTTGATGATCGCGTTGAACTCCCGGATACCGAACGAACCGAGATTCGAGATACTGAATGTCGAATTCGTGTACTCTTCCGGGCTGAGCCGACCTTCGCGTGCTTTTGAAACCAGCTCTTTGAGTTCGTGGTCAATTTCCTTTATTCCTTTATAATCACATCCTCGAACAATCGGTGTTATCAGACCGTCTTTCTGCGCCACCGCCAGTGCGATATCTACACGTGAATGCTCACGAATGGTGTCTCCACGCCATGATGAGTTCACCGCGGGATTTCTGCGCAAGGCGAGTGCGACCATTTTCATCAGGAATGCATTGAATCCGATACGCTCGTCTCCGGATGAATTGATTCTTTCCCGAAACGCCAGAATTCCATCGGCTCCCGCTATCGCTTTTATGTAAAAGTGTGGGGCGGTAAAGAATGAATCCGAGAGCCGTTGGGCAATGATCTTTCGTTTTTCACTTACCGGCCGATCTACCTCACTGCGTTCCTGAACCATCTCGGGTTGTTTTTGAGCGGACTTCGGTTCGCCGGCTTTCCTGGACGGCTGTTCTTCGAGATCTTCAATGTCGCGCTTGACAATTCTTCCTCCCGGGCCGCTGCCGTGAACTTCGCGAAGATCGATGTTTTTCTCCGATGCAATTTTACGGGCAATGGGCGAGGCAAAAACACCTTTGGGGTGGGGAAGGCCGAGACTTCTGTCGGTTTCGCCCTCTTCGGCGCCATCCCCCACGGTCTTTGCCTTCGTTTCTTCGATATGTCCGGCTTCTTCAGCGGGCGCCTTGCCTCCGTGAACCGGACCTTCTTCTTTTTTTGTTTCCTTTTCTGAGGTGGAGGGCTTGGCGGGCGGTTCACCCGAAGATGCTTCAATCTCTTTCACAATGCCCGAAACATCCTCACCCTTTTCACCGATCACCCCGATAGGATCACCAACTTTCACTTTTGCCCCGTCCCCGGCGGTCACGGCAAGCAAAATACCCTCCTGGGTACTCTCAAAATCCATGGTTGTTTTATCAGTCTCAATTTCGCACAGTACGTCGCCGGTAGAGATCTCGTCGCCCTCTTTTGCCGTCCAGGAAGCAATGGTTCCAGTCTCCATGGTAGGGGAGAGTGCGGGCAGTAATATCTTTTCAGCCATTGTTATATCCTCTCTACGCCGGCAAGGCCGGTAACTCAGACTTCGACATCTCGGCTTCTCAGTAACCTGAGATCAAATTAAAAAAAATCAAGCAGTACTATCAAACCAAGTGAGTACTGTTTCTTCTTATTCTCCCCTTCTCCCGTGATCGGGAGAAGGGGTCGGGGGATGAGGGGAGACATGCCGGTCAAAAGGCAACCGTCATTGGAAAACCCCAATCTATATTGGACTAGTCCAACCTTCGATCCACCAACCCTTTTCGCACAAACCTATTCCATATACAAAACCGCCTTCGACGCCCCGACTACCTTTTCCACCGAGGGTTGAGCCGCCAGCTCCAAACGGTGGTTGTACGGCATTGGAACGTCCTGCCCGGATATTACCTCGATGGGTGCGTCCAGGTAGTCGAAACAGTTACGCGAGATCAGATAGCCGATATGGGAACCCACACTCGCAAACGGCCAGGCTTCATCCACAATCACCGCGCGATTCGTTTTGCGAACGGAATGATAGATGGTTTTTTCATCCAGAGGACGAATGGTTCGTAAATCGATAACCTCCGGGTCGACTCCTATCTTCTCCAGCTCCTCAGCGGCCTCAATCAGCATACGCATAGGTTTCGAGAAGCTTACGAGCGTGATATCATTTCCTTCACGAACTACATTCGCCTGTCCGAACGGAAGCGTATACTCCTCGGTCGGTACGTCTCCTTTCCAGGCATACATGAGTTCGCCTTCGAGAAAGACCACCGGATTGTCGTCCCTGATCGCGGTTTTCAGTAGTCCTTTGGCATCGTACGGTGTTGACGGGGCGACTACTTTCAAACCGGGGACATGGGCCCAGAGAGATTGCAGCGCCTGAGAATGCTGAGCGCCAAGATATTCGGCCGGACCATTCGGCCCTCGGAAAACCACCGGAAACGAAAACTGGCCGCCTGACATGTATCTGGTTTTTGAGGCGTTGCTGTAAATCTGATCGACCGCCATGAGTGCAAAGTTATGGGTCATCCATTCGACTATCGGTCGCATCCCGACCATGGCCGCACCGATTCCCACCCCGGTAAATCCCTCCTCGGATATCGGGGTATCGATAATCCGTTGGTCACCGTATTTATCCAGCAGCCCCTGACTGACTTTATAGGCGCCGTTATACTGAGCAACCTCTTCTCCAAGGAGAATAACATTCTCATCACGGGCCATTTCTTCATCCATAGCCTGACGAAGAGCTTCCCGGAATGTTATTTCAGGCATGTATCCCTCCCAGCACTAACGTTCGATTCCTTTTCAACCGGTCCACAACCATCCGCCGAGGTTATCATCAACGCCTAATCGCTTCTTCTTTCTTGACCTTTGAGCATCCCTGAACTCTCCCTCACCCCCTCGGTCCCCCTCTCCCGCCAACGGGCGAGGAGGAAGTCTTTTTAGCAATGCTTTCCGGCTTTTAAGCTCCCCTTCTCCTGTGATCGGGAGAAGGGGCTGGGGGATGAGGGGAGTATACCTTCCGCAAATGCGTCTTCATTTCGTATCCCACACCCGTTTCCCCCGACGTTACTCCACCAGCACGTTCTCATACAAAGCCTCGAGCGACGGTTCTTCGCTTTTTTCTGCAAAATCGACTGCTTCGTCACATGCTTTCTTTGCGTTGTCGTCTATTTCCTTATACTGATCCTCGGTCAAAATTGAATCTTTCAGCATAGTCGCTTTCAGAAGCTCAATCGGATCCTGCTTTCGGTATGCCGCAACTTCATCCTTAGTACGATATTTAGCCGGATCACTCATGGAGTGTCCCTTATAGCGATAGGTCTGAATATTGAGAAAACCGGGCTGTCCCTGCTCCCGCGCGATTCTTACAGCTTCCCCGACCGAATCGTAAACTTCGAGCACATCCATACCGTCGACGTTTTTGCCTTCAATTCCATATGACGCCCCCATTTTCGAGAAATCCTCGATTGCCGATACCCGTCTGAAATCGGTTCCCATCCCATACTGATTGTTTTCGCAGATATACACTACGGGAAGATTCCAGATTTTGGCGAGATTGAGGCTTTCGTGAAAGGCTCCCTGGTGAATTGCACCGTCGCCGAAAAAACAGAGAACTACGCCGTTTTCTTTTTTAATTTTCAGCTTGAGTCCGACACCTGTTGCGACCGGGATTTGACTTCCGACAATCCCGTTACCACCGAGCATATGCTTTTCGGCACTGTAAAAGTGCATGGAGCCGCCTTTCCCTCTGGAGCAACCTGTCTTCTTGCCATACAGCTCGGCCATCAGTTCATTGGGGGAGAGACCGCAGGTCAGTGCGTGACCGTGATCCCGATACGCGGTTACCATATAATCCTTTGCAAGGTCAAGCGTTCCGATTGCACCCGCGGCTACCGCTTCTTGTCCAATATACAAATGACAAAATCCACCGATCTTTCTGAGACCATACATCTGAGAAGCTTTTTCTTCAAATCTCCGTATCAGAACCATTGTTTTCAATAAAGAGAACTGCAGTTCTTCAGGATATTGTCGTGATTTCCTTTTCCCCGGCATAGCAGTATCCTTACGTGAAATCGATGATCTCTTTGATGCCCTTCATCGGCACGGTGTACGTTGCGCCGACAGGTTTGGTCTCAAGAACGACAAGTCCGCTGTTTCCTTTCGTGATCGTCCAGAATGTGCGAAGTCGCGTTCCTATTTTTTCAGAGAATTCCGACCGAAGAGCAGGGGCGTCGACTACTTCCGCTATAACACGGATGTTGAGGATCGTATCCAGCGCCTTTGTCTGAAACATCCACTCGGCATTCGGGTTTGTCGATGCCTGAGCCACCTTGGCGAACGACGGTGAGGTCGCAAAGAAGATGGAGCCGGGGTGCTCGTCAAGAAGAGCCGGACTGACCCATCTCATTCGTGGAAACCCGGTTTCATCAACGGTAGCGAATACCGCGGTTCCCGTTTCATCGATTATCCGTCTTATTTCCGACATGATACCAGGTCTATTCATTGGAAATCCTTCCCGATATCGGTCATTGGAACAACAGAGTCAGTCGAGTTTGGAAGTTATCAACAATTCTCCGTCTACCTGTACCGAATGATCCGGTCCTCGAGACAAAGTACAAAGCAATCATTGTGCCGACGAAATGGAAACCTCCGGATTTTTGTTTATCCAAGGCGTACAAGCAAAGGGGGTTTGGTCCTTGAGGACTCTTTCAACTCGATACCACTTGCAGACGCGAAGCATCCCCGGGGTTTTGGCCGGAAAGCAAGATTGCTTTTGTTTCAGGTCCGCGACAAATTGGCAAGACAACCGCCTCACGAAAAGCGCTTACCCGGTTGCACCCTCCTGTCACAACTCCTCTGAGAAACGGCTGCTCTGGTGAAGCACCTGTCCTGGATGTCCTCCTGAAAAGCTTTGGTTTTGGCCTGATCTCAAACTGTCTTGCTCGGAACAAAAGCATCGGATTTGGTGGGAGTGTTTCACCATGGGATTTCCAGACATAAGTGTTTGGTATTTCGGGGCTGTATGGAATACCTCGCTCCGCTCACTTCGACACCGCTGTGCAGCGCGGTACGGCGTTTCCTGAAGGCAAACTTGATATAACCCAGGTTCAGGTGTTCAGAGGCGAGATTTTTTTCTGGCACGGGGATTGTTTATATCACCCGTCCCGCGGCGGATTGCCGTGGGCGAAAGGCGGGTCAATGAATCACGAAAGAAAAAAATAGTTTAACCATTAGCCCAAGTTTCTCGGGAGGAATTATGTCGGTTCTTGTAGGAAGAGAAGCGCCGGACTTTGTCGCACCGGCTGTTTGGAAGGACAGGATTGTCGAGGAGTTCAAGCTTTCAAGGTATAAGGGGAAACACATCATTCTATTTTTCTATCCCCTTGATTTCACCTTCGTGTGTCCAACCGAGCTTCACGCATTTTCGGAACGACTCGCGGATTTCACGGCTCGGGATACACAAGTTGTGGCGGCGAGTGTCGATTCTCATTACAGCCATTTCGCCTGGTTACACACTTCACGCGACGAGGGGGGGATCGAAGGCGTGGAATACCCGATTGTTTCAGATATCACAAAAAAGATCTCCCGTGACTACGGCGTTCTGGTCGAGGACGAGAGTGTTGCCTATCGTGGCTTGTTTCTGATTGACCGGACGTTTATTGTTCGGCATCAGGTCATTAATGACCTTCCTCTGGGACGAAGCGTTGATGAAACACTGCGAATGGTTGATGCCCTTCAATATTTCGAGGAGCACGGTGAGGTCTGCCCAGCGGATTGGAGGAAGGGAGACAAGGCTATGAAGCCGGATCAGTCGGGACTCAAGGAGTATTTTCGGGAGTAGTTATCTCCCCCGGTGAATACACTGCACCGGCGTGCTGATGCGCGATCGGGTGAATGGCCCGGGGTTAACGGGTAGGGCATTTTTGCGGGACTCTTTGTTTATCCCCGGTTCAAAGAAACGAGAGGGTCCCTGGTGAACAAGCTTTATATTACTGGGTTCCCGGGACCATCTCGAAGAGATAATTTTGTCCCGGGTTTCACAGCCAAATCACGGAAATCTGAAAAGTGGGTGATTCCCATTGGTTCTAAATAGTATGAGTGCCGAAATCTTCGGTGTTGGAAGCAGAAACAGAAGGAAACAAAAAATGACCGAGAAGAAAGCTGTGTACAAGTGCAACAAGTGCGGGAACGTCGTCGAATCAATGTGGGCCGGGGGAGCAGACTTGGTATGCTGCGGTGAGACCATGCATAAGCTGGAACCAAATACCACCGATGCAGCAACTGAGAAGCACGTTCCGGTGATCAAACGTAGCGGTGACAGTGTCACGGTGAAGGTCGGAGAGGCCGCACATCCGATGACCGCCGAGCACTACATATTGTTTGTCGAACTGATCACCGGTGACACGGTGTATCGCCACGACTTCAAAGAGGGCGATACCGCCGCCGAAGCAACATTCCTTGTTGCCTCGGATGAAAAGGACCTGAAAGCACGGGCGTATTGTAATAAACACGGATTCTGGGCTTCGAAATAAGATCTCAGCGAAGCGGTACTCGTGAATCGGATTTTCCGACGCACCGCATGAAAGAAAACGGTGCTTTACAGCACATGATTCGTGAACCCGGATCATTTCGCGCGTCCCGTAGTTTGGCTGGTCTCGAGTACGAGTACCGTTCTGCCTTCGGCTTCACTGAGTACGAGTACGATTTTTTTGTGCGGTATTCTCTGGGAATCAGCGAAGCGGTACTCGTACTCAGAACCCGATAGGGGTTCGGTACTCGTACTCGTGAATCGGGTTTTCCCGATGCAACGCATGAAAGAAAACGGCGCTTTACAGTACATGATTCGTGAACCCGAATCATTTCGTGTTTTCCGGTAGTTTGGGTGGTCTCGAGTACGAGTACGAGTACCG
>CAYFVL010000117.1:0-16626 GCA_964346405.1 uncultured Fibrobacterota bacterium
TCGTGCAACAGCTTACGCAGAATGCCGTGAGTCGATTGCGAAACCTGGGTTAGAATTCCTTTTTTCCGACAACTCCACACTTCGACAGTTTCGGTACAGGCATATTTCATTGGCCGGCCCTCCCGCGCGTGAACGAATGAAACCTGACATCTCAATATTGCCGATTCACGGAACTGACTATTTATCCTCCGATCTGAACGGTCCCGCGTGAAAAATCGATCAGTTCGGCTCATACAGAAAATCACCAAAATATAACCCTTGACTGGGATTATCCGCGCAAATTCCCACTGAAAGCCATCCCGAGAACGACCTCGGACTGAGAAATCGAAATCAACCGGTTTTAAAATTCACTTTTTTCGGCTCCTGATGCTGTAGTATTGACCATGTTATAGCAATTTTATTATATTTGTTTGATTCGCGGTCGCCGTCGTTGGAGCGAATTCCAGCAGGTATGAGTTACGCTCGGCCCGATCGTGTTCGTACTTGACCCGACTTCGACAGTCGAGAGCGAGCATTATGCGTAAGATATTGTGCAAGATTGACTTAGAAAAAGCGCAGGGGTATCCGGGGAGATACCTTGAGATTTTTCTAAGCCGCAGAATGCCGGGAGTCGATTGCAGAAGTCGGATTGAGGCAAGGCCTGAGAGATCAGTGCTCAAATAACGAGCATCCAAATATCCGCCCTTCGCCGACGACTTGAGAGATTGGGCAAAAAACTTACGGGAATAAATTAATTCGAGGAGTAACAAGAAATGCCACACCACAAAGCCTGTAAAAAAGCTATTCTTACCAACCAAAAGGCTCATATCAAGAATCGCGCAATAAAGTCTCAAATACATACGGCTACAAAGAAAGTTGTCGGTGCCAAGACAAAGGAAGCTGCCGAGGTTGCACTCAAGGAAGCATTCTCAATTATCGATAAGGCCGGCAAAACAAACGTGATCCACAAGAATACGGCATCGAACAGAAAGTCGCGTCTGGCTCTTCGCGTTCAGAAAATGGCCTGACCCTCCTTTCCGAAGTCTCCGTCCGGTATTTTCTCCTCTATCCGCCGGACGGAGAAATTGCGAATCCCTCCTTTTCTTTACTGTTTCAAAACTGTATACTTTGTTTGGGATCACCTGTCGAATTCAGAGGTGATCCGATCCAGAGCCGTTCCTACCGTTGTGGTGCGCGATTCAGCCTCTCCACTTGGCTCCAAAGTGCATTGCGGCAGGCTGCGAAACACGATCGATACAACGTGTGGAGGGGGATGGATCCTGAGTCGATTCAAAACGGCTGAAATTTGACAGGGATGTCGATGCTTATCACGGCATATCAAGGACTTCCGACGTTCTCTCGCCCCGAGCCGTTCGGTAAGAAGAACAGGGCAATCGACAGGAATCTAGGTTTTCCTTCGACGAACAAACATATTCGGAACACAGAGATACAACGGAGCCGAATCGCTATAATGACGAGGTTGCTCACCGGCTGGACGGGATTTCTTTTTGTGCTCTTGCCTGCGGCTTTAAGTGCCGAAGGTAGCACTCCCCTGTTCTGGGAACGCAACATCACCCAGGCACTCAACTCCCGCGATTACTTCTATCGGGAAATCGGACTGAATGTCGAGGAAAACGGCTTTGGTGCGGACTACAAAGAGGATCCCACATCCCTTCTTTTCAGACTGTCGCGGCGGGAAGGCAAGAAAAACGCATGGCATCACCTGCTTGCGTCGATTGCAAATGAATCACTTGCGCCGGATAGCTCTCGGATTCATTTTCAGCGTGCAGTAGCCCTTTCCGCACGAAGCCCTGGGATGCTTTGGGTGCTTTTTCTGGAATACCGACGAGCCGGGGTCTACTCGAAAGCGTCCCATTGTCTGAACGAACTCGAATCTCTTTTCCTTCGCTCCGGAGCCACCGATTTCCCGGTCGTAAGCAAGCAGTTGATACTTCTGGGCCGGGGTGACGTACAGAACCTCTCCCCAAAAGACACACTCGATTACCTTAATTGGGCGTCTCGATTCGAACGCATCCCTTTCTGGCCAAATGTTATACGAGGACTCAGCTCACGGTTTGACGGCATTAGCATCCACCAGACTCTACAGGGATTCGGATTGGTGGGTCATTCCTGGCTTTTGCAACTTCGTTTTGTAAACGCGACATATATGTTCATTCGCTATACTATTCTCTTCTTCGTTTCTATCCTGCTGATGGGACTTGCGGCTCGCACCCTTGCGAAATCTCTCCACGCGATGACTCATCTGTACCCACAAGCCGTGCCGGTGAAACTCCGCCTGGTTTTCTCAGCGATATTGATTCTTTCAATCCTTTCTTTTGGGTTACTCCCATTTCTGTTTATACTTGCCCTGCTTACCTGGAACCACGTGGAAGATACGGGAAAAAAGCTTGTTACCGGCTGCATTATAGCCATGATCCTTTTTCCGCTTGATTCATATCTCCGTACCTATCTGCTTGGCGCGATGACTGCGGATTCGCCAATTGGTATATATGGTCGCACCATAGACGAAGGCTATTCGGAAGACCTTGATCGGGAGACCACCGCATTTATCCGAAAATCACCGGACCATTACCTGTCCTTTCTCTCGGGAGCGTTGGTGTCCTACAAAAAGGGAGATCTTCAAACGGCCCTTATGAGGATTGGGAAAGCCGGCGCGTTGCGTTCCGACGACCCCGTCGTTCTCATAACAGCCGGCAACATTCATTTTGCCGCCGGTAGATACCGTGACGCCGGTGAAATGTATAGAAAATGCATGAGAGAATTCCCGAATTACGAGGAGGCCTATTACAATCTTGGCCAATATCGAATGGCATCGATGGAAACGCTTGAGGGCACAAAGTTGATCTCGCGAGCGACTCGGATGGACAACCGATCGGTTAACACCTTTACGGAAAGAAATCTTCGCCATTTTTCCGACTCATGGCCCTGGGTGAGACAAGTCATGCAACCCGACTACAACCCCAAAGATTTCTGGTCGGGGGTATTCTGGGGTTCCGGAGCTAACATTCGGCCGGCCGGCATTTGGGGAGCCTCGTTTTTTGGTTTCCCACCTGCGGCATCGTCGGTGGTTATGGCAGCGTTCTTTGCTCTGATCGGGGCACTCCGGAATATGAAACGAGGCGGAAGACGGAGGGGGGTAGTGCGAAAGCTGTTTTTTTGTCGGGTTTGCGGGGCGGTGATGTGTCGGAAATGCAAAACGGGAGGCACATGCCTCTCGTGCTTACAAGCAACACAGAAAATCGACAATGCACGTGTGAATGCCAGTATTCGTTTTCGAATCCAACAGTTTCAGGTGAATATCCGGACCATAATCATGGCGGTGCTGGACTCATTTTTCCCGGGCGCCGGCAAGCTGTACATTTCTCCGGAAGAACGAATTCTGCACGCGCTCCCGATAATATCGGTAACATCAATCGTATACTCCTACTACCATTTTATCTGGACTGTTCGGTTTTCGGTTCCATTTCGGACTGTTAAGGATTTCTTCACCGCATTCACAATCCTGTGTCTGGGCTGGTCGGCGATATGGCTTATTCGCAGTGCCCATATTGTCGCGGTTCGGCTGCGTGCCCGGGAGGCCGACAATGGCGCTTAGCGGCAGCTTGCATGATTTCGACTTGTCATATATCTTCCAGATAATCTCACAGGAAGGTAAAACCGGAAGGCTTGTTTTGTCCGGAGATCGCATGGAAGGTTGCGCCGTCTTCAAAAACGGCCGAATCGTCTCTGCTCATGACGGGATCAAGGATCTACGTCGTATGCTCCTCACTTATATCACCGACATGAAAGGGTTTTCCCGACTGGAAGTAAAAGAACTCGACAAAATTTTTCTCGACGACACCGCGAATCTGGCCAAAGAAGTGGTGGAGAAGCAGTATATGAGCCGGGACGAACTCCACGATCTCCTGGAGCCGGGCCTTGAGGATCTGGCGTGCTCCCTTTTCACGTGGTCGGAGGGGATCTATCGGTTCGATGTACTTCCGAATGTCGATAAATATTTTGTCGACGACATCATCGTGTCCACCGATGCTATAATGATGGAAGCGGCTCGAAGGGTGGATGAACTGCAGCGGATGCGGGTATCCATACAGGGTGGGACTGTTTTTGTGAGAGCCGAATCTCTCGGCCTGCCCCGGGCGCCGCGTCCTCCGCTGGATATCACGTCGGAATACCTGTGCGGATTCATGGACGGCACATCGAACGTAGACTTTATGGTTCGGAACTCATATCTTTCGGAGTACCGTGTCTACGAAATACTGTCGGAACTTCTACAAACCGAACAAATAGTTCCACTGGGAGACAAGCTCTCCCGATCTATAACCGATGCCCTTCATCGCAAAGCTTTCTCCGCGGCCTCTGAACCATCCCAGTTCGTTCTGGCGGCAATCGGAACCGCGGCATTGGTATTCCTGATGATGTTTGCGGGAATGAATTCGATCCGGAAAGGGCTTCTTGGTGATATGATTCGCAGAAAAAACCGGATCGAACAGGAAGCAGATCTGCGACACATGCAGCAGAATGCGGACGCGGCGATTCTTCTGTACCGTGGGCTTCGCGGGCAAGGACCGGGCGATTATGGTACACTGATTCGTGCCGGATACCTGTCCCGAAGAGATATTCCACCTCCGCCGCAGCAGTAACGAAGGCTGAAAATCGGACGGGGGGATTCCCGTAATCTATTGCCGACCCACAGCTTGCCGTCTTCCCTCACTCATATTATATTAGTATAAGGGCGGCTTCCGGTCCGAGAAAAACCACCAACAGTCCGACAGCAGAGGATATAACTCTATGGCTTCTATCAATTACGCTGCACGAGAAATCAGCGTCAAAATTGTCTACTACGGTCCGGGCCTGAGCGGAAAGACCACGAACCTGCAAATCATTCATAAGAAGGTTCCAAAGACAAACAAAAGTGATATGGTTTCACTGGCAACCGAAACCGATCGAACTCTGTTCTTCGACTTCCTGCCCCTGGACCTGGGAAAGATCAAGGGATTCTCCGCCAAGTTTCAGTTGTATACCGTTCCCGGACAGGTATACTACAACGCCACAAGAAAACTGGTACTTCGCGGTGTGGACGGCATTGTATTCGTAGCGGACTCGGCCGCGGATAAAATGGACGAGAACCTCGAGAGTCTTCAGAATATGGAAGAAAACCTCGCCGAGTACGGATACAAACGTGAAACGGTTCCTCTGATTCTTCAGTACAACAAGCGTGATTTGCCTAACGCGCTACCGGTGGACGAACTGAACCGCATTCTCAACAAGTACAATGTCCCCTGCACCGAAGCCGTAGCGTTCAAAGGGCTGGGGGTGTTTGAGTCGCTGAAACTTATCGGCAAACACGTAATCGACGAATTAAACCGCAAGTATTCCCGTCCCGGCAGGTCAGGGGGGGCATCACGTCCGCAACAGGGACAGTCGGTTTCACAGGCGTCTCGGCCCACGCAGGGAGCGCAATATCCACCCCCGCCCTCACAACTGCAACAAAGGCCCATGCAAGCGCCACCTCCCCCCCCGCCGCCACCGCCACCTTCATACGGAAGTACGCCGCAGCAAGGCACGGGACCGGGGCAAAGCACTGACGACCTTAGCCAATGGCGTCCCTCACCACCACCGCCGCCTCAACATCAGCAGTCTTCAAGTTCGGGCTATTCGGCTCCTCAGAATGAGCCGTTCCTTGAAAACTCATTCGGCATGCCGCAATCGCAGCCACAGGAGCAGAATACACCACCGCCACCACGGCAGCAACAGTCTTCAGACTCACTGAACTTGGAGCCGATGAGCGATACTTCGGGTTTTTCTCCACAACAACCGGCGGAACAAAACAGACCGCCACAGCAGGAACCTCCACGAAACGATTTCGGACCATATCCACCTCCGCAGCAGCAGGGCGGATCGCAGAAGTCCGATCTGGACATGGAAATTGAGCGGTATCAAAACGAATTAGGCGGAAGTAGAAATCAGTCCTACAACCCACCTCCTCAGCAACAACCGGGGAGCAGTTACGGCACCCCACCACCCTACGGTCAGCAACAACAGCAGTACTATCCGCCTCAGGATCAGTCGCAGGGTGGACACGCTTTCCCACCGCCACCACCGCCACCACCACCGCCACCTCCTCCCCTACCATACGGCGGTAGCGGGCAGTATCCATCCGGGCAGGGAGGTGCTCCTCAGGAGCAGCAGTACGAATCGTCTATTCCAAATTTCGATCCGGGTAACACAAACCATCAACCCGGCGAGTATTCCAGCGAGGAAAATAAGCCGATGTATTTCACATCGGTAAATACCGATAAGCAGCGCAAAAAGGGCAAACGACCGGTAAACCCACGACAACAAGCCCCAAAAAGAAACTTTTTCGGCAAATTATTCAACCGTGACTAGCGTAATCGCGGGTTAACATAGTCAATCACGACACGCATAACTATTCCCGGACTGCCTCCCCGCGTTCCCGGAGACCCCAGGAGGGCGGGGCGGCAACCGTTGTGAGAAAAATTCCGGTTACTGTAAAGCAGGCTATTCTATGGTAAACGATATCATTCTCGGCCAGGAAGAAATACATAAGTTCAACGTGGTGCTAACAAAGCTTATCGACAAGGCCCGCGTTGATTGTGTTCTACTAATAAACAAGTCAGGGCGATTGCTTACAAGTCAAAGCGAGACCGCCGATTTCGACAGGACATCTCTTGCGGCGCTTATCGTTGGTGCGTTTATGTCGAGCACAACTATAGCCAATATCATTGGTGAAGACGAGTTTACCTCAATGTTCCACCAGGGCAAAAAACGCCACACATTTATTCTGCAGATCGACGAAAACACCATAATGGCAATACTGTTCGATCATCGAACCACGATAGACAAAGTACGGATGTATTCACAAATGCACTCGGATGAAATCCGAGAAGCTTTGTCACTCGCCTATTCCCGATTTGATTCCGATCCGAATATAAACCTTGACCTTTCAGGATACAGTGGCATGGGCGGCGCGGAACACGACAGTTTTATGGAAATGCTTCCGGAGTAAACGATACTAACGTTGCCTCTCCGGTATATTTCCCGCCATTAATTAAAAGATGGCTCCGCGAAGAATCGCATAGAGAAAGGTGAGAAGCAGCAGTCCTCCGACGACCGACAGAATCAAAGTCCGAGTGGAGAGTTTCTTCTTTCCTTCTGAGAACTCATTCCGTCTGAGTTCCTCGTAATCGACGTCGTCGGGGAGGTCTATTCCGTCGAGATAGGTGTCGTTGGACCAACCGGTTTGTTCATCTGAACCGCAGTGAGGACAGGCTTTTGCATTCCGGTTAATGGGTTCCCCACAATATGGGCATGGGACCTTGTCTTTCTTTGCCATAATCAGAAACTACCCTTCAATTGTATTCGAAAACCGGATACTGTACTTAACCCAGGTTTCGCAGTCGAGAACGAGCATTATGCGTAAGCTTGTACTCGACTGCGAAACTTGGTTTAACTTTTTGTCCAAAAAGGTGCTTGCCATAAAAAATCTCTTGGCGTTCAGTACTACAAAATAGTACGTTGAACTCCCCGGGTTTGTGGCTCACGGCGAATTTTGACGAGTGAATCCCCACATATGTGTCGAAGGATTTTCCAAATACGAGGTGATCAGGTAGAATGCCTATATCAACCGCACTGTCCGCGGCCGCCGTCGCACCATTGATCCTGGGGTGGCTTACGACCGTTCTCACCGGTGGGACCAGGAGGATCGGACATTCCGGTATTTTGTACCACTCAATTACCTCGGAGCGGCCCCGCAACCTCTCGCAGGTGAGTGCCCGACGTTTTTCACTGTTCCTGAAGCGCCTTACGGCCCATGGTATTCGAACCTGCTCTGTTCGAGAATGGCTGGAAAACCGTCTTGCAGCCAACAATTCAGCTACTAGCGTGCGCATGCTTCCTCTTGCATTCGACGACGGCTTTGCCGACGTGTACGAAAATGCATTTCCCGTGCTGCTGGAGCTTGGCATGAATGCGACAATCTATCCGGTTGCGGGATACATGGGACGGTTTTCGGACTGGGATCCGGTCGCACGCCAACACCATCTTTCAAACCACCAGTTACGTGAGATTTCCAACGCCGGAATAGAGATCGGAAGTCATACCCTTACTCACCCCGATCTGCGAAGGCTTTCCGCTCAAGCCGTTCGGAAAGAACTGCTGGAATCAAAGAGAATCCTGGAGGACATCTGTTCCGTTTCTATCGCGTCTCTTTCTTTTCCATACGGTAGTTGGAACAAGAAGCTCTGGCTTTCGGCACAAGAACTCGGGTTCTCGTCGGCAGCGGTATACGGCGGCACGGCCGCCGTGCCGGCACCACTGCTCCCCCTCACGGGTATGTATGCTTTCGATACAGTGGATGACATGTTCGAGAAGGCCGATTCGACAAAACGGTTCTCAATCGCGAGAGCCCGCGCTTTCATAATGCCGCATTTTGCGAAAGGGGCGCCGCTCTGGCGTTTCCGACGCGAATACCAGGCATAGTCTCCACTTCCCATTTGCCGGATATATCGTTCGCCGTCCCATTTCTTGTCCGTAGGTATTATTTTAGGAACAGGGAGACGCTATCACTCACCGGCGCGCCTATCGGCGAGATGACACACGCAGCCTCGAAGCGTAAAAACAGTTGTAAATGAATCGCATAGCACAAGGAGTGCCAAATGCCGTATCGCAATTTTTCCCTTGAAGAGCTACTGGATATCGCAGGGAAACACACAGAGGTCGTCGTGAAGGAAACCGAAGGCGGCAAGATGGTTTTTATGGAATATGGAGCCAGATTGATCGGCCTCTATCCCCACGGTGGTTCCTCAAACTTGCTATGGGTATACGATCAGCTTGACCTCAGCATGAAAGCGAACCAGTGGATGACTGGCGGTGAGCGGGTCTGGGTATCTCCGGAGCGAGATTTCTACTACGAAAACCCGAGGGATTTCGAGGGATTTCATATTCCCGCCGGTATCGACCCGGGAAACTTCAGTCATAAGGGCGACCTCACCTATCAAAACGCGTATTCGCTTCTGAACTGTCGCGCAAATGAAACCTATGACGAATGCGAAACAACACGCCGCTTCGAATTGACTGATGATCCATATAAAACGAACCTGCCATTTGTCGGAGTCAAGATCGAGGATATGGTGTCCATCCCGGCAACGATCGATATGGCTGCCTGGTCGCTCGCGCAGATTTACACGTGCGGCCCCGATGCTCCGGGCACAGTCTTCTATCCGGTACAATCGGGCGTATCCATTATCGGGTACTTTAGACCGATTCCCGAGGATAGAGCCGATGTAAAGGACGGATACGCACGTTTCAAGATTGATGCCGACGCGATCTACAAGCTTGGCATCCGCCCCGAAGACATGCGATTCGATAACCCGTGCAAATCGGTATACGTATCACCGTGTCCCGAGGGAAATTCATGGTTTTGCGTGATCAAGCGAAGCAACGACATGCCGAAAAGCCAGGATGAGTGCGTCGATCTCCCGAGAAGCAATCCCAAGGGACCAATGGGGGCAATTCAGTCCTATAATAACGGGCCGGGATTTTCAGTTGGCGAAGAAATTTCCTTCGGAGAAATTGAGCTGCAACTGGCTAAAGGGATTACCAAAAACGGAATAACCACCAGCAGCGCGATACATGAGTTGTTGGGGTATAGAGGCACCGCCGAACAGATTCTCTCTCTTGCCCAGACCGCACTCGAGCTTGACAAAATGCCCGAGTTGTTCTGAACCCAGGGAAACAGGCGTCTATTCGGTTTTCCATCCGTATAGACGCCAATCCGGAACAATCTCCTTCACCAGTCCCGACTGAAAGCCGGCAGGGAGTGCGTGGAATTGTCAGACAAAAAGTTCAATCCCAAAGAGTGCGAATTGATTCTTCATACGGCGCCTTGAGCACCCCCTTTTCCGTAATTATTCCCTGTATCATTTCGGCAGGCGTCACGTCGAACGCGGGATTGTAGACGTCGATGCCGTCGGGGGCGGTTTGCGTCCCGAAACCGTTCACGATTTCCCGGCTTTCCCGCTCCTCGATCGGTATCTCTTTTCCTGAGGGTATGTCTTTGTCAAACGTAGAAGAAGGCGCGGCTACGAAAAACGGAATGTCGTGGGCACGCGCCGCCAGAGCCACACCGAACGTGCCGATTTTGTTTGCCGTATCGCCATTTGCCGCGATGCGATCCGCGCCAACGATCACTGCCTGAACTTTCCCTTCGCGCATGACGACGGGAGCCATATTGTCACAGATAAGAGTTACCGGAACACCGGCTTCACGCAACTCAAAAGCAGTGATCCTTGCCCCTTGTAGAAGCGGACGTGTTTCATCTGCATACACCCGGAACAATTTCCCCTTTTCAAGTCCGACATAGACGGGAGCGAGCGCGGTACCATATTCACCAGTAGCCAGCCCCCCCGCGTTACAGTGAGTGAGAATCGAGGAATATTCTTTTAGCAGATCAAACCCATTCTCACCGATCTGCCGGCAAATCCGCTTGTCTTCGGCCAGAATTTCTTCCGCTTCTTCCCAGAGTCGCTTCTTTATTCCCTCCACATCCGTTCCCGCAATGCGTGCTGCGTGGGCTGTTCGGATCATTCTTTTCAGAGCCCAGAAAAGGTTGACGGCGGTCGGGCGAGATCCCGAGAGGTATTCCGAGCCAGTATGTACTGCGTCCATGAAGGCTTGCGGATCTTCTTCCTTAAAATCTCGAACTCCGAGATATAATCCATAGGCCGCTGCGATTCCGATAGCCGGGGCTCCCCGGACCTTCAGCACCTTTATCGCATCCCACATCTCTTCGATGGTGGTTATATCTTCATACACCAGCGCGGTCGGAAGTCGCGTCTGATCGACGATGCGTACCCCCGTGTTCATCCATTCGATTGTTTTCAATCTGCTCATTGGTTCTCCGTATCTCTGAATTGCCTGAGAATTACCACGACCGCATGTCCGCATTATTGACCGGACACTCTCCGGGGCTCACCTTCAGAATTACGAAAAGGACCGCCATATAGGGCGATCCTTTTCGTTTTAAAAAGAACTCTTTGCCCGGAAACAAACCTGATCAGATCTCGGGTTCTTCTCCGGCTTTGGAGGCTTCAACGATTTTTCTGGTCAACTCCGCGGGTACCTGCTCGTAATGAGAAAACGTACGGCTGTAGAAACCCCGTCCCTGAGTCAATGAACGCAATGCCTGGGAATAGCTCTGGACCTCCGATTCCGGGACCTTTGCCTTGATAGTCTGCATATTGCCCTGAGGCTCCATGCCTGAGATTCTTCCCCTTCGCGAAGACAAATCACCCATGACATCGCCGGTATAATCATCCGGAACAGTTACCGTAATGTCACTGACCGGCTCCAGCAGTATGGGTGAACACATCATGAAAGCCTTCTTGAACACTTCCCGACCTGCGATCTGGAACGCGACATCCTTTGAGTCCACCGGGTGAGTCTTACCATCAACAAGTGCTACTTTCACATCCACAATCGGGTAGCCGGCCAGAATGCCTTCATCGAGCTTCTGCTTGACACCCTTATCGACGCTGGGTCTCAGCGATTGATCGATGACCCCACCAACAATCTTGTCCTCAAACTCGTATCCGGCCCCGCGTTCCCGCGGCTCCATATCGATGAACACCCTGGCGAACTGTCCGGCGCCTCCGGTCTGCTTTTTATGGGTGTACTCGACATAATTTGCCGATTTTGTAATGGTCTCTCGATAGGAAACTTTGGGAGCATGCCGCTCAACCTCAACCTTGAAGCGGCTTTTGAGCGATTCAAGGATGATGTCGAGATGGATGTCTCCCATTGCGGACAGAATCGACTGCTTGATATCGGGATGAAACCGATACGTGAATGTCGGATCCTCTTCGTGCAACTTGGCCAGTCCGACCCCAACTTTTTCTTCGTCGCCTTTGGATATTGCACTTATGGCCACCGACACCAGAGGTTCGACAAATTTTATCCGGGGCATCCGTGCCGTGTTTCCCTTTTCAACCAGCGTATCGCAGGTGTGGGTGTCCTTCATTTTCAGCAACCCCCCGATATCACCTGCGTTGATTCCAGTAACATCGGTCCGCTGATGTCCCAGAAGCGAAAACATGCTGCCTACTCTCTCTCCCACCTGTTTACTGCTGTTGTAAACATCGTGACCGGTAGTCAGCTTCCCGCTGAACACGCGAACTATATTGAGCTCACCAAGATGCTCCTCGGAATGCGTTTTAAACACAAAAGCGACCGTTGAGCCGTTTGGATCGCACGGGATTGTCTTTTCCTCGTCGCCCTCCACCACAGTGATCTCCTGTCGAGCTTCGGCAGAAGGAGAGAGGTTTCGAATGGCTCTCAAAAGCAAATCCGTGCCCGCGTTCATAGCAGCGCTGCCGCATAACACCGGAAAGACCAGCCCCTGCACAACGCCGGCGGCAAGCCCCTTGCGCAAGTCGACATCGGTGAGTTCCCCTTCCTCGAAATACTTGTTCATCAGGTCCTCATCGCTTTCCGCGACCGTTTCCATTAGCTGCCCCCGCATTGCTTCGACCTGATCGGATAGTTCGGGAGGAATATCGGTGGCTTTCCCTGTGCCGGTGCCGTCGGCCTTGTACTCATGCGCGACTTTCTCTATGAGGTCGACTACGCCTTTGAATCCAGTTCCCGTCCCCATCGGAATCTGAATAGGAGCCACCGAAGTACCATATGCATTTTTGAGTTCGTCTATTAATTTGTTGAAATCAACATTTTCTTTATCCATTCCATTGAGGTAGAACATGCGAGGGGCTCCTTCTTCCTCAACCAGCCGCATCACCTGTTCGGTCCCCACCTGTATTCCCGAAGCCGCATCGATCAGGATCACGGCCGATTCGGTGACACTGAGCGCAAGACGAGCATCGCCGAGCAAATCAAGAAAACCCGGGGTATCCAAGAAATTAATTTTTGTGCCGTCCCATTCAACCGAACCGGCCGCCATGGAAATGGTCATTTTCCGGGCCTTTTCGTCTGCACGCGAATCGAAAACACTCGTGTTGTTGTCAACCTTTCCGAGCTTGCTTGTTGCTTTGGCCGTATACGAAATTGCTTCTGCCAGCGTCGTTTTTCCGACTCCGCCGTGTGAGAGTAGGCTTACATTATGAATGGCTTTCGGCTCGTACTTTTTCATGGTTTTCCCTCCAACACGAAATACTCATCTGAGAATACATTGTTGTGATTTGTTCTCCGCGGTACGTGTTACACGGTTCCCGCAGCGATCCTGTGAACCGTAGCGGGAATAGATTAATATAATTAGAAACGTGGAGGTCAACCCAAATGTGTCGTCATCAAGCGGGCGCCGTACCTGCTTCAAGCATGTCCGCGAACAGAGTGTTGGATTTTCCAAGTTCTCTGAACGTCCCCTGCTCAACCACAGATCCTTCCTTGAACACCAGCACTCTGTCGACATTGCGGATGGTGGAAAGCCGGTGAGCTACTACGATGAGAGTCCTGCCCTCGAGGTTTCGGTATAACGTCTCAAACATCCGTTGCTCGGTGACCACGTCCAGTGCCGACGACGGTTCATCAAGAATAATTATCTTCGGCCTTCGAATGAAGACTCGAGCCAACCCGATTCGCTGCCTTTGCCCGCCCGAAAGCTGCACACCACGCTCTCCCGCGTGAGTCTCAAAACCTTCGGGCAACGACTCGATAAACTCCAGTATTTCAGCTTTCCGGCATGCTTCCCTGACCTGTTCACGAGATGCATTCATATTGGCGAACCGGACATTATCGTAAATAGAAGTATTGAATAGAAAAACCTCCTGACTCAAAACCGCAATTTGTGAGCGAAGGTTTCTGAGGCTGATCCTGGATATCGGGTATTCTCCAAAAAGGATCTCACCTTTCTGTATGGCATAAAGCCCCATCAAAACGTTCACAAAAGTCGATTTTCCCGAGCCGGATTCTCCGACAAGCGCAATCTTTTCACCCGCTGGAATTACTATATTCAGGTTTTCCAACTGTAGCTGCAAGCCCCGATTCTCATAAGAAAAATCAACATCCCTGAAACGAATGGAGCCGTCAATTTCGAAATCAGTGATCTGTGGATTGAGATTCTCAGTCTCGGTATGTTCGATTACATCGTGGATAGCGGCTGCCGACGGTGCGGCTCGCACGATCTGGTCGAAAGAATTGAAAAGAATACGAAAGGACATTAACAATTGTCGCACGAGCGCAACGTACGCGACCACGTCTCCCAGGGAAAGTCCGGATTTTCGAGACATTATAAATCCGGCCGATACCCACAGCATTACCGGGGTGAAATCCGAAAAGAACTGAATGGCCATCTGCAAAACCCGCATGGCAAACGTGTACCGGATATCTACATTTTTCACTTCCTCAACATGGCGTATTATCTCTCCCCCATGTTTTTCCTCGGTCGCAAAAAGTCTGATCTGCCGAATCCCCGATATGTAATCAACGATGCGCGCACTCAACTGCTCGTTTGTGTTCCGAAGCTTCCGGGAATGACGCATTAACATGCCACGGAAAATGCGCTGCAGAAGAGGGATAACAGGGATATACAGAAATGCTATCACGGTAAGAGTCGGATCGATCGTGCTGAGAAAGGGTATTGCAATCAGCAGCCCGAAAACCCCCTCCAATAGAGTATGATGGACCCAATCATACAGTTGTTGCAGCCTGTTCATATCCATCAGCATTTTTGCCGAGGTAGTTCCGGTGCCGCGTCTGTCGAAATATCGAATCGACAGTACCTGCAATTTTCGGATTATCTGAGCACGGACGTTCGCAATCAGGGTTCTCACCAGAAAAATTCGATAATGAGCTGCCCCCAGAGTTATAACCGCGTGTATCAAGAATGCACCCACCCAGGCGCCGGCAAAATAGATAAAATATG
Source organism: uncultured Fibrobacterota bacterium (assembly GCA_964346405.1). GTDB lineage: Bacteria > Fibrobacterota > Chitinivibrionia > Chitinivibrionales > CAYFVL01 > CAYFVL01. Next base: position 14,894 of record CAYFVL010000117.1, read on the forward strand.
ACAGCTTGCCCAGGGGAATGAGATCGTTTATCAGATAGCGAAGCGAATAGGCCATCGCCTGGTAGGTCGCCATTTGAAACCCCAGCAACACGATCAGCAGCACATATTCACGTTTATGTCCGGCTGTATACTTCAGAAGGGATACAATTTGGCGGATATGCATTCCATCAGGCTTCGTTTCAGCCATTTCTTTCTCCTCGATTGCCCGGCGGGATCTCACCGGACCGACTTGATGTCCGGCACACCGGACGACGTGATTCTCTGAAAAACCGAACCATTCATTCCCGAGATTCAATACCTATCCGGGCATGTAGAATGACGCTCTACTGAGGATGTGTCGCGGTTTATGATAAAGATGCTTCGCATAGAAAGTGTACCGCCCGACCTTGAGCGTTCCCGGGACGCAGTTTGACGATTCCAAAGTGGTGTTCTTTGGGTCTATATCACTCTTAAAGTATGCAGCGTCTCTTCTTTGCTCATCGCGTGGAGAAAGGGACCATTGGCCAATTCCTCACGGTAGCGCTGTGTCACAATGGGATCTATCTCAACTCGGCAATCGCCCCAGTCACTCCATCGAGGATAATTCCCCCAATCCCAGTTTATGTAGCAGAAACACTTCACCGACGGTTGTTCAGCTATACGATTGAACAAGAGTTCAAACCACGAACTCCATGAATCCATCCCTTTGCCCGTCCCGACGTACCGCGGGGTGCTTTCGCCAAACATCACCGGAAAGTTTTCGGCCTCCGCATCCTTAAGAAAGGACATTGTATCCTCAGTTGAAAAGTGATCGGCACAAAATGGATCAAGCCCCCACCAGTCAACGTATTCATCTCCAGGATAGAAACTCTTATAGTCTTTATTCTCCCCTTCCGGGGCATAACACCAGACGAAAGCAACATGCTCAAGAGACCGTTTTCTAACTATCTCCACGACTCGAATCCATGCCTCGCGGAAGCTCTCCGCTTCATAGCCGTTCCATTCACCATTAAATTCATAGCCCAGGCGAATGAAAATCGGACGATCGAACTCTTCCAGATAATCCGCCAGTTGCTCTATTCCCTTGTCAAAGAGCCCCATAGCGACATCCCGCTCGTAATGCCGTTCAGGCTTGCCGTCAACGGTCATCCCAAGACCTATCTGAGGGATAAGGAAGAGATCCGTTGATTCAGCCATCCCCCTTTTGAACCGGTCCAAAGGATTGGCTTCGTACTCCCTGCAAATTCCGGTATAACCCATCCAGACGACGGGCCGGCATTGAGGAAACAGTTCGCTGTATGTCGCAAACTGCGCCGGGTCCTGTCCAGCCCCATGCAGTATGCCATTCCTGGGTTCCAGACGACGACCTGAGTAGGTACGCCGACGATACATTCTCTTTGCATGCGTCTCCTCAGACATTTATCCTCCATGCGGCACAGGATTTTCGAGTCTCTGCAAATACTCTCCAATCCACTGTATAAGACACATTTTCGTAACGACACACACAAATTATAACGTGTTAATAGTGCACGTAACCTGAACGGATGCATTGTGATACCCGATTTGTTATAATGTTATATTTCTGAAGCGCATCGGCAGATATTTGACATCGGTACGAAAAGTCCTTCAAAACGGACGCTATGCTTGTCGAATCTCCCGTTTTCAGGCTGAAATCGCCGGTTCGCTTCGTCCCCCTCCTGCTAGCCCAAGTTTCGCAATCAACTCACGGCATTCTGCGTAAGCTGTTGCACGAT
>CAYFVL010000118.1:0-16611 GCA_964346405.1 uncultured Fibrobacterota bacterium
GGCCAGCCCGCCGTCGCTCCGCTGAAACAGGGGTTTTCGGACAGGCACTAATTAGGGCACGCGACTCCGCGGCGGTATCCAACCCGCGAAACCGGCGGTACGAACGCCTCGAAAATGTAAATAGTTATGGCAACACCACAAAAGATCTGGAACCCAACCGAACCGCCGCCGGATATCACCTCTACCGGGTGTTATATCGGAACATCGGGATACTATTTCGACGACTGGGTGGGAGTGTTCAATCCGCCCAGAGTTACGGGGAAACGTCAGGCCGTGCTTTCCGAGCAGGAACGTATCGACCAGGATCGGCTTCGTTTTTATCAGAAGTACTTTTCATTCGTAGAAATAAATAACACTTTTTATCGAGATCCCATACCTGCTTATTTCCATGATATCGTTTCTCGAAGTAAAGAAAACATGAAATATGCCGTGAAAGTTCATCGCGACATTTCACACTCAAAATCGTGGAGTATAGAGGCTGGTAGAGAACTGATGCAAAATCACATTGCCGCGGTATCTCCACTGGCGCAGAACGATCAGTTCTATAGTTTTCTCATACAGCTTGAGGATCGTTTATACCGAAGTCAAAAGATACTCGATTACCTCCTGGCCGTGGGACGAGAGGCGGTAAGAAACGGCTTCGATGTCCATATCGAATTTCGCCATATAAGCTGGCACGATATTCATCCGCTTCAGGCCCTCAAAGATGCAGGTATCGGTATCTGCAACACTGAAATTCCACCGGTTAATCATGCATTCCCCCTGAAAGCCTATGCAACTACTGATAAAGGATATATTCGCTACAGTGGACTGAATCTCAAAAACTGGTATCCCAAAGGACCACAGAAAACCGCGAAGGAACGAATTGCCGCACGCAATGCCCGGTACGATTATAAGTATTCTGATTCAGAATTAGCTGAACGTGTTCAGGGTCAACTTGCTCTGATACAAAAAACCAGCACTGTGGCCGTGGCTTTCAATAACCATTATCAGACTCAGGCAGTGCAAAATGCCGTCAGCAACATTCGGATGCTGAAGGAAAAGTTGCTTGCGGAAGAAAAATAGCCCACTTTTTCCGTTATGACACGGTAATCTGGGACACATGCCGGGTTCCGGACTTGACTCGTTTCTCTTTTCGGCACTTATGCCGTCCCGATCTATGGGGAAAACCACTCCCTTTTGGTACTATTTCTTTCAAGCAGAGAGAATACGTTGGTTGATCATCCGGCACCAGCACCTCGCTATTTATCGAACGGCACACCAGTTCCGCTGGAAAATTGAGAATCATTTTCATCGTGCGGTAAAATTGAAGCCCCAATCCAGTTTTTCGGATTATGCAAAGAAAAACTGGTTGGGATTCAAATAATTGAGGCTGAAAAAGCTCCTCACATAACCGTGTGAATGGCTGATAATCTCGAACACCGGATTTATTCTACATCAAATCCGATTTTGAGGGTTACCTGCCAATCCTGGACCTTTTGTTCGCTGATAGTGCCGCGAATTTCGGTGACCTCGAACCAACGCATATTGCGTACGGAGTCGGAAGCCTTATGCAATGCGCCGTCAATGGCATCCTGAATGCCCTGACTCGAGGATCCGGTAAGCTCAATTTTCTTGTAAGTATGACCACTCATTTGTACCTCCCCCTTTGATCCGGCAAAATCAGAAAGTTGATTTAACCCAACTGAGCGATTCTGAACCGGAAAATGGCTAAATCTCATGGCCGAATGGGTTTCATCCCTCAGGGCGTGATTGTCCATACCTCAGAGGGTATGCACTGCGATTCCTTCAAACCATCTCGCCTCATGAGATTACGCTGTTTCCTCACTCAGAACCGTTCAATTCAGGTTTGATTGAGTGTTTTCACTTTCTGACTATTGTGTATAGGAGCAATTTGGACAGTGCTGTTGGTAGAAAATGCCTACTCAACAGTGCCGACAACCATGGACTCACCGATAGCATCAGCCTTTTCCTTACCATCCAACAACTCAACCAACTTGAGCGCGAATTCGACCGCGGTTCCGGGGCCTCTACTGGTTACCAGGTTTCCGTCAATTACTACACGTTCCTTTACATGCTTTTTATTGTCCAATTCTTCTACAAAATCAGGATGACATGTCGCCTTATGCCCGTCAAGCAAACCGTGGTGCTTTAGAACAATAGCGGGCGAAGCACAAATTGCCGCATACATTTTGCCCTGCCCCGCTTGACGCTTGAGGATTCTTCCCAAGTGGGTGGATGCCCTGAGTTTCCGTGCCCCCTCGGAGCCGCCGGGCAGCACCACAAGGTCGTAGGACATATCGGTACAATGCTCAATTAACGTATCGGCATCAATGCGAACCCCGCGTGACATAGTCACGTCTCCTTCGTCGACCGATGCAATCGTGACGGTCATTCCCGCTCTTCTGAGAATATCGACAATCGCAATCGCTTCGAGTTCTTCCGTGCCGTCCGCAACGGGCACCAGAACTTCTTTGGACATGTTTTCCTCCTCACGTGAGATCTGGAATCAACAGCTCCCAATTATTTGGTGAGCTGTCGGACAGTTTCGATACGATCCCAAATATACGGCTTCGTATGGTTTTTACAGGAGTTGCAATACTCGTGCCAAATTGACCCGACTCCCCTCCCGGCAATTCATATAGATGGCCGCAATAGCCTGAATCATGTTATTTGCGTAGTGCGCGTTTTCCTCGCTCAGTATAATTTCTGGTCAATCGAGCCATTGATATGCAGGGCATGCATATTGCTCTTACAGAAAATGTCCGATTGTTCCAGAAAGTTGTATTCTGTCTCAAAACCAGATCTTCTCGGAATAGAAAATCGATCCGAACGGGTGAAAGGAGACGGATATTATGAACGAACTCCACGACTCCGGTAGACAGTATTCGGCCATGGAACTAGGGCATGCTATTCTGCGCTGGGGTATAGGATTTATGTTTCTACTTCATGGGTGGCCGAAGCTTGCCGGAGGGCCTGCAAAATGGGAAGCTGTCGGGAATGCAATGGAGAATCTGGGTGTTAAGTTTGCCCCCGCTTTTTGGGGATTCGCGGCCGGGGCAACGGAATTCTTCGGAGGCATTCTCCTGATAGCCGGAATTGCGGTACGCCCGGCCGGGGCGTTGCTCTTGTTGGTCATGTTGGTTGCCGCGATAAAGCATCTGTCCCAAGGGGACGGGATTATGGGGGCTTCGCAAGCCATAGAGGATGGCATAGTTTTTCTCTCGCTGCTATTCTCCGGCAACGACCGATGGAGTCTAATGCGCTTTTTCAAGAAACACGAGTGAACTATTCATACCTTCCCCTTCTCCGGCAAACTGCGGAGGAAAAGAATATGGGGGTTCAAAAAAGGAGATTTGCCGGTGAAGGTAGTTATTGCTGGAGGAGGATTTGCGGGTCGTAATGCAGCCCGGGCACTCTCCGACATAGCGAAGAACAATGAAGTTGTGCTTATAGACCGGTATCCGTTCAGCACCATGCTTCCTTCGCTCCCCGATTATGCCGGGGGCCGCCTGCGGAAAAACTTGATCACCGGCAATTTGCGAGACATCCTTCCTCGGCAGATCGCCGTCCTCCAGACCGAGGTGAACGGGATAGACTTGGAAAAAGAGCATCTCACCACCTCCGCCGGTATAATCAAATACGACCGGTTGGTTATTGCCTGCGGCTCGAAGACCGCCACATATGGGTTTTCACCCGAGCGAGGTAAGGTGTTTACCCTCGACTCCTTATCATCGGCGGAAGAAATCCGGAATGCATTTCCCGAGTATCTCACAACCGCCGAAAATATACCCGTCACCGTAGTTGCCGGAGGCGGATACACCGGCCTGGAATTGGCTTGTTCTCTGAAACGAGCATCATTGATACGCGAAGTCGATTGCCGGGTTATGGTTGTTGAAATGATGCCCCGTATTTTGCCCTTTCTCTCTTCCCGCGAAAGGGAATACGTCGAGCATGGTCTCAGGGAAACAGGAGTAGAGATACTTACTGGAAAGAAGGTGACTGCATACGACGGAGAGTATTTGCGGCTATCCGACGACACTGCTATTCGACACCCCTTTTTCTGTTGGAGTACCGGCACAACCTTCGCTATCGACAGCATCAATGCTCCCGCATCCGATCGCATAAAGGATGGGCGATTCGTTGTTAGCCCGACACTCCAGGTTCGTGGCTACCCGAATGTTTGGGCCGCGGGAGATGCCGCCGCCTTTGATCCTGGTTCCGGTCCCCTGCGCAAAGCGGTGAATTTCTCTATCTATGGGGGACGGTCGGCGGGAAAAGCTTGCGCCGCATCAATTTCAGGTAGCCCGCCCCCGGTATTCCGTCCCGTTGATCTGGGATGGATAATTCCCTTGTGCACAATCTCCGTTGGACGAATTTTTAGTGCAATACCCATACGCGGCACCCTCGGCCTTCGCTTACACTATTTCTTCAACGGGTATCGCAACTATTCATTTCCCAACTTCCTGAGTTTCGGTCGTCGCGCCCTATCTCCCTGCAAGTAAGAACCACCCCGGGAACCATAAGTAATCGTCACGAAATAACCTCTCCATTCTCGTTTGAGCGGAGCCGAAATGTCGAGGGGCGATGCCCCGAGCGGAGCGTTGTATTGCGCTGCACTGAGCGGTGTCGAAGTGAGCGTAGTCGAAATGCCGAGGGGTAGAGCAGTATGCGTAAGATGTTGTGCGAGATTGACTTAGAAAAAGCGCAGGGGTATCCGGGGAGATACCTTGAGTCCCGCCCGGGCGGGACCGTGAGTTGATTGCGAAACCTGGGTTAATCCTTGTCTATTGATTACTCAACTGATCGTGAATCGGAAATGGGATTGCCGGCATATATATTGCGTTTTTGCACAATGGATTATCCTGAACGGAACTTTGTTCCCTGGTTTGGTTGGATAGGGAGACACAATTATGAGGACCCAATTACCGAATAAGTATAGGAGAGGAGAGAATCATGTACCTGCTATACAGAGAAAGGGTATGCGCCGAATGCGACCGAATCGAACATGCGCTGCGGGAACTCGACCTGGTGTATAGTGTTGTTTATGTGCAACATGATGATATCGAATTGAAGAAAGACCTGGGGCGCCATGAGTTACCGCTGCTGATGATCGACGGAGTTACGCATATCGGTGCAGACGCCGTTTTCCGCAAATTGCAGGAACTTCGAGAGGCTCGTGAAAACTGGTACAGTCAACACGAGAATAGATAACCCTGAAAGGGGGTGTACTTATGCCACGCGGAAAAGCACTGCTGATTATTGACTTTCAGCGCGATTTCTGTTCGGGCGGATCACTTCCGGTGACCGGCGCCGACAGCATTGTGCCGAGAGTCAACGATTATATAAACTTGTTTACCTCGGAACGTTTACCCGTTTTCGCCTCGCGGGACTGGCACCCGAGAATAACGGGACATTTCAAAAAAGATGGCGGGAAATGGCCCGCTCACTGTGTAGAACACACTCAAGGAGCCGAATTTCACCCGGATCTCAATTTGCCGTCAAACGCGATTATAATGACAAAAGGAACGAACCCAAGGGAGGACGCCTACTCGGTTTTCCAGGCATTTGATCCGGAGGGGACTTCCTTTTTCGATCGATTGAGAGACGACGACATTGAGGAATTGTTTGTCGCCGGGCTGGCAACCGACTACTGTGTCAAACACACGGTTCATGATGCCCTGGCGCTGGGATTCAAAGTAAATCTCCTTGTGGACGCCCTTCGTGGGATCCACAGTCACGACAGTGAGAAAGCTCTTCAATCCATGCGCTCCGAGGGAGCACAGGATTGGAACTTGTCGCAAATCCACGATGTGCTGGAAGAAGAACACCAGCCTCAGAGATACTCAACATAGCCGCGCTCAAAGGGTATCGCGGTGCACCAAAAGACTTCCTCAACGAGGAAGTCATTTTTTTTGCCGACCACCGTTTTATGATTCCTCATCAAAAAAGCGATATAGCTCCGCGTTCGTGAGATCTCCTCCGGGGTGTTTCTGAAACGCGATCATGCTGCGCAACATAGCCGCATGTGCTTTTTCCTGTTCGATAATCCGTTTCAGTTGTTCTTGTTGAGTTGGGTTATCCGTCTTCTCCAATGCTTCGGTGTAGAGTGATATGCTTTTTTCCTCAAACCCGATCGCTTCTTCGTAGGCATCACTTCTATCAATCGCCGCTACACCCAATTCGTGAAAATGATCGACCATCTTCTTGAATTCTTCACGCGCTGTGCCCACAACGTTTTCCGCTTCTATTGGGGTGGGTTCCATTTCCTTTTGCCATGCTTCGAATATTTCCAGATGCCGCTGTTCCTGACGCTCCATGAATGAGAATATGCTTTTCACTTCGGCTGTATCGCTCTCGTTTTTCAGTTTTTCATAATATTCAATGCCGTTGCGCTCGATTTGCTTGGCATATTCCAGGTAGTCCATCATATCTCCTTTTCCCCTGGTACGTCCGCATCAACGCGTGTACCGGTCCATGTGTTCGCCAACTGCTTCCTCAAACTTCTCTTCTTCCTCATTCGGTGGGAGTTTCAACGCCAACCGCATTTTCGCTACGATTGGAATATCCACACTGACTCGCGAAATACCCAGCTCGGTAAACCGTTTGAAATACCTCAATTGTGAACCCATTTCACCACATACGGTTAGTGGTCGAGAGAGTCGACGCGCCTGGGATGCAACCTGAGCCAGAATTTCCCACAGTTCGGAGCGGTCGGAGTATTCCACGAGTGCCGAACTGCCGTTTTCCTCTCGGTTCGTCCCGAACAGATGATGAACAAGGTCGTTGGTCCCTATACTCCCAAAATCGACCAGCTCCATAAGCCGGTCGACATCCTCGCACGCCGAAGGGAGTTCATACATTGCACCATGATCGACGTGAGATATGTCAACTCCTTCGACTGCATCTTCAAAGGCCTTCTTGAGTCGAACGAAATGATCCGCATCGCGCACCATTGGATACAATACGGATACCGGTCCAAGTGACGATACCTCTGCGATTGCGTGCGCCTGTTGTTTAAGGATATCAGGATTCGCCAACAGAAAATCCGGACGATCGCACTCAAACGTTACAGTATCCGGCGCACACTCCTTTAGAGAAGCCGCCTTGTCTGAACTGAAATCCAGCAAACGAATCGTTACCGGCATCCCCATCATCGTCATCACCAGATTACGGTATTTCGATGCCTGCTCTTTCTCCGATAGAAATCGTCCCGCCGCAAGAAATTCCAACTCACTTCGATACAGTCCAACGCCGGCAGCTCCTGATGCAAGTGCGTCCCTGGCATGTTCCGACAAATTCACATTGGCAAATATCTTGAAATTTTCACCAAGGCGAGACTGATTCCCTTCGTGAAACTGATCTTCCTTAGTAGTCAAATATGAACGTAACCCTCCGTGTTTTCCATGGGATAGCACAACTTCTCCAGACCCGCCGTCGAGTGCTATTCGTGTGGATTCTCTCGCAATCCGACAAATGCCTTTCAGATCGGAGACGGCAGGAATCGACAATGCCCGACACAGTATCGCTCCATGCGACGTTTCACCGGCATGTTCGGTCACGATTCCTTTCATACGACGCCCCCGCATCTCGAGCACCAATCGGGGCGTTAAATACTTGCTTACCACCACCCGATCAAATTTCCCCTGATGTGCGTCCTCTTCCTTGCGAACCAACGAGAGAGGGTTTACCAGCGCGTCCAACAGCCCTTGCTCGATCTCTATAAGATCATGAACCCGCTCCCGGATTCGCGTCAGCGGGCTCCGCTCCAGTTCATGTTTGTACGCGGCAAACACCTCCTGTACCGCGGCATAGGCTGTGAAGCGATCTTCCTGTATCAACGCGATTACATTCTCGAGTACGCCGGGATCATGCAGTACCTCCCGGAGAGCAACAAATATCTGGGCGTGTTCTTGTCCAGCACGTGCACGTACCTGATGAATTGCGTTCTCAATCACAAAGCTGAGTAATTGCACGGCATGACGGATCTTGGCCTCTTCTCGCCCCCTCATCTCGGGCTTCACATGGCGACGAGATCGGCGGGACGGCAAATCGGCTACAATCAGCCATACTTTACCCTCGCCAACCCCATCCGCAATCGGAGTCCCTGTTTTACGAATCACTTCGGATACAACTCTCGAACTCATCAAATTTATCTTTCAATACCACTCAATAATTCAAAACGAAGGAAGCGCCCTCACGCCATCGGTTAACTTCTGGTGTGATAAGCAGTTCATGCTTACAATCGGGGTCCCGATCTATCTCGTCCCCCATTCCATAACGATCTGCGGCAAACTTCACTCCCACAGCTACTCACTAGCCCAAGTTTCGCAATCAACTCACGGCATTCCACTCGTTCTCGACTGCAAAACTCGGGCTAGGAATCAATTAAACCGATTTTCTTCATTATCACCCGTATTCGTTCAGAAGGAACAGGCTTTTTCAAATGGTAGTCAGGCGACAACGACCCAATACTCTCATCCATTTCCGGACTGGTATATGCCGTCCAGATCGCGGTGGCGCATTGCGGTCTACGCTTCTTTGTGTATCCTATGACCTCCAACCCTCCCTCGGGGTGAGTTTCATCGAAAAACAGATCACTAATGACAAGAGCGTAGTCATTTTTGTCTATCAATGAAACGGCTTCATTCACCGAGGCGGCCGAATCGATTTTTACCTTCTCCGCACGAAATATCTTTCGGAAGGCGAACAACAACGCCTCGTCATCGTCTACTATAAGCACCTCTTTCTTTTCCACACCGGAGTTCATGGCGATATTTACCCCTTCCTTTGGAATAATACCATGCGAAGCCCATGCCATTTTCCCAGTCGCACCGGTACTCCCTCTTTCAGGGTTCCGCGCCTTCTCGTAGATTGAAGTTAACCGATTAACCATTCTTGCCTCCTCATCACTACCGCGTAATTTGAGCGATACGCTTAGTTGACCAGACTTCGACAGTCGAGAGACGCCGTACCGAGCGAAGTCGAGGCGGTGTCCCGAGCGGAGCCGAGGGATAGAGAATTATTCGTAAGATGCTGTACGAGATTGATTTATAAAAAGCGCAGGGGTATCCGGGGAGATACCTTGAGCATTTTTCTACAATGAATCGCGCGCCGGCTTACGCAGAATGCCGTGAGTCGATTGTCGAAGTCGGGTTAATCACTTCGTTCATTTGTAGCCGGCTCAAAAGCCTTCGACTTGCGTCTACAATTCCGCTACGTAAGGGAGTCGGATCAACCTTTATCGGACGGATATGAAAAAACCGACGACCCGTTCTTCTGGTTTAAAGCATCCTACTTCCCTTTCGTTGACACAAACGTATCCACCAACGAAAATTGTTTTCCGCGATTCATGTAGAAAACGTGCGACAAAGGATGCCGTCGTTCCCCCTGGAAATGCGTATAGCCTCGGCTTTGCATTCCAGTTCCTGATTATGCACACATTTCGCCACTTTGCAGGAGCCAACCCCACCTATAACATGCTCCATCCCACTCTTCGACTTGGCCGACATATATGTATCGCATGCAGGATCGATATCCCCCACATTTATAGCCATCGTTCGACACTTACCATCATGATTGTATACACAATCAGTTGCTGTGCACTCCTGCACCGGAGACATTTTGATTGTCATTGTTTCCTCCTTCAGGATGTCGTTTTACAAAGATGTCCACGATCCCCTGCCTCATACCACGGGATTTCGCCATCTCCGACTCATAACTGTTTCCGGCTAATGCCGGTAGGTCGGAAGGGCTGTTGGAAACCGATAAATCATCGTTTCGCAAAAAACGTTCCTTCGGGTATCCGCGGCGATTATAGCCGATACGGCATCCTGTCACGACGGAAATCCGTCATTTTGGAGAAAGCCATTTTCGATCCCGCAGATTACAACCCCAACTCAAACCCAGATTTCGCGGACGAGGGAGAGCATTATGCGTAAGATGTTGTGCGAGATTGACGTAGAAAAAGCGCAGGGGTATCCGGGTTAACCTCCTCCGGTTTCGAAACAGCTATTCCCAATTCCGACATTTCCCACCTCACGGATTTCAGTTTTGAAAAAGTCCACTTTGGGTATGCGACAACGACTATATAGTGTTTTTCCGAGAAGATCTTTGGGTGGTCGGATCATGCTCCTGAACGTCCAACAAGTCTCGCAGCCAACTCACGAACGCGCCGCGGCGGGATCGTGAGTTGATTGCGAAACCTGGGCTAGGTTAAACGATGCATCCCAGCGGCAGACGAACACTCACGGTAAGACCGGGTTCCGGGGAATTATTAGCGGCATCGATGGCCCCGCCATGGCTCTCAACAATGTGCCGCACAATGCTGAGCCCCAGACCGGTACCGGCCTTTCGGGTCGTGTAGAATGGTTCGAAAATACGGGCGAGCGACTTCTCCGATATACCGGTGCCACGATCGACAACCGATATTTTCACGGTCTCCGGACCTTCGTGATCAATCCTGACCATAATCGTCTCTTCCCGTGGGGAGTGCTGTGCGGCATTCTGTAGAAGGTTGACGAAGACCTGTTCCAGTTTTGCATTATCCGCAATAATGGTTGTCTCTTTAAGCTCATCAGTACAGTGCACGACCAAATCCCTGGAATCGGATGCTGCGTGTCGCCAGGAATCTACAGATGCACGGATCATTGCGGTAATTTTGACACTATGCATCTGTTCTTTATAGATCGGACGACCTAATGCAAGCAGCTCCTCCATCAGCGTAGTAAGTCGAGTCACCTGGTTTTTCATATGCATAAGGTAGGGATCATACTCAGGATTATCTCCGATATCCTGAAAGAGAGCTTCCATGATCGCGACGATCCCGTTAAGGGGATTACGGACTTCATGAGCGACACCCGAGGTGAGCTGCCCCAGCAGCTCCATTTCCTGTGATTGTCGAAGCTTTGATTCCAGACGAGTTCGAGATATTTCATGGGCTATGTATCGAGCGAAAATCTCCACCAGATGAATTTCATACTCGCTGAACTTGCGGTCCTCCAAGCTCATAGCGCAAATATCTCCGACCGGTTCGCCGGATCCACTGACCATTGGAATACTCACAATCGATCTGAACTCATGCTGCTGAAAACAGGCCCCTTCGGGAAACCTTTTCCGAAGGCTCTGCGAGTGTTGTACCAGGAGTTTTTTCTCGCTCGAAGAACGACACATCGAACAGGGAATGGCCGCATCCGTACCTTTAGTCAGTCTCCCATGGAACACCTGCGAAAGTGCACTGATACGACCGTCCTGCACGTTATGAATGCTTACGAACTCTATGTCGAGGATGTCGGCAATGCTGAGAGTAACCTGGTCGAACAGCGTTTCGAGAGAGGTTCCAAACGTCGTCGCCATGGCATAGACCGCCTCCAGGGCGAGCTGACGTTGAGAGAGCGCGCGTTGAGCTTCCACCCGCTGATCGATTTCTTCGGCAAGCGTTTCCCGCGTATGGACCAGCTCATGTTTTTGCCGCCGAACGAGTTCTGAGAGCCGGGACTGAGCATCCCGTAACTCCTCCTCAATTCTGCGTCGCGCCTTCAGCTCATTTTTCAATTCATTGAAAAGCCGAGAACTCTCCAGCGACAATGACAAAGCAGCCCCGACAGCTTCGGCAAAATTCCGAGCTTCCGAACACAGAGAACATTCCGGGTATCGGAAATAGACAACACCCACGGTTGTTTTCCACATGAGAATCGGCACAACGAGGACCGAACCCGTATTCTCCGGGATAAGCATGTCTGCCTTGGCCTGAAGATCGACGCCGGCATCTTCTATGGCGATTACCGTCTGGGCGGTCACCGCTCGATGCGCCAAGACCACTTCATGATCGCCCAGAACGGTGCTATTACGATGATACAAAACCCCCTCTTGCTCCCGGACCACCCAGCAACCCTCTTCTCGCATGATAATCGCCGCCGATTCGGCTTCCAATGCGGCCGTTGCTTTCTCAATAACTTTGCGGAGAATAGTTCTGGACTGATGTCCGGTCAGAAGTTCGGCATTGATCTCATTGAGTGCGGTATTCATCCGCTCAGCCGTTTTTCGGGAGGTGATATCAAGTACACAGGCTAATGTACCCACGTTTTCTCCGGCTTCATTTTCCAGTGAGGATAGTTCAAGCAAGGTCCATAGTCTGGTGCCGTCACAACGCACCAGTTCCAGTTCAAACTGCCCCATCCCTCGCTCGACATGAGGCATTTCTTTCGGGAGAGCCCATGTCCCGTCTCCGGGAAAAACAAAATCTGCAATGGATTTCTGCTTCAGATCTTCCAACGAGCATCCCAACATGACCGCCATCTTGCAGTTGGCGAATATGGTTTTTCCACCCTTGTCGAACGACCATAGCCCCTCATTCAGGCTTTCGACTAGTAGGCGATGCATGTGTTCGCTTTCTATCAGCCTCTTTTCATCGGCCTCCAGACGACGGTTTGCGGCACGAAGCTCTTCCGTTCTTGTTGAAATAAGCTTCTCCAGATCTTCACGGTGGTAGTTTAATTCGTCCTGCAATAACATTTGGTCGGTGATATCGGTGGCCACTCCCGCAAGACCGACGAAGCCGTCTTCGTTTACCGGAAAAGCTCGGTCGCGTATCCAGCGAACGCTTCCGTCGGGGTGCAGCACTCTATACTCCGTGGTATACCCATGCAGAGCCCCCTGTTCGAACTCCTGTCGAACCCGTTCACGATCATCGGGATGTATTCCTTTGAGTAATATCTGAGGATCGGAGTACAGGTTCTCGACGGAATCCCCCCAAAGTCTTTCAAATGACCGACTCGCATATTCGACTGCAATACCGTCCGCTCCCCGCAGCCAGAAGAAATCATTTATTGATTCTGTTATAAGCCCTAGCCTCTGTGCATTCGTTCTTAATCGTTCAACCACATTTTCCAAAGCCGTTGTGCGCTCAGCGATTTTCCTTTCCAGCAGACCGTAGGCGATACTTACCCCGCTTTCGCTCATAGCCGGCCTCCTCAAGAGCGACCGGTATGGTGATGTAAAGCTCAATTGCAGAACGGAAAGATATAGAGGTATGAGAGCGAAGGTTCTCGCCGCATGCGCAAAGAATTGATTGTATGACGCACCGTCCGACAAGAATACGTTGAATAATTCTCCCGTCGCCGTCAATACAGCGACTACCAATATGGCTCTGTTCAAACCAGATTCCATTGTGTGGCGTCGTATGTAGTTGTAAGCAGCCGCGATGCACAGAATCGGCAAAGCCCCGATTGTGCCCCACATACCAAAGGTGCCCCAGCCCGTGGATACCCCTCCGCCGATCAGATACCGGTAAATCGGGATTCCTGTCAGGACGACAGCTACAAGCAAAGCCACCATGAGCAAACGTTCCGAATTGATTCGACGCTGGACCATTCCGGGAAACAGAAGAAGACCGAATGCTTCGATATACCTGGCTGTGGGCGAGAGGAAAAAAACGTTCGAGAATCCATTTCCCAAAGTACCCGAGGCACTCTCCGACCATACAGTGGAAACGAAATCAAGCATGCCGATAGTGAGATAGAGTGTCCCGAGATAAATCAGAGCGCTGCTGCCGGCCGGTTTTCTTGTATGCCACGCCATAACGAACATGGAGATACATAGTAGTAGCCCGACGGTCTCATTGAGCTGAGGGAAAACGTCCGGATTGAGAACATAGGTGAAATACGAGCCAAGAAGCAGCAATGCTCCAGCCAAAAGGAATAAGACCGGACGAGAACCTGTTCCGAGAGAGATCTTATCATCATCCTCTATCGATATGATAAGATCTCCCGGGAAGTCATCTCCGGAAGGAGGCTTGATTTCCGGGCTGTTGAGAACCCGTGCATGGTACATGGAACCTGGCATTGGCTAGTATCAGGGTTAATTGATGAGAAACGTTTTCCCCCCTTCGGGGGCACTGGAAACGGAGCCACGGCTCGGCTCATGCAGGCGTTTCGAACCGTTTCCCGTAAACTTCAACCAGAGTGAATGCAATTCAGACCGGTTAGTCTTCCTCAATCCCAATCGAAAACATGCTTTCCAGATCATGACGAGAATGCGACCTGAACGCGACCATAGTCTCCGTGTCCACAATTCCGGGAATGACGGTCATGTGATTGGTAACCACGTCCGCCATTTTCTCGTTTGTGGCCGCCCTGACGACTACCACCAAGTCGTAGCGGCCTCCTACGGAATAGACTTCGGAAATACCGTCAATTTCAGTCAGACGCTGCGCAACTTCATTTACCTGGTTTCGCTGTGCCTTCGTAAGCACAATAGCCGTAACCATCCTGGAGACCTCCTCCGGTTCAAACGCTCCCGTTTTCTCTACATAGTATTGGAGCGTTTCATGAAAGCTAAATGTATGCCGGCATTAACCCAAGTTTCGCAGTCGAGAGACGCCGTACCGCGCTGCACTGAGCGGTGTCGAGGGGTAGAGCATTATGCGTAAGATGTTGTGCGAGATTGACTTAGAAAAAGCGCAGGGGTATCCGGGGAGATACCTTGAGCATTTTTCTACAATGAATCGCGCGCCGGCTTACGCATAATGCCGTGAGTTGATTGCGAAACTTGGGTTAATACACGTCCCCACTATTGTTACGGAAAAGCCTGCTGCCTTCGACCGGGTTCCCAGTTCCGACAATGAGAATGGTTTCTCGATTCTGGGTATCGGTCGGCAGATAGACCGCATCTTACCACTTCGACACGAAACCATGACATGGCACCCAAATTGCATGTGAAACAAAATATTCATTCACACCGACAATTAACAAGAGGTTTCCGCAAAAAAACACTTTTGCGACATTTTTCCGACATACCAACCGGGTCCTCGGGTTTTCTGGTACAAGAACCCGTAGACAGGAGACTCCAATGACTGCTCGACAGCATGCGACCGAATCGTTCCGTAGCGATATGGCCGAGAGATTCAACCTGCTTTACCGACAAATTGAAAACTTCAATGAAACGACGGTCGGCAATATCGCCCCAAACGAATATCGGCGGCTGCAGAGCACGGCGCGACAGGGCTTGTCACTATTAGAACGTATGGATCATTCCCAGTCCGAGTATGTCCGTTCTTCTATCGAAAACCAGATCGAAAACCTTCTCGATAACCTCAGCAGCGGAGTTCGAGGACTCGTAGATCAAGTATACTCACGGAGAATGCGGTAGCTCGATGAACATGAACGCCGACATAAATCCCAAGGCTGCTTCACCGCCTGAATGGTACGCTTTTTTCCGGAGCCGGTCTGCGGGGGCAGGAAAACCCTTCGATAATCCGTTTTTTGGAGGGATTCTCCGAATCATAATAGTTATCACTGCTCTAAGTGTCGTTGTGGGGTGCATGCGCTACATGACTCATCGGCGACCAGAAGCACTGGTCGAACACATAAATATCGACAAAACATTGCTTGTGGCCGAGCGTGAGCTTGAAAAAGGCGGGTGGGGTTCGGTACTGACTCTCTGGGCAATCCGAGATCAGCATCTCACCCCCAATCAAGCCGATCGCGTTTCAGAACTCTATTTCCGCTATATAGATGGTTTAAAGCGCGATTTCAATAGCTGGCATCTCACTTGGGCGGTAGCGAACATGTATCGCCTCGGGCCTTCGGAAGTCAAGACGAAACTGAAAAAAGCGTACGAAGATGCGAAGGAACGAGCCCGTCGTATGGGAGGGCTTGCGGACAAGCATGTCAATGGTGAAAAAATATACATGGGAGATGCTCACATCGGGGGACGCTTTCATGCGAAGAGACATATTATAGCTCCGGGAAACGAAGATTATCTGCAATCCGTCGCCGAGTATGAAGACAAGAACTGAACCGGCAAACCCGGACGGTAGTCCGACAGCAGGTATCCGGCGTAAGACCGCGGAGTGACTAAATACACCATCGAAGGAGATATTCCTGAAAAGCGCCCGTATTAATTCTTGGCAATTGTCGGTCGCCACACTAGACTCGATGCCTGAGAAGACAAATACATGCATTCATGTATCCGGCAAGTGCCGCGAATTCATTAAAACCTTCAAGGAAAGGAAATCTGGTATGAAAGCTGTAGTAGATCAGGATACCTGCACCGGTTGTGAGCTTTGTGCGAATTCATGCCCCGAAGTCTTTGAAATGCGCGACGACGGACTGGCAAAAGAAAAAGTCGATACCGTTCCTCCGGAATCCGAAGAATGCGCCAAAGAAGCCGCGGAGTCGTGTCCGGTTGAGGCAATAGCAATCGAGTAGTCACAAGTGACACCGGAAATCCGCTGATCGATGTCAGCAGTTCCACCAAAAAGGAGAGAAACTATGAAAAAGTGGGTTTGTGACGTTTGCGGATATGTGTACGATCCTTTGAAAGGCGATCCCGATAATGGGATCGATGCAGGCACGTCTTTCGAAGATCTGCCGGCCGATTGGGTTTGCCCGGAATGCGGTGCATCGAAGGAAGAGTTCTCCATTCAGGAATAAGTGACCTCCGGTTCGCCCGGATCAGCGTTAGCCCAGGTTTCGCAGTCGAGAACCGCCGTACCGAGTCGAGGGGCGGTGTCCCGAGCGGAGCGTTGTATTGCGCTGCACTGCGCTGCACTGCGATGCACTGAGCGGTGTCGAAGTGAGCGGTGTCGAAGTGAGCGTAGTCGAAATGCCG
>CAYFVL010000119.1:0-16565 GCA_964346405.1 uncultured Fibrobacterota bacterium
CTCGCACAACATCTTACGCATACTGCTCGTTCTCGGCTGCGAAACTTGGGCTAAAGTACAGGCCATCATTTACGGTGGTGTTTCGACCCACTCGGCACAAGTCGTAACCCGACTCCGCGGGACGAAACAGAAACCCTCAAAGGAGCATACCGCCCCCCCATTGCGATTACCACCCCAAAAGCACTATATTTTCCTGCATCGGCAGCCCAAATCCCACTCCCTACCTGAATGAAGGAAACCTGATCGCCACAATAAGGCGGTAATAGCGGGAGGAACGGTTCAGGAAACAGACCCTTCGGAGAAAAAAACGTCGATCGCCAAAACCATCAAAAGGAGATATCCCGTGATCCGATTCTTGACAGCCATTTTCGTCACCTACTTTCTGGTAGGCTGCGCACCAAGTGTGCATATAAACCAAGATTTCGTGGGACGAGATTTCGCCGGTGCCGACTGTATTGTGATGACGGCGAAATCACCGGTTT
Source organism: uncultured Fibrobacterota bacterium (assembly GCA_964346405.1). Lineage (GTDB taxonomy): Bacteria > Fibrobacterota > Chitinivibrionia > Chitinivibrionales > CAYFVL01 > CAYFVL01. The sequence continues at coordinate 483 of CAYFVL010000119.1, forward strand.
TCGCCTACAAAGGCAGCATGGAGAATGAGTTCGGGGCGGAGAAACCTGAAATTGAAGCCACCCGGTTTATCTGCAGTACGCTCGTTGACTATCTTGGCAGTTCTTCGAGCCTCGGGTCCGTTAAGATGGTGGACTCGGACTCCACATCTTTTTCGACCGACCACTTGGAGTGGGGGAACGAACCGGCGGCATTCGAGATTTGCATTCCACTGAACAAGCTACCGAAAGAAGATGGTGGCGACATACTTCTCATTCTGGACCATATGGATATTGAATCCCAACCATACGTCCAGGTGATCACCTATGGGTTCATTCCTCTGGGAGCAATACCTCACAAGCCGCTGAATATTGAGAGCAAATTCCTGTTCTGGGACATCGCATCTCGAAAACCGATAGCCTGGGGGACGGCAGAAGGCTCTTTCAATAGTGGGCCGGCGGTGACAATGAAACACTGGAAGATTGCTTCCCGGAAATTCGCGGAAGATGTCCTGAAAGACAGCCCGTTTGAGTAACCGGGGACATATCGGTAGAGTTGCAGGCTGCATAAAGTATAATGATCACATTTTCGCGAAATTACATTTTATGAAAATTAAAAACGACGACCTGGACAGATGGCCGGATTCATGGGCCGGTTTCAAAGAAGATATCGAGTACGGCAAGGGACTGGTTGAAATGTTCCAGCCGTTTATCGAGGAAATGATCGCAAAAGGCCTGTCATCTAAAACTATTAACGGGCATATCGATAACTTGTGGGTTCTGGGAGGAGAAATAATTCGCGACATCAACCAGGACGATGAAGCACGGAAAATCCCTCCCTTGCAGGCAATTCTGAATAACGTTGATTGCGATGAAGGTCCCATGGTACGTGACTTCTCCGAGTACGAGCAGGAAAAACTCGATGCCACCTGCCGCAAGCTTCACCGACATATAAAGAAGCGATACATTAGATAGAACTCGCAGAAGAGGTGAACCCGACTTCGACAGTCGGGTGAAGCCGAGGAGAACAGCTTAGGCGGGATATCCGCCTGAGAAAAGAGGGCTATTTGCAGGCTCTTCCCATTCGAGTCCCAACACGCCCTCACTGATCCCTGTCATAGACCACCACACCAACACGATTCACGTGTTCCCGCAATTCCTTGCAGGATATCCGATTCAGCGCACACACATCGAAATGCTGTGGCAGTGGACACGACTCCAGATCACCACGAATTGTTTCGGCTTTCAGTTCGCTGTCAATACCCTCCAGTGCCAGGTCGATATCGGAATGCTCCCGGTGACACCCTTTAGCCCGGGAACCGTACAGAATAGCTCTTGTGACTTCGGGATGACGGCGTAGCACCTGACTAATTGCCTGTAGTTGCTCCCGGGTCAGACCGATCATTGCAGCCGACCTCCAAGATCCGCATGCAATTCACCAATAGCCGGGAAATAGCGTTCCCGGATAGCAGGAACAGCCTCTTCGAACGTCCGTTCCTCGTAGGTATGCGAGAGGAGATTCCGGTGGTCGATCATATCGATCCAGACTTTGCCGTCCGTAAGTATTCTCGCGGCGAAAGCATCCTTTACAACCGTTCGAGGTGATACAGGCGGTGTGATCACCACTCCGTTGTACTCCAGGAAATCCTTAAGCGTTTTCCATGCCAATTCGAGTACAAACTCGAAGCGCTGTACCATTCCTTCCTTCTCGAGAGTTGAGAGTTTCTCCGGAGGAATCTCCACCGCTTCACGCAAAAGCGTGAGCGCCCGATCGAAGTTCTGAAAACGCTGTCGCCAACGAATGTCATGTTCCATACTTACCTTCTGTCATCCTCACGAAGAGAGGTTTTTCCCGGTGTGTTTTGCGGAGTCACCGGTTTTCTGTCTGTACTGCTGCACCTCACAACTTCGTCCTCGTAATCGAATTCGACGACGCCGCAATGAATGTTTCGATTACGAATTATTCGTACTTCGTCCTCACCGAGTCCGCGCACGAGCCTGTCATGTGAGCACGAACCGTGAGCCCATTTCTACAGCGAGGGCAGTTTTGGATTTGGTTACGCGATGCCAAGCCCTGAACTCAGGAGTCGTCACGAAATAACCTCTCCATTCTCGCTTGATCTGAAGGCCGGCTTTCTTCGTTGCTTGTTTGGACCATAGTCCCTGAGCCGCTCCTAATTAACGGAAGAAGAGTATCCTTTGTATTGCGGCATAAGATACTGTACGCAGGTCAAATCCACTAAAATACGTGGATTTGTCAGTTGCGGTATCTAATATGCCCAACGCACACTCGCCTCGAAAGCCGACCCGATATCTTCGCGATTTCTGGAGACTTCATTCCGTGAGAACTCCTCAGTGTGCTCTGCATTTCCTCTCCCCCCCCACTCTACAATAAATTCGCCGCCAACTCCGAAAGCTGCGACCGCTCCCCTTTCTTAAGAGTAACATGAGCGGCAGCGCTCTGGTCCTTGAATCGTTCAACGACATAGGCGAGTCCGTTGCTGGAAGAGTCTATGTACGGGTTATCGATCTGGTATGGATCGCCGGTGAGGACGATTTTAGTGCCGTCACCGACACGGGTGATAATGGTTTTGATCTCGTGCGGCGTGAGGTTCTGTGCCTCATCGACAATAAGGAATTGATTGTGAATTGACCGTCCGCGAATATAGGTCAGAGGCTCGATCACCAGAATCCCCATGTCGATCAGTTCTCTGAACCCCCGGATATTTCTCCGTGCCCGCCCTTCACCGCGCATTATCAGTTCGACATTGTCGGCGATCGGATACATCCAGGGCATCAGTTTTTCCTCGGCGGTGCCGGGTAAGTACCCGATATCTTTCCCCATCGGCAATGTCGGGCGGGATACCAGAATACGGTGGAACACATTTTCATCAACCGTCTTATAGATCGCGGCTGCGATAGCCAGGAGGGTTTTCCCGGTTCCGGCTTTTCCCACCAGAGACACCAGTCCGATTTCATCGTTGAACAACGCATCGAGCGCAACCGCCTGTTCCCGGTTTCGCCCGTCGATACGCCACCGCCGTTCGGGACCCTGTTTAACAAGAGGCACAACTATTCCTTGTTTGCCGTCAAAGCGCCCAAGGCCGTAATATTCAGGATCGGACCTATCGATAACCGCGACATACTCATTCGGCAACAAATTTTGGAACTCCGGAACGACACCGTTCTTTTTCATGGCATCCACGGTGGCGGTATCGACATAGGTTTCACGGTATCCGGTGTAAAGTTCCTCGATATCTACCTTATCCGACTCGTAATCCTCGGAAGTGACGCCGAGCGCATCGGCTTTGATTCGCAGATATACGTCCTTGGTGATCAGGACCGTGGGATGCTCAGATTCGTCTTTGACGGTGAGCGCGGTTGCCAGGACCTCTTCATCTTTTGACTTATAATTGAAAAATGCGCTGGACCGGTTCTTTTCCCTCCGGCCGGGCACCTTTACGATAATCATTCCTCCCCCGGGTAACTCGACACCCGTGGAAAGCGGGCCCTGTTTCCGAAGGCCGTCCAGATACCGTGACGCTTGACGGGCATTTCTGCCGATTTCAGACAGGTCCTTCTTGAAGTGGTCTATCTCCTCGATCACGGAAAGAGGAACAATCACGCAGTTGTCGTCGAACCCATAAAGAGCCTGCGCATCATACAGCAACACGGTGGTATCAAGGACGTAATTTTTCATAAGGTACATGACCAAGGTTAAAAGTCAATTATTGATTAACAGTCGGGAAGTTAACTAAAGGTTCTGAGCATAACACGTAAACGAGATCCACTCGCATCCGAAAAGTTTTCATTCCTGGAGCGGTGGGATTCAAATGGACGAGCAACGAGTATGCCGGCCGCTCATTTGGTTCGTTTTTGTCGCTGTTTCCAACAACTGCCTTGATTTGAAGCCTCCTCCAGCGTGAGTAACCGCTTCTTCAGGTGAACCCATTTGCCCGATACGGCCCCGCAGTATCCACCGATCGAGCCGTCGCCTGCGATTACTCTGTGACATGGCACCACGATTGGCCACGGGTTTTGCCGCATTACACCCGCCGCGGCACGGACCGCCTTGGCTTTTCCGCTCATTTCGGCAAGCCCCCCGTAAGAGACGGTTTTCCCATAGGGAATCGATCGTGCAGACTCGGTCACTGAACGACGGAATTCGGTAAACCCCCTGAAATCGAGGGATACATCTTTGAAATCATCCGAAACTCCGTATAAATACGAAGCCAATCGCTCGGCCCAGGAATGTACAGTTGGCGAGTCGGTCGCCGTGCACGTATATTCGTTAAAGGTATTCCGGATGCCGAAAAGTATGCCACTCAACCGCACTATTCCTTCATCCTCGCAAGCCACCAGCGTAAGTGCCGGGTCGCTTTCTTGAAGGTGACGGATTCGGTAATTCACAGACATACTTTTCCTTGTTTTTCCCATCGGAACATGAGGACTCAAAGGGTTTCCGAGCAGATCGTCCGGTAAGGAAGCCTGCCTGCGATCCATGCCGGCAACTCGGGATCTTGTACAACCCCGACCATTGTCGACCCGGAACCGCTGAGAAACGAGCTGAGACATCCGAGATTTCGCAGTTTATCACGAATCCCGGCAAGTTCGGGGTAGGTTGAGAACACCGTGTGCTCGAAATCGTTATGCATGCACCTGATAACCGTTTCCGAATCGTTCTTTCCAAGTGCATCGCGAAGGCGCTGAGTTTCAGAAACTTTTTTTGCGATATGCGAATAATCGATCTTTTCGTATGCCGTTTTTGTCGAGACGCCAAACGATGGCTGAACCAGCACGAAATGAAACCCAAGATTCGTTGGGATTGACTCCAGCCTACCTCCCGCCTCGGAATCGAACGCCGTTTTGCCTACAAAATAGAACGGTACATCCATGCCGATAGTACGCCCCAGATCACAGAGCTGCTTTGTATTCAGCCCCAGATCCCACATTTCGTTCAGAAGCCCCAGAACCGTGGCGGCATTGGTACTCCCTCCCGCCAGACCTCCTTCGACCGGAATACTCTTCCGGATATCAATACAGACGTTCTGCCGGATACCGAACCGTCGCCGGATCAGATCGACAGCCGACCAGCAGATATTTGCTTGCCCCGAAGGCACCGAGGGATCACGGCAGACAACCGTCGTCTCATTCGCTTCCGAAATCCGGATTTCATCGAAAAGTGAAATCTGGTGTTTTATGATACCAAGCTCGTGATACCCATTCCACTCACCGGTATCGAGTTTTCCGATAATGTCCAGAGCAAGAGTTATTCTTGTATAGGATCGAGCTTCTCGTTTTGTGACGGCCACGGCTTTCCCTTACAAATAATTAACCCTGAAATCAGGCGTGGAACATATCCGGGACAGTCCGTCTGAACGCCTTTGCAACCTGCAGGCAGTAATTCAGAAACACCTCTGCATCCCCTTTATCGAACCGTGCTTTCCCAAAGAAGTCAAGTGACATTTTGTTATACAGTGACAGGGTGCCAAGCCGCGCTCCCTCTCGTGACAGGTTCATGCTCATGAGCGTGCGGACGCCGAAATCGGGAGCAGAAGAGAACTCCGAGTTCTCGAAATCACTTATGAGAACCACATCGTTCTTTTTGAAAGCGAGCCTGGCTATGCGATTGTCAAATTCTTCTATTTCACGGAGACGTTCTTTGCCGGTTAAGGAGCATGATTCGAGGGAAATCAGGCTATCTGTCTCTCGGTCGTAAATACGGAAAATTGCGACTTCGGCCTCGAGAATGAGGCACGCATTTGATACTACGACTCGTGCCATTTCCCCGGGCGTGCCCCCTGTCGCCAAGTCGAACGAGGCTTCGGAAATGGCGGAATACTTTACCGACTGTGATCGAAACCGATTTTCCCGAAAATTGTGGGACATCTCCGCCGCAACAAGGTCGGCGAGTTTTCCAAGGAGCGTTTTTTCTTCCTCAACACAGTCACTGTCCGTCACCAGGTGGAGAAACAGAAGCCCCACAAGGTTCTGTTCTATAGTAAGTGGCTGGAGGATATACCATTTATTCTTCCGACGACGACTCTTATCGTCCACCACACTCATCGCAACCGCACCCTCGGCTTCAAGCGCTCGCTTTGCAAGATACTGGTTCAGCTTCAACACTTTCCCCTTCAGCACGGCGACTTCAAAAGAACTCGAGCACTTTACGTAAAAAGCACCGAGGTCAGGATTGTACGAATAATAATTGCAGATCTCACCACCGAACGAGTTGACAACCCGAAGCAGCAGAAGATTCAGGCGTTCCTCGAATGAATAAGGCAGCCGTAAAATGCTTCTCGCGTTATCCATAAGCGACAGCGATATACTCGAGAAGTTGCCGTGTTCCAGTTCGGTCGAGGTCCGAATCACATCGGCGGTAAACCCGGCAAGACGGCTGATGTACTCAAGATCTTCCATCGAGAACACCACGCCCGGCTGAGTGGAGTTAATGCTCAATGCGCCAACCGATTCGCCGTCCATAATAAGCGGACAGCAAATCGACGAAGTGATTTCGCTTCGTTCCGGAGACGTTTTCGATCCGTTGGTCATGGCACCGTTGAGAAGTATCGGCTTCCCGGTTCGAACCACCTTCCCCGCAATGCCTTTCCCCACTTTCTGTACTGTCGAAGTGACGATATCTTTAGAAATGCCGTTGGCGATTTCTATTTTCAGAAACCGTTTTTCAGCATCCAACAGCATAATCGACCCGGAGTCGGCGTCGTTCGACCGCATCGCCACCGTGAGGACGAGCTTCAGCAGTTCATCACGGTTCTTTGAGAGCAAAACCGCCTGTCTGATCTCTCGCAGACTCTCGAGCACCCGATCTTTGTCGGAACTGCCCACCCCTGGAGTCACCCCTTTTCTGCCGGAGAGAAACAGAATTCTCGCACTCAGGCTGCCAACTACGTCCACGTTCCTCAGTCCCAGACCTCGAAGCGCACGATCGATTTCCGCCGAATTGGTGGTATTGACCACCATATCGAGTTCGCGATACCTTCGAAGATCACTCAGATTCTCAGTTTCCGGGTTGAGGATACGAAGTACCTGGACTTCTTTGGTTTCAAGCAGGGAATCCAGAAGTCCCGCGGTTTCATGGTTGATTCCGACAATCGCCAGGTTAGTCATTCCGGATTCCTGAGCCATCTTTCTCCTCAATTCGAAATGTTCCTTCGCTCGATAGTGACCTGGCCCAATTTTCGCAATCATTTCACGTCATTCCGCGTAATCTGCTCGTTCTCGGCTGCGAAACTTGGGCTAAGGACTCGCGCACTACAAGCAACGGTCGACACCTCACGTCGCTCAATCTTCATCATACACAAAATACTCTCGGGCATTCCGTTTTTGTTCCGGAATCGCCCCTTATATTGGGTCATCGGATTTCAATCCCCGCCCTACCGGGCAATTTCTCCAATAGTGCGGCAGAGCTGGAGGCGAATTTCCGATTCAGGCGGTCTGTCATCTCAGAGGCTTTTACAATTGTACCGGCCGGAAGTATGTTTGCGGCAGGCATTACCGCCGGTCGGGCACAGAGAACAGGGGTTTTCGACCTCCTCAGTCGGCATTCAGGATTCCTGATGCGGAAATATACAGAAACATTGAAACCTTACGGCCAAAACTCCGACTATTCCCATAGTGAACGGGAGAGGAGCCCAGTCATCGACGATACTGAATATCTAGTAGAGGGCTGTGTCGCCGGTGACCGTCGAGCACAGCTTAAAATTTTCAGAAAATACCGCGAAATCGTTCTCAACCTGGTGTATCGTCTATTGGGTGCCGGTCACGATGTCGACGATGTGACACAACAGGTTTTTATTCGCCTTTTTCAGAGTTTAAACGGATTTAAGGGGCTTTCGTCATTGGACACCTGGGTGTACCGGGTAACGGCTCGGGTCTGCACCGATCAATTGCGTCAAAAGTACCGTAAACGCAAGATCGAAATGGTTACCGATGGAGACGAAATAACCGCTGCCGCCAAAGCCCCCGAGAGTTATGGACCAGCACACGACTATGAAAAAAAACAACTTCATGCAACCATATCGGAAGCGCTCGGTAAGCTAAACATGGAGAAACGCCTGGTGGTTGTGATGTTTGAAATTGAGGGAAGATCTCTGGAAGAAATCGCCTCAACTATCGGGAAGCCCGTGGGAACGGTTAAATCGCGGCTGTTTCACGCCCGCAAGGAGCTGAAAAAGCATTTACATAGCCAGTTGAGGTCGGACGCATGAAAAAGTTTGAGCAACAGAACAACGACCCCGAAGTGATCAAGATGCGTGAATTACTGAAAGGGATACCGCGCCGGACAAAAAGTGACGGCGAGTGGGTCCTGATGCGAAACGAAGTATTCTCGCGGCTGGATGAGCTTCAGCAGGCAAAACAATCGCGCTCCCGACCGCACGGCAGGCCGATACGGATGTGGATTCCCTCCGCAGCCGTCGCTGCCGCGGCTTTGACCGTTGCATTTACTATCGGCGGACCTTTCAACCTGTTCGAACAACCCGAGCCGGTTGCTTCGAAAATTCTCACTATTGCCGGCACTGTTACGTACCAGTCTCAAGAGACTGGTGGTACAATTTCACCCGAGAACCTTCACGAAAGCCCTGTATCCCCGGGAAGCGTTTTCGAAACGGGCGCATCCGGTTCTCTCACCCTACAACTGGATTCCGCCACTGCCGTTCGGTTGTCCTCCGATACCCGGCTGGAAGTAGTCGCCGCAAATAGTCGAAACCTCGATTTTCGCCTGGATCGCGGTAATCTTCTCGCAACCGTTGCCAAACGAAAAAAGGGAGCGTTGTTCAGAGTTTCCACATCGCATGCCGTTTGTCGGGTCATTGGTACGGTTTTCTCGATCAGTGTCGATTCACCCGCAACCGACAATGGAGAAACTCTTCTTCGTGTATATGAGGGAGAAGTATCGATGCGAAACCCCCAAACGGGTGAATTTCAAATGGTTGCCGCCGGAAATGAACTTGCAATGGGAGTAGAAAATACTGGAACCGTCGTGAAATCCTCGTCCGGTGGCGAATTGAGAGAATTATCACTTCTCTCCCTTGCTTTGAGCGCCGATTCGGCATCTCAGTCTTCGGGTATACTGGAAGTACGTTCGAATCCGAGCGGTGTCACGGTTGCCTCCGGCGACCGTGTACTGGGAACAACGCCTCTTCTGGCCTCACGAACGACAGGCCGGTACGGCATTACTCTTACAAAAAAAGGGTATGATTCCCAGAATCGACAAGTCGACCTCGCTCCTCGAGAGCATCAGATTCTGGATATCGATATGGCAGAAAGCGTAGCCCACCGACCGCAAAGCCGCACAGTGCCACGTCGGGAACCCGAACCTGAACCGGAGGGATCCGATATAGCCGACAAGAGTGATATGCCTGAAGACTTCGTGGATGATCCCTCATTCGTTGAAGCAATGATCCAGATGACCATCGGAGAATACGGCAAAGCTCTTGCACTCTTGAGAAATTTGCGAAAATCATCCGAATTGAGTTTAGAGGATCGAGCAACTATTGCCGCAAAAATATCACGTTGCTATAAAGGCATTGGAGATTTCGATCGAGCATACAAGAGACTTGAAGGAGAATACCGTAATGCCGATACTCCGCGGGCTCGGTCGCAATATCTGTGGGAAATGGCGAATCTGAAAGCAAACTGTCTCGGGGATTATCGAGGAGCAATGAATCTGCTTACGCGATACATCGAAAAACATCCCGAGGGCGCCTGGGTTGGAGAAGCCGAACAAAAACTTGAGGAACTGAGATTTCTGGTCGAGAAAGCAGGACTCTCCAAAACCGAGTGATTTTTCGGCATCCCACCACTAATCAACCCAAATTTCGCTGCCGATTCACGGTCCAGTTGTGCGGATCTTAATTAACCCGACTGCGAAACCCGGGTCAACGCTAAAAAGAGCCGATGAAATCATCGGCTCTTTCTTTGTCCAGTCGCTATTATCCGGCGGATTGTCCCGGTACAAGGGATAAACCGCCCACCACCTTACCGAGGGATTTCTTTTTCCTGAATCAGGAATTCAGGTAACCTTTTTCCGCCGTTCCCCGACCCGCCGGTTTTGCCGGCTCAGGCGATATCGGCATACATGTCTTCGGGCGTCTGATATCCCGCAAGCTTTTTGCGTGCCTCGCCGGCTTTTTGGGCCGAAACCATTCCGGTGGACTCGGTAAGAAAAATGAGATATTCGGCTATTCGCCGCGCAAACCGAAGCCGTCCCTCTTCACTTATGGTGTAGAACCTCTGCCGCTGCTCATACCCGGCACGCGTATGGTCTCCCAGTCGGTCAAGACTACCTCCGCCCGCGAGTACGTAGAGGAAATTGTATTCGAACCAGAACATATGGTCCGGGGATGGTGACAACTCCGACAACGCCGTCCGAAGTGCCTCCTCCGATTGAAACAGGTCACTCTGATCTTTCTTCTCTGTTTGCAGCGCATGAGTGATAAAGTCACGGGCGAATCGCCGCCTGATCTCATTTTCACTGAACGCGCCACGAACCGCCAGTTCCTTGGTGAAAGTATACCAATCTTCCCACAGTTTTCGATCCTCGGGATTCGAGGATTGAGAAAGCGCCACGCCCATTTCATAAGTATACCGCCCCGACGTCTTCACTTCAAAGTTTCCGCGCGTTGCACGACCACATACGCCGTAATTATCGGCCGACTTTCCGCTCCCGGAGTGGAATCCAAAGGAAACCCCGAACTTTTCGGCTATCGCATACAGTTTCTCGATTTTTGCGGATAGTTCTCCATTGTCCTCGTACGGAAAATTCTTCTGGAAACCAATATTCGGAGCGACATACTGGAAATCAACCCCCAATTGTTCTACCATAGCCAGGCAAACCGCAAGTATTTCGGGAGTGGTTTGACCGGGAAGCTCGTCAATGGAAAGCTCCTTAAAGAATCGTTTGCCCTCGGAGGTGGTAAAAACCTCGTTTCTGATTTCGGTATACAGTTCATCTCGACGTTTCATTTTATTCATTGCCGGAGTGAGATAGGTAACAAGGCGTTTGAGTTCTGTTGCATCGATTGAAATCTTCACCTGTTCAAGGCGGTTTGATACCCTCTTGAAAAGATCCTGATCGACAGTATCCGCAAAAGCGATCTCGATATTTTCGACACTTTCGGCCATTTGGGTCTGTGTAAGTTCGGGACTCAGGTCGTAGGTGATATAGGATGCAAACAGGCTTCCCGCGACCAACTCATTCTCAATTGCATCAAAACGTCCCCCGATGGGTTGGTGATCCGCATTGAACCCCCAGACGATTTCCCTGCGATGTAATCCATATTTGAGATAGGTGATTACGGAGGCGTGACTCATTCCATGTACGGACTGCCCCTGGTGACCTTCAGGCACGCTCCTTCCTATAAATGGAAACGGACACTCGCTGAGCATGTCTTTGAGCATGGCATCAGGATCATAAACCAGTTCACGAGGTATGGAGTTCTGATTCGCGGTCAAAGAAATCCCCAACTGCGACATGGCCCATGCTACAGCAGGCCAATGAAGAGTAGTAAAACGTGCCCCGACTCCAATACTGGCATTTTTCAGCGATCCGCGGGCCACCGGGAAGACTGTGCTTTTCGGGTCGTTCTCGAGGACAAAGTTTTTCAGGATAATGAAATTCCCCCAATAGAGCGGAATTACCCGGACTCCGAGGATTTCTCGCACTTCCTTGAATGGAAGCTCCTGCCGACCTTTTGTGACCAGTACACAATCACCATTTCTCTGCGACTCAGCCAGGTAAAAGGATTCACCTCGTACCGAGAACTCGGATTTGGGAAAAACACGTACGGTAGTCCCAACGGTCTCGGAGGGAAATTTTTCCAGCAATTTTGGCTCATTCTCAAGATCTGTGCACAACGAATCGAAATCTAGTGTCATGTCCGGGGAAACGGCCGGGTTCGTGTTGATTCTGATGTTTTCTCGAAGAAGGAATTCGTTCACGCTCGCGGGTTCGACGGCTCCAGTTAACATGTTTATCCTTTCGATTCGATTGGTCTGTTACATTTGCCTGAGCCGAAAAATATACGTGAAGCGCAGAAACGGGTACACCCGGCAGATTCAGGATCGATCAGAAGTCGTCAAAGCCGACGTTTCCACTACACGATTTGTTATTTTATAATGAGTATAGAGGTTTTGGGGACGTGAGGCCGACCTCACTTAGAGGACCAGGCATTCTGAAAGTGAATAAACATGAGAACGAAACAATATTTCGCCGGGTGGAGGGTACTCACTCTCCTGACGCTCCTGGCGTGGTTACCTGCGCAATCGAAACCCGGTCTGTCGCCGGCTGCTCAGGTAACCTTTTCAGCGTTTATCGGGCAGAGCAGCGCTATTCCCGGGCAAGACAGTGCTCATTGGCGACGACTCCCGGGCGCCGGCCGGACATGGCCTACTCAGATAACAATCTCAGGAATCGGTGAGGTATGGATCGGAGGTACGTTATGGAAGACCGAGGAATGCAAGGAGCAAATCGCGAAGAATGCCGATGCCGTTGATGCGCGTATTGCACTTGGGTTCTATCAACTCAAAACGGGAAAATTCGGCGATGCATTAGAAAACTTCAAAAAGGCGGTTCCTTCATCCCCCACAAAGCATACCGCGGATTTGCGCAGTCAGGGCTTGGCCTGGGGATATTACGAACTCGGCCGACGAGCCCGAACTGAAAAGACCGGCGGATTTCTCGTATACTTGAGTTTTGAACAGGAAATATATGAAAAGGCACTGGAATCCGGATCGGAGTCCGCAAAAAAAAATGCTCTGCATAATTCAGCATGTTCCTATATCGATCTCGGATTGTGGATAGGAGCAAAACATGGAGAGCTTTCCGCGGAGGTCGACCTTCCGTCTTCAGCTAAAATCTCCGGAATAGAGGCTTTTGAAAAAGCAGATGAATTGCTGAGCGCAGTGTTATCGAATTTCCGGAATCCGCCGGTGCCCTCGTTTGATCGCCGTATCTTCGTTCTGACCGAGCTGGGGCGCCCGGAGCAGGCACAAGAGACAGCGAAAAAAAAGCAGCGGTATATGGAACTCAGAGAAACCGACCAGATGGTATCGGAGATTACAGCTATGCTCTACAAGGGCATCTCCAGGCAACAAAGGCTTCCTAAATGGTTTGTTTCGGATTATAAGGAAAGCCTCGAGTACCTTATGGAGGGTGACAGTAATCGATGGTCGAACACTCGGGAAAAAATATTCGGTCGTTTAGCTGCTCGGGCGGTAGCAAGCGCATCGGGATCGCGCGTTTCAGATTTGAATGACAGTTTGAAGACAATCCTGGAAAACAAGGCAATTCGAATCATAGACTCAGTATTCTCCGACTCGCTGGGCAGCCTGACCAATAAGATTTCCCAAAAATATCTTGGGGATCTTCTAGAGAGCGGGAGTCTTGATAACGCCCTAACGGCGGTAACATCTCTCGAAGCCCATGAATCTCATATAGACAGTGCCTGGGCTGCAACCAAAGGCAAAGAAATCCAAGCCGCGATTCAGGCACGAGCGGAGGCAGTCAGGCATCGTCTCGCACAGCAACGCGAGCAAAGACTACAGGAACAGGAAAGTGAGGAAGATGCGGGAGATAACGCCACTGAAGATCCCGACAGTGAGCATCCACCCGACGTCGACATTGTATCCGGCGCTTTCCGACGAATACGAGATCTGGTGTGGGCAAAGGAATTCAGCACCGCCCTTGCCGGGATTAATGCATATCGTACACGGTTTGACGACCTATATGGCAACCGATGGATTGAAGAATTGCTGAAAACCATGGGAAATACCTACGACGGGTCGGCGGACGATAAACGGGCGGCCGATTTCCGCGCGAAACTGAAGAGCATGTTGAGGGATGGTTGATCACATTTAACCCAAGTTACGCAGTCCCGAGCGCAGCGATGTATTGATCCCTTCCCGCACCGCGGGAGGACGGGAGAATCGTGAGCCGGCGAAGAAACCCGGGTTAGTCCGGGACGACAAGAAACTTCGAGAGGAACAGAGTATTCACGGATGCACCTGCTACGAATCTGTACGGCGGCACTGCTTTTTGCCGCTCTTTCAATAACGGCTCAACCAATGTACACCGACGGAGGCAGGCTCAAGGATGGGATTGAGAGCTATTTTTCCCACCTGAAAAACTCCTTCGATCAAATTGCCGATGCACCCGTTGTCAAGAAATCAAAATTCTCGCTTACCGATCGCTATTTAGTCGGGGTTCTACGCCGCCATCAACCGATTTATAAACTTCTCCGCACCAATTCAAAGGGTGTGGTTATCAACGAGATTATACGTGGAGAAAGCCCGGAGCGGACTTTCAGGAACCTATCGGCGGAGCGTTGGTATCGACGCGCATCACAGAACTGGGAAGAAGTCCACTTTACCCTCTCCGGTGACCAAGGGCGTCAGTACCTTTTCTGGTCCAAACCGGTTATGATCCGTCCCCGTTCACGTCGCAAACGATTCGTGGGCGCCGTAGCGGCAAAAGTTGACCTGTGGGACGCCTTCCATGAGTTTTCCAACCAGACTACCGTTCCGTTCTTGATACGACTGAACGGACGTAGCTTGTATTCACACAAATGGCAACAGCGGAAGGACTACGAAGAACAGCAACTGGAGATCCCCGGGTGCGCGGATCTCACCGTGCGGTTTGCCGCGGTTCCGACATTTGAAGCGATAACGGAGGATGCTGCCGGAGCAACGCATTCCGCATTGAATGACAGTCCCGGCAGAGATACCATATTCCATGCCGAAACCGGCTCGGCGGTTCCCAACGGTATGACCGCCGTCTTGCTTATAGCCGCCGTGTGCGTCATCGTACTGTTAACCCTGACTATTCTAATACTGTTCACCCGCCTTCGCCACTACCGGACGGTGCATCAAATTGAGAGCGGAGATTAACCCAGAGCGATCCGTTCGTGCGATGACGTAAATTTCTTTTCTCGTATTACAAACTTTAATTAAGTCTGCGAGCCAGGGCCGGAAACGGCTCATTGGGAATTGTGAAGTACTGCACTTCTTATTGTATGAAAAACTATTTCGGATTCCGTGCTGAAAACAGTTCATTCTGAACGGCTCGTAACAAGTGGTCGTCAGGCCCTTGAACTTGAAAAAAATGCGGAATCCTTCCAAGCGACCCGATTACGGAGGTTTCAATGCCTGATTGTTTGTTCTGCAAAATCCTGGCGGGAGAAATCCCCGCCAACAAAGTGTACGAAGACGAGCAGACCCTCGCCTTCTACGACATCGAACCCGCGGCGCCTGTCCATGTATTGGTGATACCCCGAGCGCACTTTGCCGCCGTCCATGAAACGCCGGACAACGACCACGAAACCATGGGACGGGTTATGACAACCGTTACAAAAGTCGTGAACAAGCTCGGACTCAAAGAAAAAGGATATCGGCTGGTAATAAACTCGGGAAAAGATGCGGGACAGGCCGTCCCTCACATACACGTCCATATTCTTTCAGGAAGAAAAATGAAATGGCCTCCCGGATGATCCGGACTGATCAATGTGGGCGGTTGGCTACGGCTGGATAGTCTGGTAGCTACGCATCGGACATTCCCGCACTCGGTCTCTCTCCCTTTTGCCGACGAGAGGAAAACATCATCCCCGGCGTCACCGGGAACGATTCGGGACCGTAGTATCTCCTTTGATCTCCAAAAGGAGGGGGATGGGCGGAGGCACACGAGGCGCCCCCGCGTTAATTGACTCCCGCCCCACCCAGGAAGCCCCGAACAGGGGCTCCGAAGGCAACTTGGCAATCAA
Source organism: uncultured Fibrobacterota bacterium (assembly GCA_964346405.1). Lineage (GTDB taxonomy): Bacteria > Fibrobacterota > Chitinivibrionia > Chitinivibrionales > CAYFVL01 > CAYFVL01. The sequence goes on from CAYFVL010000119.1 coordinate 16,235, forward strand.
CTGTCACATCCCGTTTTTCAAGCGCTTATTACTCGTTTTCTTCACGAAGCAAACACATGCGAATTGATGAAGCATGAAAATGCCAAGGGCTCGCGCAACAAAAATTTCACGTTTTTCGGTTGCTCGTGTTTGCGGATATCTTTGGTTCGACAAGCTCACCACATCGCGTTGCATCTCTTGAGCATAGCGCGGTTGCTATGCTCCGCGAGATGCGCCTCGATATCCACAAAACCAGCTGCGCGAGAAGATGCAAATTTCCTTCTGCGCGAGCCCTAACCCAGGTTTCGCAATCGACTCACGGCATTCTGCGTAAGCTGTTGCACAATCTTGA
>CAYFVL010000120.1:0-16355 GCA_964346405.1 uncultured Fibrobacterota bacterium
GGTTTGCTTCATCAATCCGAGCGAAAACAGGACTTTTCGGACGGACACTAATTAGCGTCTCAGCCACCTCATAGTGAACGTCTGTTCATTCACCGAGACATCAAGTTTGACATCATTCAGAGTAAACACGGTCCGGCTGTTTCTTCGAAGTTTATTCTCCATTACCGTTTTCGTTGGTATGGTTCGATTGCCAACATTTTCGGTTTCGAGCACATTCGAAACCTTCAGAAGTTTGCCGCTTTTTGCGTACAGCTCTTCTTTCCAGGCAATGAATGTACTTTTTCCAACCCACATTTTCCGTTTTGCATAGGGCGCATCCCGAACAGTGCTCTGGAGAAGAAGTACGTAAATTTCATGGTCTTTGTAGACCTCTTCTCCAATGATCGACACCTTGTACTTTTCCGACAACGGATCAGCTTCCAATGCGTCCTCATAAGAAACATCGCTCCCCATCATGCCCTCTTTCAGCAGATGTCCCGATATTCTGACAACGTCGTTTTCGTCGGGAAAATAAATCCATAGGTTTTCGTCAATCATCAGGTATTTGGTTCCGGCGTCTTCGGGATTCAGGAACTCAACTACCGAGCGGTTCCTTGCGGGCATTGCCGTGATTTTCATTCTCTTTACCCGTACCGCATCGCCGGTGTGAATTTCCATTTGTGCATCGGCGGTCATCGTGCTATGGTCACGATTGCCGTCCATCTTCTCAAGTAATTCTTCCCCCGTCACGGCAAAGGCCGAGACCACGTTCGCGAGTATCAGAATCACCATACCAGGAAAAATCTGTTTCATTTTCTACTCCTTGACTATACTACATTCATTCTTCATCCAGCCGCTTTAATCGATTCCACCGCATTCATCCGTGCGGCTCGTCGAGAAGGTATCAGAGACACCAGGGCCGAAATCAGCGTCCCTAAAACGAGCCCAAGTACCGCACCACCCGGATCGATCGTCGTGTGAATGACGTTGTCTACCGGCATCGAGACCGCCTTCATCGAGGCGGAGAAGTCGAGGATATCGACATAATGAAGCAAAACGTTTGTCCCCAGTCCCGCCGTGGCCCCGACAGCACTGCCAATAATTCCGAGAATCGCCCCTTCCGTAAGGAACAATGTGAGTAGTTCAAAACGAGAAAAGCCCATGGATTTCATAATGCCGATTTCACGACGGCGTTCGAGCACAACCATTGTCATGATATTGCCGATGATAAAGGCGCCCAGAAGAGCGACAATAAGTGACAAACCGGACATCATTCGTTCCTGAAGTGTTATCAATCGATAGTATTCACCAATTCCGGTCCAGGGCATAATGCTCAACTCTTCATCATTCACAATGGATCGCAATCTCTCCGCCACTAGATCGGCGTCACCATAATCGCCAAGCATCAGCACAATCTGCTGAGTGCCTTCATGCATACGAAGCAGCTCCCGGGCATCCCGCAACGTCATCTGAAACATGCCGTCGTCCATAAGGTTCATTCCCGTTTCGAATAGGCCGACAATCGTGAGCTTACGAAGATGGAGAGCATAATCGGCGCCCTGAGTCATGACCTTCACGGTATCCCCCGGTTCATAGCCCAGGGCCTCCGCGGTTTTCGACCCCATAATGATTTCCCGTTCGCCGCGAATATACCTCCCTCCCGGCAAAATCGATTTCTCAAGTAGAAGCAAGTCTTTTTCGACGCGAGGATCTCCCGCAACCGCCGCCACCGTCTTATTCTTGCCGTCGTGACTGAGAAGAACACCGAACGATATGCGCTGAGCGATCGTTTCGACTTTCTTATCGAGCACGTCATCCCCGCGAATCGCCGAAACGATTTTCTCCGGGTTTTCGAGATAATTCACCACGGGATTGAACCGTGAATGCTCGGCGAAATACCGCGAAGTGATTCGTACGTGACCGGTTTCCATTCGGGTATAGTTATCGACTATCGAATGCTGAAATCCACCCATGAATCCCTGAAGGAAGACTACCAGATAGATAGCAATCGCTACCGAGAGCGCCGCCAGGAATGAACGCCGTCGATTCCGTCCCACGTTTCGCGCCGCCATCCGAAATAAGTAAACCATTGCATTATCCTTTGTGATGTTACCGAAACGTTCTCCCGATTCGTTCAGACAAACCGAAGAGCACGCGTCACTTCCATTTTACCGGCTTTTCGCGCGGGAATCAGGCCGGCAAGTATGGCTACGACAATCCCGAAGACAAACGCAAACAAGAGGGTCTCAAAATTCCATTGCCCGTATATGGTTCCCCAAATCGGGAATCCGCCAATATCGATATCCCCGGCGATCTTGTCAATGGGATAGCCATATACCACAAGATACCAGTTTACCGCCAGACCCAATACCAGTCCAAGGACACTACCCAGAACTCCGGTCATCAGGCCCTCGAGCACGAACATTCTGGTGATTTCTCCGGATTTCATTCCGTGTGCCCGCAAAACGCCGACTTCGCGAATACGCTCGTATACGCTCATCAGCACGGTATTGAAAATGCCAACGGCGGCGATCAGAAGAATAACACCGACGATGATTCCCGTGACGCCGCGCTTTTGCCTGGATACTTCCAGAAAACCGGCGCCAAGATCCATGAAACTCGACGCCGCCAGATCGGGGAAGAGTGACTTCGCTTTGTTTTTTACCACCCCTATATCCCGGAGGAAATCATCCAGGTTAACACGCGACTCAACCGCGACGTCAATCTCCGTGACCATACCTTCGAGATCCAGAAGGTCATTTGCCGCGGTGTAGGATATCACAACAGTGCTTCGGTTGAGCGTGGGATCGGTAGTGTTTATCAGTCCGACAACCTCGAATTCATCCGCATTACGCGCATCGAATTTTGTGAGCGCAAAAAGAGTGATATAATCCCCGACATCAACGCCCAGATCCTCCGCCAGCTTTGCGCCTAAAATGATTTCACGTATTCCATCGGCACTTAAGTACGATCCCTGGACATGCCGGCCCAGGGAGAACACCGTGCTATCCGTGCCCGGGTCTATTACGGTGCCAACCACCGGGACGGATTGTTCGTAATTCGAGAGACTACCAACGAAGGATGTCCGTTTTGTGGCACCCTTGACGGCAGGTATCCGCAGAATAGCACGACGGATTTGTTGCGGATTACTCAGCCCGTATTTGAGCGGGAACGATTTCTGTTCCTCGACATATTCGTGCGTCCGAATCTTGACGGCGGAAAGGCTCAGATTGATCATGTTATCTATCGCCCCCCGGTCCATGCCGGACATAATCGAATCCATAAGAATGAAAAACATCAAACCGATCCCTATCGTAAGTGCCGATGTCAACGTTCTTCGTCTGTGCCGGATGATATTTCGAATAGCTATCTTGTAAATCATACTCATGCTTTACTTCCTTTCATCGGAAGCGATGGTCCCGTCTTTGAGCACGATCACCCTTCGGGCATGTTTCCGAACCAGGCTGTCGTGGGTGGAGAAAATGAACGTGGTCCGACGTTCCCGATTCATGGTCTGCATGACCGACATGACATCTTCAGCGGTTTTCGAGTCCAGATTTGCTGTTGGCTCGTCTGCCAGGACAACCAGGGGATTTTTCACCAGCGCGCGCGCAATAGCGACCCGTTGCTCCTGACCGCCCGAGAGTTCCCGCGGAAGGCGATCCGCCATTTCTTCGAGACCGACCAGCGCTATAACCTCCATTGCTTTTTTAGTCATTTCCCGTGGAGAGAGCTTCCGCTCGATAACCAGCGCAAGCTCCACGTTTTCCCTCACCGAAAGAACGGGAATTAGATTGTACGACTGGAATATGAACGCGATATGGTTTTTCCGATAGTCCGAAAGGCCCGACTCTTTCATGGTCGAGAGATCCGATCCATTATACAGGACAGTCCCGGATGTTGGATTGTCCAGGCAGCCCATGATGTTCAGTAACGTTGTCTTCCCACTTCCCGACGGTCCCACTACGGATAGAAACTCACCTTCTTCTATATGGAGATCTACACCGCGTAGCGCATGAACTTCACGCTCGCCCTTGTGATAAGACTTCCTAATTCCAGTCATATCCAAAACCGTCATAATGAACTCCTGTGGTTAGTCTGTCCGAGAACTCTCTCGCTCTGCCAACCTCACAAAGATGAGATTACGGACGGACTCTATTTGTCACGACGCGCGTCGCCGATTTGACCGATAATGTTCTGCATTTCGTCTACATATGCGGCGAGAGCTTGAGAACCGGCCGCACTTATCATCGCGGTTGTGAGTGGTTTGTTATCCTTGAATTGCTTCCGTATTTTCACATACTCCGCCTTTTCGAGAGTTTTCAGTTGAACTGACAGGTTCCCGGCCGTTAAATTCAATGCATCCTGAAGAACGGTAAAGGGAACATGCGGATCTTCGCTGCCGGCCAGATAGGTCAGAATCAACAACCGGGATCGCTCATGTATAACTCGGTCCGAAAGCATGCTATTTCGTTTTCTACCGGCCACCCTTACGGCCTCCCCTCGTCGGTGGATAATAAGGACGAAACCCCGAGCACCAGAAACCCGATTCCAAATGTGACTGAAACCTGAAGCGGCGTCGATACCGGACCGATAAACATCAAAACAATCGCAACCCCCGATGTCCACCAGGCTGCAAGACTGAATTCCCTGAGTCGGTAGGAACTCATGGCCGTCGCCATGATAATTCCATATGCTATTCCAGCTATCGGAGTGATAAGCCAAAGGGCGTCGGCGTGAACCACGCGGATAATCCCCGCAGCAGCGGCAATGTTGGTTATCAGATATGCAGTCCAGGTGTTTCGGGAATAGAATTCCTTCAGAAGCGCCGGAAACGAGATCCCGGGTTGTACGTCCCGGGCCGAGCGGAGGACTCTGGTGTTTTTCACCGCGCCAATCGCCAGAAAAGAAAGGCCAAGACCCACAAGTACCGCCGTCTGGATAGAGCCGGGGGCCCGGGAAAACCCGCCATAGCGCGTATCGAGCAGGTGAAACAGATACGAAAACAGGAATATCACGGCTGATGCGAGAAAGGAGACAACCCGCAGCGAACGCGATAACTCCATTTGCCGAATCACTCCGGCATTTTTCTGTATAGTCCCTCGAATGTACTTGATATCTTCCATAAGTGAGGACAACTGCTTGTCGTCGATGCTCGTCATATCCAACTCCTGCGGGAAACCCAAAGTACTTTGTGGCATAAAGTTGTTTGAAGTAATAATACGAAATGCTCGAGTGAAAAGCAATAGTTTTTTGAAGGGAACAGAGGAAACGGGGGATCTATTCATGTACAAGAGACTGAGAAATTGTTGTAACAGCCAGGTTTTTTTTGTGGGTGAGCGTCCAGTTGCATATATTGAAACGTAGAGGTCTGCCGGTTCCGGCGCTCTCCTTTGATTGATACAATATTACGAATCGCATATACATCATGGGTCTTTCCATGGGCGCCGGTGGTACCTGGGATGCCCTGACCCGCTTTCCGAACAGATTTGCGGCGGCAATCCCGGTCTCCGGGTACGGTGATCCCGACAAAATGCATCTGATCACTCATATCCCGATCCGGACGTTTCACGGCAGTGCGGATGGGATAATTTCAGTTGAGACGACGCGGGAACTGGTCCGGGAGCTGAAAAGCGCCGGCGGTGAGCCCACGTATACCGAATATGCCGGCGCTACTCACGGTATCTGGGTAGAGGAACCCCACAATGCCCTGACCGAAGAAGGACTTGTCGATTGGCTGTTTTCCCATTCAAAATCGTCAACATCGGCCAAACCAGAAGCGGATCTGCCAAATAGGAGAGGAAGGTCTCGACGACACGGCGCGCTGGAGTATCGCTTGTACTACGGGTCCGGGAAAACCATATATGGAACCGGTGTCTATGATCTTTTTGGGGCCGAGATATCGGATCCTTCTTCCGCCGGAGGCCTCGCCCCCGGTATTTACATCAATAGAGTCGTGGACCGATGATCATCCCGCGGACCGGGATCAGTCGACACCACAGGTTTATTTGTTTGCGTTGTTGTTGGGGTTGTGTTTAAGACCAACCGCAAGCGCAAAATCCCCAAGCTCCCCGGAGAAGGGCACCGTGAAATTGAAAACGTCGGCGGGTTCTTTGACCATCAGGTCAGTCCCTTTGTAGACGGTTGGGAGTGAAATGGATGTTTCGTACTCGGCGATAAACTTTTTTGCATATCCGGCGATAATATTCACCAATTCGCCCACGGCATCCATCGAATCGTCGTCCAGGTTCTTGATTTCGACTCCTATAAATGCGGACAGTGTAGCCAGAGCGGCATCCGTACGGTAGCTCAGAGAAACCGAACCGAGAAGATCACCGGTTATCCCGATAACGCCGGAGATGTCGTGGCTGATACCTCGTCCCTGGTTCAACGAATACTGCCCGGCTTTCGGGGTTGTACCCAGCATGGTTGTGTAGGTTTCGACCGTAGCGAAAATAAACGGCTGAATGAGATCTACACTGATATTCGGCATAAAACTATTCCTCATTTCACGGGTGGAAGGTACTCATTGATTGTACCCTGTTTTATTGAAATCTCCAAGACCGAAACCGACCACCGGGGGATTTTACCAAATTAGATGAACTGGGGGGCAAAAAACGGGAAACTTTTTCCATTGTCTTGACCCATTCTCCCGGCCAACACCTACCGTCGGGAAAAACCTTGATCGTAAGCTCACCGGCAGCATGAACGAAATGAAACGGATCGCGGATTTCGCATCCGGTTTCCTCCAGGCGCCACGGAATTTCATCCCCTGAATCCGGCCTCTCACTCCCTCATATCGGGATTTCGTCGGAATTACCTCGGAGACTATCCCTCTGTCCTCCTATTTTGTTCTTGTCCAAACGATGAAAACTTTCAATTCAACAGGGGGGATACAATGATTTGTCGGGCAAGGATCTTTTTTGTAACAGCTTTGGCGCTTTTCATCTGTTCTTGCGGCGAACTTCCGACCCAGACGGCCGAATCGGGTGAAGGAGCGCTCTCACTTCGCGTTTGGCTCGACTCCGGCAGTGGTCTGGCAAAATCACGCGGTATTGCCCGAACCACCTGGGACAGTGTGGTGGTTTCGGTTACCGGTGACGATATGGATTCCGTCCGTATCGCCGCACCGCTCGATCCCGGTTCACCCTTTGTCGATGAAGAGATTTCGGGTATTCCGGCAGGAAAGAACCGCATTGTTGAAGTCTATACGGTTAATACAAATGGTGACAGGATCCACTACGACCAGCACACGATAAGGGAAATCGCCCCCGGAGAGCTGGTACCGGTCTCGATGGCACTTCGTCCGATTCGCGGGTCGATTTATCTGAATCTTGCCGATATTCCCACCCATGTAGACAGCGTGGTATGTAAGTTCGCCTGTGAAACCGACACCTTTACGACGGCATCATCGAGAAGCGCCATGCTCAACCTGTGTATAGACAATGTCCCGGACAGCTCCGAGGGGATATTGATTATTGCGGGCCTGGACAGCGCCGGCAAAGCCGTCTACACCGATACCATTCCTATGATATTCAGCACCACCTCCGGTGCGGTTATGCATGCCGAGTTCAGAAAAAGTGCCGCGGGTTTACGGTTGCAGCTCAGCCTGGATCGTCCGCACTCTACCGTAATATCCGGTTCCATGGATGCGAAAGATGGAATCGATCATGAATCCGGAGAACTCTATCTCACGGAAATCATGTATTACGCGTGCGGTGATTCAGATTATGTTGAAATCTATAACCCCTCTTCCGATACGGTTACCTTCGATACCCTGCTTCTCGAGCAACACGGGACCCGCGGCACTATTATTAAATCTCTCTACAATGTCAGCATTCCGCCCGAGAAAAGATTTGTTGTCGGGGACTCGGATGCTCCCGCGGCATGGGCGGATACCACGGTTGTCCTCGATCTGACCACCACGGGTCGCTGGATTGTTCTGCGTAAGACCACCGGAGAGGTCATTGACTGGGTCGCCTATGCAGATGAAGATCAGGATTGGCCCAAGCCGGAGCGGTTTCATGCCATTCAGTTCGATCCCCGAGATAACGGAGCATTTGAAAACAATTTCGGACGCAACTGGCGGGTTGCCGAAGAACCGATTGGGGATTCATCCCATTTCGGTTCTCCGAAAAAATGAACCCTGAATGTATGCATCCGCTGAGAAAAGCGAAGAAAAAGGCCGGTCTGGAATCCTTGGGAGCGAAAAAACAGAACCAGAAGGAATCTGATGCCGGCGGTCGGGCAGTCAGGCAGACAGAATACCCCATCAGGAGAATCCATCATCGTCACGGGTCCTGATACCCCTGAAAGGCCCCGAACTCGCTTCGACGCGAGTCGGGGCCATTTTTCAAGCCTCCTTTTGTGGCGGTATTTCGGAGATGCGTTTTGTATTTTGCAGGGGAGGAAAAAAAACAGTATGGCACGAAGAGCAATAGACAACAGATTAGATTTTCTTTCTTCGGTTTCCTTGATTCCCGGATTGGGCGGGAAACGAGTGGAAGCGTTGCATGAGTCCGGTATTCGTACCCTTGGCGATCTACTCTACCATCTGCCGTTTCGATATATAGATCGCTCCGTAATTGTACCCATCGCGGAACTCGGATCGTACGAGGATCGCGAAATCTGCATTATCGGAACGGTAACAAAAACACGGGTGGAGCGAGGGCGCCGCAGTCGGTTCCGTATACAAATAGAAGATGAGAGCGGAAGCGCGGAGGCTGTCTGGTTCGAGGGTGTTGCCTACTTTCGAAAATCCGTCCACAGTGGCTCGCGACTTCTGCTGACCGGCAAAGTGAGTCGGTTCGGCAAACTACAACTCGTGCATCCACAAATTGAATCGTTAGGAACCTCGGCCGACAAAAAAATCCAGCCGTTTCTTCCAGTCTACCGTCTGACCGGGGCAATGCGGGATGTCAAGTTACTGCAAAAAGGGCTGCGAAAAGCCGTCTCCTGGGTGCTGGACAATTTGAAGCACTATCCGCGGGTCATACCATCCGCATTGGAGGAAAAGTACGGATTTCCCTCCCTTGGTGAGAGCCTGAATCAACTCCATCGCCCGGAAAATCCCGAAACACTCGAGCCATATCGGCGCAGGCTGGTATACGAAGAACTGTACGGTCTGGCACTGACTCTTCGGCTAAGCAAACGGGAGTACAGTCGGCCGGGACGTCCTCTCATGACGGGTACGCTTCTGGAGGAATGCATTTCGGGTCTCCCGTTTACCCTGACGGATCACCAGGAAAAGGCGCTGGAAACGCTTCTTGCGGACTCTTCGTCCTCAAAACGCATGCACCGTCTTCTTCAGGGCGACGTTGGCTCTGGAAAAACCGTGGTGGCGTTTCTGGCCTGCCTGCCTGCATTGAATGAAGGCTACCAGGTGGTTTGGATGGCACCCACGGAGATTCTTGCCCGACAGGCCTATGCCACAATCAGCGAATGGCTGAAGAAGCATGATTTTGGCCATGCGCTGTTGACCGGATCCACAAAACAGGGCAGGAGTGACATCCTGACGGGGATACGGACAGGGAAGATAAGGTTTTTGGTCGGTACGCACGCGCTTCTTCAGCCCTCGGTGTCATTCAAACGACTGGGAATGATCGTAATCGACGAGCAGCACCGGTTCGGCGCACAGCAGCGCTTGCAGTTGCAGCAAAAGGATCCATCCTCGGATCTCCTGCTCATGTCGGCGACGCCAATTCCGCAAACCCTGTCGAAAACCCTTTATGGCGACCTTGATATCGTGACAATCAGAAGTCGTCCACACGGACGTGGAACCGTCCGAACTCATGTTGTCCCCGATACAAAACGGCTCGATATGGAGACCTTTATCGCCGAAAAGCTACGGAACTCGGATTTGCAGGCGTTTTTCATTGTGCCTCGGATCGAGCGAAGTGAGGAGGAAGACGACGAATTGCAGGATATTGAGCGCCTCGCCAAAGCCCTGGCACGGGGACCTCTGGGAAAATTTTCAACAGCAACGATTCATGGTCGTCAACCCGAAACTCTTCGAAATGAAACCATGCAGGCATTTTCGGAAGGAAAAACGCGAATTCTGCTTGCGACTACGGTCGTGGAGGTCGGGATTGATGTTCCCGCGGCCGGGGTGATAGTGATTGAAAATGCAGAGCGTTTCGGTCTGTCCCAGTTACATCAGCTTCGTGGGCGGGTCGGGAGAAATGGAAAAGAGGCATACTGTTTCGTCTTTCCCGCTGCTTCGATCGATGAATACGCCGAGAAAAGGTTGAAGGTCTTCTGTCGAACAATTGACGGATTCGATATCGCCGAGCAGGATCTTCTTCTTCGTGGGCCGGGTGAGGTCACCGGATACCGGCAGTCGGGGTGGAGTGACCTCAGGATTGCGGATATTCTCAGAGATGCCGATATGTTTCGCCGGGTAATGAGTGATCTGGACGACGTCTGCATTGGATAGCTCTGCGTCCCGGTTTTCCAGGTCGCGTACGGACTGAATTGCACTCAAACGTGGCGGTCGATTATGCCGTTGCAAAATTTCAGTGGCTTCAGGAACAAAATCCTTTTGATCGCTTTGCTCTGAATACTATATTACACCATTAATGGTAACTATATCCGAAATTGGGAATCCTCAGTATTCGGATGTGAATACTCGAGCGACCTTCCCCATACGTCCTTTGTAGACTGTGATTTTGCCGGATCGGGGTTTGGCCGACCTTCATTCCGGTGTTTTGACCCGGGTCAACCGGCCACGGAAGGAAAACGGCGTCCAGCGTATGGGATTCTATCTAATTATCTGTTCTCTCTATGTCCTCTGTTCTCTTCTCCTGCTCTGCTACGGGATTCAGTGCTACATCCTGACATTCCTTTTTTTGCGGGCACGCAAGAGGAAGACTGGGGAGCAGGAGCAGATTACCTGCAAATACCTTGACGGCACTGTCACGCGAGATCGCTTGCCGAAAGTGGTTACGCAGCTTCCTATGTATAATGAAAAAACGGTCGCCGTCCGGGTGATCGAGGCCGTTGCCGCAATGACCTATCCCCGAGATTTTCACGAAATTCAGGTTCTCGACGACAGCACGGACGAGACGGTAGAGATGGTAAACGAGGTGGTCGAGAAGCTGAAAGCCCGTGGACATAATATTAATGTAATCCGTCGCGCTACCCGAACGGGATTCAAAGCGGGCGCGCTGCAGCATGGTCTGAATTTCACCGATGCGGAATTCGTGGCCATTTTTGATGCGGATTTCGTGCCCAATCCGGATTTTTTGCTTAGAGCAGTACCGTTTTTCGAGAATCGTCCCAAGCTGGGTCTCGTACAGGGACGGTGGACTCATCTGAACCGAAAGGCATCGATGCTTACCCGGGGTCAGGCCATGGGTATAGATGGTCACTTCATGGTTGAGCAGGCGGCGCGTAGCTGGAACGGTCTGTTCATGAATTTCAACGGAACCGCCGGCATTTTCCGCCGTACGGCTATCGAAGACAGCGGGGGATGGCAGCACGATACGCTCACCGAAGATATGGATCTGTCGTATCGGATGCAACTGGCCGACTGGGAAACCGAGTACGTTCCGGGGCTGGAAGTTCCGGCCGAAATTCCCGAGGACATCAACGCTTTCAAGAATCAGCAGTTTCGCTGGGCTAAAGGTTCTATTCAGACTGCGATCAAGATCATTCCGCGGCTTCTCGAAAAAAAGGTGCCGTTTTTCAAGTTCATGCAGGCGGTGCTTCATTTGACTCACTATGCGGTTCACCCGCTGATGCTCATGATGGCGGTTCTTACCATGCCGGTCCTTGCCACAATCAAAGTGAGTCTTCCTCCCGCATTATTCACCGGGGTTATTGTGTGTATGATTCTGGCCACCAGTGGGCCGTCGTCGATGTACATGGTATCGCAGCACCTGTTGGGGAACCGGAGCTGGAAGAAAATATTCATGATTCCGATAATGATGGTGATTGGGACGGGGCTCGCGGTGAACAACGGCAAAGCGGTTCTGGAAGCGCTTTTTCAGATTCGTTCGCCATTCATTCGTACCCCCAAGAAGGGACTGAAATTCGTCGGTGGCTACAGACCGATGAAAGATCTGACCAGCATTGTCGAACTGGCGTTTGGCGCCTATTGCATGATTAGTGCCTATATGTTCATGGGCTACACGAATTTTATAGTCAGCCCGTTTCTGATTCTCTACTCAAGTGGCTTTCTCTTTGTGGGTCTGACCTCTATCATTCATTTTCAGCGCCCCGAACTGATCGACTCACCCTTATTTCCCGCAACATCGCGGCTATAAGGCAGCATTCCCGACGGCTTGAAGCTCGTCTCATGGCGGGAGACGGTGAATTGGCTGCGAAATCCGGGTTATGGAGAATCACAATCCAATCGGCTCCTCTCCCACCGACTCACTGAGCGACGGCGCCAATTCCTCCACAATTTTGCTCAGAACTTTGTCCGATGAGTAGTATCCGGCCTGTATTCTGCCGGTGATGGATTCGACATACCGCTTTTGTGCTGCCTCATCGCGCCATATGAACCGGCCGCGACGCATGTTTGGATTATCATATCCGGACTTCATACGCATCATCCCTGAAAGAGGTCTTGTTCCATGCTTCTACCATCCCTGGTTGTCCGCTACTTGTAATATCGACAACATGGCCTTCGAGCTTTAGCCCAGTGCCCTTTATTCAGGGAACGTGGTCATTACCCGAAAACCATCGTTTAAACCGGGTCGACAGAGTGTCGACCGTATGATATTCTAAAGAGCGCGGTCGGTGTCATTATAAGTGGCACGCGAACGTCGAGCAGCCCGGGTTTCGCAATCGAGAACGAGCAGAATGCCGTGAGTTGGCTGCAAAGCCCGGGGGGCTGTACAGATAGAGTTGATTTTTCCAGGTATTCCCCCACCCCGAAACCGCCTCACAAGGGTGTGGATATCGACTCGACGGACAGTCTTCGGGAATGCCTCTATTATAGGTGAATATGGTACGATATGCCATTGACGACATAACCGACGAAATGGTTCTCGGGGAATCGATTTTTCTTCCATCGGGGGAACTCCTTCTGGCCGCCGGTTTCCGGCTTACCGAGCGTTACCGAACCCGCCTTCGGCAGATGGGGTTCAGCACCGTTGGCATTCAGATCGAAGGTACCGAGAATGTGCACCCCGAAGAGATCATTTCGGATCATGTGCAACGCGAGGTATCGGCATCGATCGCACAAAACGCCAAAGGCATCCAGAGCGCACTTCGGGTACGCAAAGACGGGGTCCAGAATGTGCGAAAAATGATTCGCGAGAACCGTCAGTATCTCAATAAATATCTCACCAGCTCTGGTCTGGCCCGGAGCGTCGAAAACCTCATTGAGGAAATCCTGAAACAGCCGTCGGTGGTCCTTAACATGTCGGCGCTTTCGGGAAGAGGAGGAGAGCTTTTCGCTCATGCGATCAATGTAACGGTGACTTCGCTGTGCATCGGGCGTAAGTACCATTTTTCTTACGATGAGATGAAACAACTGGCCATGGGAGCGATAAATTACGATCTTGGGCTGGTCGCTCTACCAAAAGAAATCGTGGACAAGGACCGACGTGATCGAAACGAGGAAGAGCTGGCGATCTACACGCAGCACACAGTATACGGATACCTGATGTTGTCGCAGAACCCCTCGATTGCCCCGACCAGTGCCGCTGTGGCGGTTCAGCATCATGAAAACCAGAACGGTTCCGGCTATCCCAGGGGCCTTCACGGCGAAAATCGTCCGCCACAGAAGGATTTCTCTCGAAAAAACGTTATCCACCGCTTTGCGGAAATCGTTGCGGTAGCCGACCGGTACAATGCGTTCACGACCGGCCGGTACAACTCGGACGCCCTTTCCGTCCGGGATGCGCTTAGGGAGATCATTAAACTGGGCGGTGATGTCCTGAATTCGGATATAGTGAAGACTCTCACCGGAATAATTCCGGTCTACCCGGTCGGAGCCCGCATAAGGATCGCCGACTCACCGACCCCGCAGCTTCTCGGGTACTATGGTGTAGTGGCCAGGGACAACCCCGACAATCTCGAGCAACCGCAGATCATACTGTACGAATCACGCAAGCACCAGCGGATCAAACCGATCCTGGTGAATTGTGCGTTGCATACGGGTTTTACGTTGGAGTTGGTAGCGTAGGGGTTTGGGGGATAAGGAAAATCGCGCTAATTTTCATTTGGAATGCAAATTAGCACGATTTATATTCTCCAGATGATTCAACGGCAATCCGAAGCAATGATTTCCCGGCTGGTGGCTCAGTATCCGGCCCTTGCGATTACCGGACCGAGGCAATCGGGGAAAACGACGCTTGCGCGGGCGCTTTTTGGTGATCGTCCTTATGTTTCACTCGAAAACCCTGATCAGCGTGAGTTTGCGGAATCCGATCCCCGAACCTTCCTGCGGGGGTATCGTGATGGGGCGGTTTTCGATGAGGTCCAGCGGTGCCCGTCACTTTTTTCATATCTACAGCAGATCATCGATGAAGGTCCGAAGGATTGTCGATTCGTTCTTACCGGGTCTCAGCAGTTTGGACTCATGTCCCGAATAACCCAGTCACTTGCGGGACGAGTAGCCAATGTAATTCTCCTGCCGTTTTCTTACGGCGAGTGGTATGGATGTGCGGGTGAGGGGGTCCCCACCCTTGAACAGGTGCTTTCCGGGGGTTTATATCCTCCCGTACTCGATAGAAATCTTGAGCCGCTAACCTGGTATCGAAACTACGTGGAGACGTATATCGAGCGAGACGTCCGCCAAATCGCCAATGTAGGAGACCTGCGACTTTTCCACACGTTTCTCAAAATGTGTGCGGCACGCACGGGACAACTACTGAATCTCTCAAACCTTGCCTCCGACTGTGGAATCGCCGTGAACACGGCCAGGAAATGGCTGTCAATACTTGAAGCGAGTTATATAGTATATCTTCTCCAACCCCATTTCGCTAATTTCGGTAAGCGATTGATAAAAACGCCCAAGATTTATTTCTACGATTCAGGACTCGCGGCATACCTGCTTTCGATAGATTCCTCCGAGACACTCGCAACACATGCCATGCGTGGCCCTCTGTTCGAGACCTATGCGGTGAGTGAACTCAAAAAACATTTCGAAAATACCGGCAAACCTGACGGACTCTATTTCTGGCGTGACCGATCCGGAAACGAAATGGATATTGTCCTCGAGGGGCATTCGGGGCTAACGGGAGTGGAAATGAAATCCGGTCGCACCGTAGCCGTGGATTGGATAAAAGGAATACTGAAGTGGAAGTCATTCGCCGGCTCATCGGCACGGGATCTCTCACTTGTATACGGCGGGGAACGTGAATTCGAGCGGCAGGGAGTTCGAATATGCTCGTGGAGAAATGTTCCAAGAGTCGTTGGGCAATGAAGTTTTGTTTTTGAGGAAGCGAACGTCTCGTGGGTTCAGGCATACCACGGATCATCAAAAGACCGTTTGCCGTCGAGAGGCGCCGTATGCGTAAAGCATTGTGCGAGATTGCTTAACGAAAACGCAGTCAATCAAGACCCCTCGGCGGCCGACACCAGTCCGGCGACCGCCGAGCACAACGAGTCGAGGGAATCCTTGTTTTTGAGCTTTACTTTAAGCGACAGAGAGCCGTCTTTTTCGGATTCAACGCACTCCTCGAAGGCTGCGCGTATCTGGTTTGCGATGCGAGTCGTTTTTTCGTTTTTTTCGGTTTCGGGCAGGAGTGCTTCGAGCATTGAGAAAGCCGCAGTAAGAAGAGTGCCGCCCGCGACTTCCACTTTTTCACGCCTGGTGGCATGCATTTCGGTTGCCTCACGCTCGACCCGGTTATATTCACTGCGATCCTCCTCAACCGGTTTCTGACCCAGCAAGACCTCGAGGCGCTTTTTCAGCTCGTCCATGCCTGATGCCATGTCGATCCTGGTTACCTCCGAGCCGACATCGAGCGCCGCCATTGCCAGATTATGCTTGAGGGCCAACGTTCCGAGCATGTTCTCTTCAATGGTCTCTTCGGTTACAAGGAGATACACGTGCACCGGTCGCATCTGTCCCATTCGATGCGCCCGGCCGATGCGTTGTTCGAGCACTGCCGGGTTCCAGGGGAGATCGACATTCACCACGGTATCGGCTGCCTGCAGGTTCAGACCGGTCGCACCGGCGTTTGTGGCAAGAAAGAAGCGGCAGGAGGGATCCGTATTGAATTGTTGTATAAGAGCGGCCCGTTTTGTCTGCGGGACACTGCCGTCGAGGCGAACGTATCCAAAATTGTGTTTGCGCAGAATGTCCTCGATCAGTCCGAGCATTGTTGTCCACTCGCTGAATACAATAGCCTTTCGGTCCTCTTCGGCGGCAATTCGCGGGAGCAGTTCCGCAAGCTGTTCGAGCTTGGTGGAATAGC
>CAYFVL010000121.1:0-16314 GCA_964346405.1 uncultured Fibrobacterota bacterium
TACCGTTCAGCCTTCGGCTTCACTGAGTACGAGTACCGCTTCGCTGATTGAAGAGTTTTTGTGTAAGGAGAGACTCAATCGTACTCAGTGCCGCAAGGCACGGTACTCGTACTCGTGACTCGAGTTTTTCGGATTGTCGTTGTGACATCGCCTGAGCAAGGCTCAAAAGGTTCGCGCAGAAATAAAATTACGTTTTCTCGCGCAGCTGTTTTTGTGGATATCGAGGAGCATCTCGCAGAGCCCCGGCAACGGCGCTATGCTCAAGAGATGCAACGCGATGTGATGAGCGTGTCGAACCAAAGATATCCGCAAACAAGAGCAAGTGACTCCCGGACGGCGGGACCGTGAGTCGATTGTCGAAGTCGAATTAGATTCGGGAATGACCAGATCGAACTATTCGAAACAGGTCGGATTGTTCATGTACAATGTTGCCGGTTTCGCCACTATTCGCATATGTTTTTTGGTTATAGTATTGGTTCAGAAGTTTTTTTAATTCTGTAACCTGTTATTTTGCAATGTGTTACACAAAGTAGAATTTTGCCTGTAAGATTTCCAGTGTTTTCGTACCCCACTTTCAGTATATTACCGGCAGGCAGACCTGTAGCTGAAGTGTAGCGATTTTGCATGTGATACTCGAAAAAGAATCGGGTGAACAAGAAACAATCAGAAGACATGTTATGCTTCGTGAAGATGGCGGTTTCAGAGAAGAACAATGATCGAAAAGGCAACGCAAATCAGAAAACAGGGACCGAAAAAGCCACGACTGATTACGTATAATGATTATCGCCTTTTTCTCAGGGACTGGTATACCTGGAAAAAGAGCGTTACCGCCGGTTATACATACAAATCATTTGCACAAGAAGCGGGATTCAAGAGCGCCACGACTCTGCAGGCGGTGCTGAAAGGCAAGAATAATATTGCTTCAGCGAGCATATCCAGATACACCCGGGCACTCAAACTCACGAAACGGCAAGTTTCCTACTTTTATCACCTGGTTCAATACAATCAGAGCAAGGATGAGTTGGAGAAAAGCACTCATCTCGAGGAACTCTCCCGTTATCGATACTACCATGAGGAAATGCGGTTATCCGACCTTCAGTTCGAGTTGTACGGCAAATGGTATCACTCCGCGATCAGGGAGCTTGTCAACACTGAGGGATTCATCGAAAACCCAAAATGGATTGCCCAACAGCTTCATCCTTCCATAACACCGGCTCAGGCCGCCAAATCCCTGAGATTACTGCTGGAACTGCAGCTCATTTTCCGCGACGCATCCGGGATGCTCCGTCAGAGGAATGCCGTCATTTCCACTCCTCCCGAACTGAAGTCACTCTCGGTGCGAAATTTTAACAGGAAGATGATTCAGCTTGCCGAAGGCGCGATTACCGATGTCGATCCCGGCTATCGAGAAATCAGCGGTTTGACAATTGCCATACCGGAAGCCATGATCGAAGAACTGAAGACCGACATCCAGGCATTCAAAAAGCGAATCCTCGATAAGGTCCAACGATGTGACCAGGATACCACCGATGTATACCAGGCTAATTTCCAGTTTTTTCCACTGCTCGAGAAAAGAACGCGGAAATGAAACGACTACCTTTTCCATACGGCCTTGCGTTATTCTTTCAGCTACTTTGCCTTACGGCGATCCAATGCGGAAGCTCCTCGCAACCGGTCGCATCCGGCTCAGGCAATAATACCGGAAATGCCGCGGTTGCGGGAACAATTGTCGGTTCAGATTCAGTCCCGGTCGTGAATGTCAGGGTTGCTATGCTCTCCAGCGACTACAATCCATTCGAAGACTCGTCTTCCGCCTTGTGGGAGACAACCGATTCTACCGGTCGATTCGCCTTCGACGGTATACCACCGGGAGACTACACGATCAGCGCGTCGGCAAACTCCGCCGCCTATCGATGGTTTTCTAACGGTATAGGCCTCGAGAGAGATGACGCCAAAAATCTGGAGCCCGGAATTCTTCTCCCCACCCGAACCGGAACATTTCCTTTACCTTCCGATTCACCTGAAGGCTATGCTTTTATTCCGGGGCTGGATATCATTGGGGAAGTTACGGAAACTCGAGACAGTGTAGTACTTGTAAATATGCCGCAGGGCAGATTCGATTCTCTTCTGTTCTGTGCGGTTGAGGAACCCGAAACAAAACAAGTCATCGCCCGGAGCCTGAGTGTTTCAGAGGATACAACAGTATTCACCCCGTCTGAGCATTTCTACACCTATTCTACGCTCATTCATCTGAACACCACCGCCGACGCCGCCAATGTTTCCGAAACCGTCTATTCATTCCCCGTGCTGGTCGGATTGAATGAACAGAATTTTGACTTCACACAGACACGGGAAGACGGAAGCGATCTCTATTTTTCGAAAACGGATGGAACTCCCATACCGTTTGAAATCGAGGAGTGGATTGTAGATTTCTCTCGCGCAGTGGCGTGGGTCCTGATCGATACACTGCATGGAGACAGCGAACAAACCATACGAATGCACTGGGGCAATCCAGGAATAGTTTCTCAATCCCGCTCGGTCGAGGTTTTCGATACCGCAAACGATTTCGTCTCAGTGTGGCATCTGGAAGAGTTCTCCGTAGGTGCCGACGGAGCGCCGAACTTTCGAGACGCAACATACAATGCATTCCATGGGCTCGATTACGTGTCGGCCGGCGGGCAACTGGGGCTTATAGGGTACGGACAGGATTTTAACGGCCCCGGCGACCATATCGAGGTAGGACACTTGGCTATCCCATATAGTAATCCCGCGTTCTCGTTTACTCTCTCCTGCTGGTTTAACATAGACCGATACCGTGAACCCGACCTGACGGCGCAGTACTTCATGGAACTCATCGACACCGCGATAGATATGTCGTACTGGCGATTGTTCACCACGAACCAGACCGAAGGCGCCAGTGTTCGTGTGCCGATTTCGTTTTCCCTGCAAACCGATTCGGGAGAGCAGACCGTTACGGGTGAAATGGATCCGACCACGGCTCTGGACCACTGGCGGTTCGTAGTCGTTTCGGTCACCGGAAACGAGATAGCGTTGTACGAGAATGGCACATTGTCCAGAAGGGAAAAGGTCGACGGAATGCCGTTTGTTACCTATTCGCAACCGGTTCTCAGAATCGGACGGAATGACGCCACGACAATAGAAACAAAAGGTAGTATCGACGAACTGCGCATATCATCCACAACACGAAGCGATGCTTGGATAAAGCTCTGCTTTGAAAACCAGCGGCCGGATAATAAACTCGTTTCATTTTGACCAAAAAACGTTCGCGGTCACAGATATATTAACCCAGGTTTAACAAGAATGTATTGGAATGCCAAATTGTACAACAACTACCGAGTGAGGATGAAAAAATGGGAAAGACGTGCCATGAAATGACCCATGAATCGATCCGGGTATTCGCCCTGATTCTTTTCTCGGCGACGATGATTATCGTATCCGCCGAAAAGTATTATGTCTCCTCAACAAAAGGGAGCGATCAGAACGACGGTTTGTCCGAAGCGGCTCCGTTGGCAACCCTTGGTGCGGCATTGGATAAGATATCCGGTCCCGGCGATATGGTTCTTCTAAAAAAAGGTGATTTGTTCAGGGAATCGGGAAAAATCAAAACCCCGGGCGCCCAAGGCAATCCCGTGGTCATAACCTCTTACGGGCCGGACGAAGACAAACCGACTATCTGTGGGGCCGAAACTATTCAAGGCTGGGAGAATACGGGAGGTAACATATATCGTGCATCTGTTTCCTTTAAGCCCTTTAATCTCTACAAAGGTAAAGAAATCCAACGCTTTGCGCGTACCCCAAACAGAGGCTTTTTCATCATGGACGATGATATGCCCGACAAAATCAAGATCAAAGACGGGACGAATCTGAATGGGCCCGCCGACAGCTATATCGAAGCCGACGCGGTTGTGCGGACCAATGACTGGACGTTCGAGCGACGGCGCGTCACCGCGGCAGCGGCGGGAGAGATCACCCTGGAGAGAGCAACGACATATAAGGGCGGCGCCGGGTACGGTTACTATCTCGACAAAGCGAAAAGATTTCTGGATATCGCGGGCGAGTGGTTTTACGATGAAACCGAATCCATGATCTACCTATATACGGATCAGAATCCGGTTGAAGATGTGTATTGGGGTGTTAAACGCGAAACGGGTATCGAAATCCAGTGGGGAACGGGTCACATTCGCTTTGAGGGACTTTCGTTTGCCTACCAGGACAAACGCTCGGTGTATTGCTCCAACAACAACCCCGGCGTAGAGGTCCTGGCGTGTGACTTTTACTGTATACGCAGCCAACCGATCGAACTTCACGGGAAGAATAACATCGTTGCACACTGCACGGTAACAGACGGGCTCAACAATGGCATTCAGGCGGGCGGAGAAGGGAGCGTGGTTGAATTCTGCACGGTGCGCCGCCTCGGACTCATTGGCGGATACGGAGACGCATGGGGATCCCAGGGCATCATCATCGGCGGCCACGGCACGGTTCGTCGCTGCATCGTGGACAGCATCGGCTACCTGGGCATCACGATGGGGTCATTTACTACAATCGAAGAGAATATTGTCCGCAATACCGCACTGACGCTAAACGACGGCGGAGGTATCGCCATTCCATTCCATAAGACCGACATAGTTGCACGACGCAACTTTATTTCCGGGGCGTACGGCAATCTCGAGGGCATTCCGAAGGACAATATTATACGGGCGAACGGGTTCTATTTCGGTGGAAATAACAACAAAAACATACTTGTTGAGAACAATACAATTTACGACAACAGAAACAACGGGATCATCGGCATAGATACGTACGACAGTCGAATCGCGGATAATGTCGTCTATAACAATTCCGGGGAGCTGGTGTTTTTCGACATGATCGACAACAGCTCGGGAAATAACGACAACGAAGTGACCAATAACATCTTTTACACCCTCCACGAGGACCGCGATGTCGTCTTTGCCCTTTTTGAAAAGGCAACCTCCTGGGCCGATTTCACGGGCAACTATTACTGTAACCCATACAGCAATGCAGTTATTCGCGAATCGGCTTCGGGAGGCCGAATCTTTTCGGTGCAGACCTGGATGGAAGCCGGGGACGCCCAGGCGCGCGGCTGCCCCTATACCGGCCTACCCTTTACCATAAAAGACACCCTTAGCGAAAACATGATCATCAACGGCGAATTCAATAACGGCTCGACATCGTGGAAAAGTCTAAGTAACGGCGCATCTATCGAAGCGGCCGCTCACAGCGTGCTGGGTCCTTCTCTGGCGCTTACCTTCACGAAAGGGTATAACGGATTCGCCGCTCAGGAAGGCTTATCGATACACAAAGACAACTATTACCTATTGACTTTCACGGTAGCCGCCGGCGAACCGTGGCAATCGACGGTTAGCATAGACGACGGCGCCTGGAACAATGCGTTCGAATCAGTCTTTGTGACAAGGCGTGAAAAGGAGACGATCTCCAGGATATTCAAACCAACCGCTTCCCTTGAAAATGCTCGTCTGAAATTCGAGCTTCGGGGGGAAAATAAAGTAATGTATATCGATAATGTAAACCTATATCGGGTCGCGGCGGTCCGTGAGGATCCCAAAAAGCGCTCGGTACTTCTGCTCAACCCAACTCCCCGGGATTCCGTGGTAACGCTCAACGGGACATATATCGATATTGACGGCAACCCCGTCGGGAGCGCAGTGACACTCAACCCATGGTCGTCTCAAATAGTAATTTCAAGCGATGCACTATCTGTACCGTCTGCATCGAGCGCACCGCAATCGGCGATAAAGCTACCATTCCGAGTGGGTCGGAATGCGATTACTTTTGACAAAAGCGCCAAGGGCCCCCGCATTTTGGGCCTGTACGACCTTGGGGGTCGACGTGTGCGGCAGTGGATTGTCGACGGCGCGGGGCGACAACGTCTCGATATCGCCGACATTGGAGCCGGCGTCTACCTTTTCAGAGCGCACGACGTTAATAATGCTTCATGGTCTGGGACAAAGATTATCCGTAGATAATCGTCTGTCGAAATCCGTACTGCCGGAATGCTAGCCCAGGTTTCGCAACGCGAAAAAAACATCGGACAGGCGCTTTGGAGAGTGGCTTGGTGGGGAGTGAATTCTTACTCAAACGGAGAAGGGCTCGCCACAGTCCTTTCTTCCACAAGGCGCCGAACGTATTCCTTGGGAGCCTTTGCATGCCGGCGCGCCCCCATCAAATCCGAAACTGTCCGGGCGAGATCCCAACCGTTACCCTTGTACAGTTCATCATAGAGGGCAAGATCCTTGAAATACGTATTATGGGCCGAAAGGTAAGCGTTGTTCACTTCTGCATTGATAAAGCCTCGAAACCGATCCGTCTCGAAAATCGAATCGTATTGAGATGCGAATCTTTCACGGGAATCCGCAATAATTCTGTCTTTTTCCGCCAGTAGTTCCGTTTTCGGCAAATCGCTTCTATAAAGGTTCTCCAGCTCGGCACACAGATCCGCTATAAATGAAAGAAACACATCATAGTCGCGAAGGTATTTGCGGGTCTGGACATACTCCTCGCAGGTATCTCCACGAGTGTATGCGATGTATCTGAGTGCGCCTTCCCGCCCCACAAAGGTTGCCAGTTCTTCGTTGAACTGCGCTTCCCCTCCAATATAGAGGGTGGCATGGGTCTGTTCGTGAATCAGCATTGAAGCCAATCGATAGAGCGAATAGTCCTTCATATAGGACAGAAGCGGATCCGAGAGAATCCCAAGCGTACTGAACGCGCCGGCCCGCCACCGGTGGACGTCATACCCCTTCCTCTTCAGTTTCGCCTCCAGCCGATCGGCATCTTCGCGCCGGAAAAATCCCTTATAGGGAACGCACCCTACCAACGGCCAGCACCATTTATGAGGCTCAAAAGAGTCCTCCCGGGCAGCCGTGACCACATCGACCATATACCGTTTATCTGTTTCCACATATTTAGTGTAATTTCTGTCGTCGGAAAGACCGAGAGAATCAACGGCAAACCGTTTTATGGCGGCGGCCTGAGCGAGAAATTCCCGCACTTGCTCATCATTGGTGGTTCTCAGAATCCTTTCCGACTTGCGGGCTCGACCATACACGGAAAGGAGGCCGACTCCCTGCCGGGGGAGATAACATCCGGAGGCAAACAGCGCGGCGAAAAGAGTTACCGCAAAAACCGCGAATCTCGAGAGAAACCGAATAGTGCACCACCTTGCTTAAGGTCAGCGATACTTCTTGTGCCGACGGTCGTGCGTTGCTCTGAAATTAAGTAGTGCTTGTCCGAAAGCCCAAAAACGGGCACTTCGTCCCGACGGGCGGGATCAGCCTCTGTTTTCAGGGGCTTTTCGCACAGAAACTAACATATACACATCGTTTAGCTCGGTGTGACGATGTACAAGCAATTTCCGTACACTTTCGGACCGGCGCCAGGGGTGTGAACAAAGCAGGAATTAATTGCATTACGGATAAGTGTATCATGATTGTTGCGAGATCGACCACTGAAAACTCGTTTTTTTTCTTGAGGACGCCTCCTCAAACAGGCAGGCCCAGGGGGCCCGAGGTCTACGGCGGCGGCACTGAATGGTCGCTTCAAGAAATTCCCACTAGCCCAAGTTTCGCGATCAACTCACGGCATACTTCGGACGTGTGGTTTTCGCTCATAGCGTTAACCCAGGTTTCGCAATCGACTCACGGCATATCAGTCAGCTTGAGTGCTTCATCCCGGACCCCACCGGTTGGTCAAAGCCGATATTGAAACGGTGGGGATAGATTTTCAGTTTCGACAGTCTGGTCGATAGTTCGGTTCGAATTCCATTGGACAGATCCCAGGCCTCGCTGGGATTATCCGCCCAGGCCGCGATCCAGCATCGAATCCCTTCCTTGCCCATTTCCATAACCCAGAACCGTGGGGACTCGTAGTCGGCATTTTTGGGGTGACTTTTTGCCGCCTCGACCGCTTCGGTTCGGACACGACCAAGATCGGCTTCATGCGAAACCCAGAACTCCACGTGACACCATTGATAAGAATCGTAAAGCGTCAAATTAATGAAGGCTCTCGACATAAGCACTGAATTCGGGAAGACATGCCGCCACCAGTTCCAAAGCTTGACAACTGTATGTGTGAGGGTAATATCCTCGACTGTGCCGTATCGCTCATCGATAATAACGGTATCCCCTACATTGACCGATCCCGAAAACGTCATCATGACACCGGACACGAAATTCTCGAGCATCGGTCGTGCCGCGATACCGAGAATTATACCGGCCGCGGCCACCGATGTCGATATAATGACCGCGGGGATTGTTCCGGCCAGAAGAACCACCAGTAGAATTACCAGGATAACAACAAGAAGAAATACAACGGCATGCCGCATTATCGAAAAGCGGAACACGATACTCTGGAGAGCTTTCTCTTTCGCTTTGCGCAGCGGATGAGATACCGGAGAGTTGGTCGGCACCGGAGCATACCCCGGCCGTTTCTGCAAACGTTCCCTGGCTTTTCGCTCATACCGATGGATAAGAAGCCAGGTCAGAAGCGCCGAGACAATAATCAGCCCAATAGTCGCCGCCAGACTAAACGCCTGCCGCCTTGTCAGCACCGATACGAATTCATTGATTGTATTCATAAAGTCCGTTTCAAAATTTTAGCCCGGGATTCCCAACCAACTCACGGCACTCTGCTCGTTCTCGTCCGCGAAACCCGGACCAGGGTTTCGAATTACCCCTGAATTCGTTGGCTCTGACCGAGTGAATCCCCAAGCATCAAAACCACCCGTCAACCCGTCAACCCGTTAACCCGTTCATCAACCGCCTCCAATACCCGATAATACACCCCGGCGGCATCGACTAACTGAGAGAAAGATACCGATTCATGTTCGGTATGTGCCTGGGCAAGACTTCCGGGGCCAAGAACCACCGGCTTGATCCCGGCCGACCAGAGCTGGTTAGCGTCCGAATGACTCCTGAAATTGCTCGTTTTCCAGGCCCGCCCCATAGACGAGAATACTTCCTGGAGTATATCGGGAAGAAAACCGCGTTCCGGTAGTTCATAACCGCCGTCCACGGTGGGAAAGTCGCAATCGATCTTTTCGGACGATTTGCGCAGTTCCAACAGCCGCTCTTCAAGAGCTACCAATACGGTCCCAACCGGGGCGTCGGGCGGCAAGTGAAGGTCAATTGACGCGGTACATCGGTCGGGGACCGCAAATCCGGCTTCGGAACTATTGACGTCACGTATATTGTAAATTGCGGAAGGATAGGTCTTCTGTACGTATTTGGTAATGTCAAGAAGGCTCTTGAGCATCACGTTGACTGCATTGTGCTCGACCTGCGCCATTGACGCATGGGCTCGAACCCCGGCGCTTTTCAGTTCGAGTTCGACATACCCGTAGTGCCCCAGACAGGGAACCATTCCGGTTGGCTCCCCAACCACCGCCCAGGGCGCCCGATGTTCATTCACCAATGCCGCCGCACCGTCGCCTGTTTCTTCCTCCCCCACAACCAGGGCGAGTGTGACCGGCGGCACGCGGCCGGTTTTTCGGGTAAAGGCGGTGAATGCCTCGATCATTGCCGCACAGGCCCCTTTCATATCGGTGGCGCCGAGACCGTAAACAGTGTCCTCTACACGAGTATACGAATAGTTTTCCAGATCGAAGGCGGACACGGTGTCTATATGACCGATGAACAATACCTGAGGCTCATCGCCATCGCCGGGAATCACGACATTGTACCGATCGGCTTCAACCACCACCCGCTGAACAGGCAGCCCGTGCCGCATGAGGTATTTATCCAGAAAACGAAGTACATCGCGTTCTTTCCCACTCGGACTGTAAATGTCGATCAGATCCTGTGTAAGCTGCTCGAGTCGATCGGTGCTTATCGGTACAGGCTCGTTGCTCATAAGGCAATATTGCTTCCTTTCATGTCGTCGTTGTCCCGTCCGGCGCTCTCGATATTCAGGGCCAGATACACGTGCTCGGTTTCCTGAGCAAATCCCCGCCGTCTGAAAAACGCCAGAGCCTTCTCGTTGTCGGCCTGCGTATCGACAATCAGTATGCGAATGCCTTCTTCAGTCATTATATCTTTAAAATACTCATAGAGCTTTCGCCCAATCCCACCTCGCTGCCATGAGGGATCCACCCCCAGCCACACCAAATGACCATAATTCCATGCCGTCCGGGGCTTCTGAATGATCGAACCCAGAAGAAAACCGGCCACCCGTCCATCCTCCTCAGCCACCAGCGACAACCGCGGCGAGGACAGGAACATGGAGGTCACTTCGGACTCGCTCCAGGTTCGATACAGATTGGAGTGTCGCTCCGAAGTGAATAATTTCTCCCCAAGATGATACACCGGGGCAAGGTCGTCTATTTTCATTTCACGAATTTCCATTGTTGCTCCCGGGCTAGCCCAAGTTTCGCGACCACGCCGGCAAAAACGATACTCCCTTACTTTCCGGGCGTGAGGCGATAACTCAATGTTACCTTTTTCGACGGTTCAATATCTATCTGGTGAATCTTTTGAATCTCATGATAGTGACTCCGCCACTCCTTCATCCCCGAAACCTCGATAGTTGCGGGAACAAACGAAGAAGAACACCGAAGCCAGTTCACTTTCACCGGTTTTACGGATTCGGCAAACCAAATTCCAAGATTTGTCGGGAATTCGTCAAATTCCCATTGCTCGTCAATCCTCAGCGATTCCCCTTCGATTCGGGCCTCAACCGAACGTCGTCCATGCCGATCCTCGGCGCCTTTCCACCAATCCCAATCGACACAATGGGTCCATAGCGGGGTCGTCCATTTCAGATACTCCCTTCCCCACTCGACATCGACGGGATGATGAAGCGGTAAATACCGCATACGATCGAAATCGACTACTGGAACCCCACATGGCATTCCTTTGTCGACCACCTGTTCGAACAATCCCGAGTACACGGGGGCCGCCACATAATCCGAGGTGAATCCCTCAACCAGCGGGAGTTGAAAAGCCAGCGATCCCTTGCGGACACACCATACGCCTGCACCATGTGAATCGAACGGTATCCAGGTATCCTGCTCGGGGTATGCTGAAACATCCTGCCACACACCTCGATCGAGGCTTACCGCTTGCGGCATGTTTTTTAATTCCATACCGGTTCGGGCCAAAGCGGTGAGGAGAAGCATACTGCGTTCCAGAAGTCGCCCGGGGCCCATGTACCAGTGGGGCGAACGATACCGATGAGCACTGAGGGCGTCGTCGGACCACCAGTCGGTGGTTACGGCGCGCACGGTGGCGGCCAGGTGCGAGCGAATTCCGCCATGCGAAGTCTCATCCGGGTGTCGAAGCAGAAAGGCACCGACTCTGAGCATTTCAACCATTCCCGCCGCCCCGTTGGAGCGTCCCCACTGAATTCCCGAACCGTTCGGGTGAGCAGTGGCCAGATACAATTCACGAAGCTTGCTCAGAGCCCGTGCCGTTTTCTCGGCGGGAAAATAGGGAAACAGCGGCTCGATCGTATGAAGATGATACATGTACATGTCGTAGCGACCACGTTTTTCATGGTCGTCGTCCAGGAAACCACACTCGGTTTCCAGAAACACCTCACCGGTTTTGCGCGTCGCAAGTTTGAAAACCTCGTCACAGGGCTGAATGCCGGATTCGATCCGCGCCTTCTCACAAAGAGCCACCACAAGCCAATAGTTATTCGGATGCCTGATCAGGCGCTCCCGGGGGACATCGACAATATCCGTCGTATCGGTAGCCCCACGGAGGAATTCCCGCTCTTCAGACGACAATTGGGCAATTAACGGATTACGATCCCATGACCGACCAAATGCCCGAATCCCTTCAATCAGGAAGTAAGACCACCAGGTTTTGCACTCGCGTCCCTGAACGGATTTCAAAAACCGAACCGCCAAATCCTCAACCGACCGTCCGTTGATTTCATGCCTTCCAGACTCATGCAATGCCGCCAGAAGTTCAAGACCGGCGCCCCAGGTTCCTGAAAATGTTCGGTGTCCCGCCACGGTACGCGGTATCTCTCCGGTGAGCATAAATCGGTTGAAAAAGCCGGGAACGGCCTGAGACAAAAACGCATCTATTTCTTCGATAATTGACGTCACTCCACAGCTCTCCAGAACGAAAGTTTCAAAGGCCCCACGCAAGTTAATTAGCGTCATTGCGTTGCAAGTGGTATCTTTTGATACCGTCCATGAATTCGTATTCAGTCGGTTTATCACTATCAGCCGGGTATTACCAAGGGATTTGGGTAAAATAACACATCCCATTCCGTCCCGCCCCGTTCGCGGGGATGCCCCCGGTTTTCGGCACTCGTGTCCCAACCACGCCTTTAACTGAATGGAGCCAAAATATATGAAAATTCAACGTTCCACCCAAAACCCGATCGTAATACCAGGATCTCACCCCTGGAGGAAGGTCGCGTCGTTCAATCCGGCCGTCATAATCGAAAACGGTACTTTCTACATGCTCGAGAGAGCATGTAGTGGTCTTCAGCCGCTGAAATGCCAGTTGGGACTTCTCGAAAGCACGAACGGTATCGATTTCAAACTGGTCGAGGAGCTTCCCGTGTTCGGTCCCGAACAGCTTGGCTATCCCCAGGGAACAGTCGAGGATCCGCGAGTGGTGAAAATCGACGACGCCTATTATCTCACCTTTGCGCACCGTCATTATAACTATAACTGCGTGCCCAACGGGATCACCGAGCCGAATTACTCACCCGTGGTCGGCAAGATGTTCGAGGGTATCAACAATACCCGATCCGGAATAGCCACCTCCAAAGACCTTCGGAGCTGGAAATTCGAACGATGGATTACCGGCAACGACGTGGATGATCGGGACGTGGTGATCTTTCCCGAAAAAATCGACGGCAAATTCGTCGCAATTCGTCGGCCGATGGGATGGGTTGGTCCCGAGTATGGAACCACCGGTCCGAGCATCTGGATATCTTCGTCCGAAGACATGGTGAACTGGTCGACTCCCGAGCTTCTGGCCAGGCCCCGGAACACCGACTGGGAAGGCGGCAAGATCGGCGCGGCGTCACCACCGGTCCGAACCGACAAAGGCTGGCTCCTGCTGTACCACGGTGTCGATGATGATGTGGTGTATCGGGTGGGGATCATGATGCTGGATTTGGAGGACCCGAAGAAGGTAATCGCGCGCTGCCCTCATTTCATCATGGAACCCGAAGAGTATTACGAAAAGGTTGGGCTGATCATACCGAACGTCATTTTCCCAACCGCCGCCGTGGAAAAAGACGGAACGTTGTACATCTATTATGGATGTACCGACACCTGCATCGGAGCGGCCACTGTTGATCTGAATGAGCTGACGGACCACGTATTGCAGTACAAGATAGGTTGAATCCATGAAAAAACCAAAACATGTAATCTGGATATCAACCGACCACATGCGCTATGATTGTATCGGTGCTTATGGGAATTCGGCAATGCATACCCCGAATCTCGACTACCTGGTCTCGCGGGGCGCCAATTTCCACCGATGCTATACGCAGAATCCGGTCTGCATGCCGAGTCGGGCAAGTTTCTTTTCCGGACTGTATCCACAACAGACGGGCATTACCGAAAACGGCTTCTGCCTTCCCGATGATTTCACCCCGCTGGCTTCACACGAATTCAAGGGTTTGGGATACGATACCGGACATATAGGGAAACTTCATCTCCAGCCCCACGACGGGCATGCGTATGAATCGAAACCGCGCAACACCTATGGTTTCGATACGTTCTGGAATTCAGAGACGTTGGGGAGTCTTGACGATGCATACACCCGGTATCTTAAAAGTAAATATCCTGAGTATCATCAATTACACGTACGTACCGCGGCTCACAAGGAGTCGGGGGCGCAGTGGAGTCCGCGGGTTCTCGATGCACCTTTTGGCACGAGCCACAGCGGTTGGGTCGCATCGGCCAGCGTCGACTACCTGGGAATGAGAGGGTGGAACCCGCAGTTTCTGCATCTGGGATTCTTTGCGCCGCACCCTCCGCTGATCCCCACCCAAGAAGCCTTTTCGCATTATGAAAATGTCAAGCTGCCCCTTCCCAAAATGGCCGACGAGGAGTGGAACGACAAACCGGATCGCCTTGCCCGGATGCTGAAGGCTAAATCGGGATGGAGTCTCGAACAGTTTCAGGAATATCAGCGGTATTTCTATGCGCTCGTAACCGAAGTCGACATGGCGGTGGGGCAGGTTCTGGACAAGTTGCGGAAACGCAATGACCTGGATTCCACCCTGATCGTGTTCTGTTCAGATCACGGTGACATGTGTGGTGACCATAGATTGACTCTCAAGGGACCACACTTCTTCGACGAAGTAATGCATGTGCCCTGCGTGTTCCATTGGCCGGAGGGCCTCGGGACGGATCAAACCGATATCGATGCGCTCACGGAGATGACCGACCTTCTGCCCACGATGGTGGAGCTGTGCGGCGGAACACCGGACCGTCGGATGAGCGGTAGGTCCTATGCCGCGGATCTTTTGGCCGGGAAAGAGCCCGACGGCCGAGCAGACGTACTCGCATATCACCATCCAGGCTATATCATGCTTCGCTCCGATGAATACAAATATCTCCGGTATGGTGAGGATCAGGAAGTGTTATACGACTTGTCTGAGCCGGAGCACGAAGTACATAACAGAGCCGGGCGGAAGAGTCACCGCGGTGCACTGGAAGCAATGCGAAGCCGGGCTTTGACTCGCATGATAGACGCTTCGTTTTCGCCGAGAGAACGATTGACGTGTTGGTGAGATGGGGGTTCGGGGTTCGAGGTAGCGGATGATCGGCGCCGGGGGACGGGCGAATCCGAAATCCGCAATTCAAGAGAGTCGTGTATGAATACATCGTTTATATCAGAGCCGGCACGTAAGGTTCCGGTGTTGTATGATGCTGATATCTGTGTGGTTGGCGGGAGTTGTACGGGTTTATTTGCGGCAGTTCGTGCCGCTCGCCCGGGTGCACGTGTAGTACTCGTTGAAAAACTGAACTGTTTCGGCGGCACCGCAACGGCTTCGATGGTGAATATCTGGCATACCCCGATGAACACCACGCATGAGCGTCGGATTATCGGTGGATTGACAACTGAAGTGATGGATCGACTAATGGTCCGGGACGCGGTGCGAAGGTATGCTTCCGATGTATCACGAGGGTGGGAATTCAATTCAGAGGAGCTGAAAATAGAGCTGGATGAACTCGTGGTGGAAAATAAAATCCATCCGATCCTTCACGCGTTTTATTCCTCTCCGGTGATCGAAAACGACAAAGTTACGGCAATCCTTGTGGAAACCAAATCCGGTCGCGGGGCAATTCGGGCCAGTGTTTTTATCGACGCCACGGGGGACGGAGACCTGTGCCGAAGCGCGGGGATTGAATCGATAATGGCCTCACACCTTCATCCCCCCACAACCTGCGCGAAATTATCAAACTGGGGCGGCAATGACGAGCATGTCAATGCGCTTCTTAACGAACACCGGGAAACCTACAATCTTCCGGAGGGATTCCTGTGGGGCGCTTACGTGCCCGGATCCGATGTCTACATGCTCGCCGGGACACGGATTTACGGAGTCAACACCGCTACCACCGATGACCTGACCAGGGCGGAAATCGAGGGTCGTCGGCAGGTTCGGGCCATTCTGGATATCGTTGAACGGTTCGATTCACGCAGGGTACGAATCGAAGCACTCCCCTCGAACGTGGGGACGCGGGAGACATACCACATACGGTCGGAATACCGCATGACCGGGGACGATGTTCTCTATGGTACGCGGTTCAACGATGCAGTAGCCAACGGCAGCTATCGTGTAGATATTCACCATCAGGACAAACCGGGAATTACATTTCGATACCTGGACGGAACCCAGGTGTATTTGCGCCCGGGGTATCCAAAGGAGATTGGTCGATGGCGGGAAACAATTGCCGAGGACCCGACATTCTATCAGATCCCACTCCGAAGCCTCATTCCTGAAGGTCCCTTGCGCAATCTTCTCATGGCGGGCCGAATGCTCGATGCCGACCCGATTGCCTACTCGGCTCTTCGGGTAATGGTGAATATGAACCAGATGGGTGAAGCCGCCGGCGTTGCCGCCTGGTCGATGCTCGACGAGGGTTTGGGTTCCGACAATCTGGATGCCCAAAAGATTCGGAAGTTGCTTGAAAAGGGCGGATCTGTTGTGATATAAGCTTCCTCAACCCTGCTGCGAAACTCGGGTTAGCCCAAGTTTCGCAGCCGAGAACCGCCGTACCGAGCGGAGCCGAGGCGATGCCCCGAGCGAAGTCGAGGGGTAGAGCAGTAT
>CAYFVL010000122.1:0-16301 GCA_964346405.1 uncultured Fibrobacterota bacterium
GGTAGGGCCGGCATCTTTGTAGAAAAGATCCAACAACGTAACACCAGAGCCCCATCGGGGCGACATGTCGGTCCTACGGACCTTGTGGATTGCAATGAGATTTCCGTTCCTACAGAGATGTCACGCCTAACGGCGCTACCGGATCTCTGTTTTTAAGACTTTCACCCATCTTGAACATACCCTTAGGTGACAAGAGGTTACCCTGGAATTCGGCATATTTCAGTGTCGGCGGCATAGAATTACCCCTCTCTTGACTTCAATTCCGCCATTTGATATCTTTAAGGATTCTGAAACGACAAAATCTGCCGTTGTGTGGAACGTTTTGGGGCGATTAGCTCAGGTGGTTAGAGTACTTGCTTGACATGCAAGGGGTCACTGGTTCGAGTCCAGTATCGCCCATATTCTCATCCGCGGCTTTTTACGAGCCGCACCGGATGAGTGGACAAGCCCAGGCTTATCCGACATGTCCCTCGGTTCTCCTCTTACCCCGGGACACCATGGTTTTTCCATGGCGAAGTGCACGAAAAGAGGCGAAAAGAGTCCTGAAAGGGGCATTATCGCTGAGAACACCGGAAATCGGTGTTGTTTTGTTTGATTCTAACTGAAGTCGATTGAAAATGTTGGGCGAGATTATCCGAATTGGACAGGTATCCGATTTTGGGAGGGTATACTCGGAACCCATCACTATATACCAGGATTTCATATAATGCAGGTGCAGCTTCCCGACGGAAAACAAATGGTTCTTGAAGGCGGATCATCCGCCCTCGACCTTGCCAAAGCCATTAGTCCCGGGCTTGCCAAAGCGGCCGTTGCGGCCGAAGTTAACGATCAAGCTGTGGATATCACCCATACGCTCAATGAAGGTGACACGGTTCGGATTCTGACGTTCGACAGCGAGAAGGGAAGAAGCATATTTCACCATTCTTCTTCTCATATACTGGCCCAGGCGGTGCAGGAGCTTTTCCCGGAAGCCAAAATTGCGATAGGGCCTGCAATCGAAAATGGGTTCTATTACGATTTCGAGATGCCTCGCCCGTTTACTCCCGAAGATATCGTTGCGGTCGAGGAAAAGTGCAAAGAGATTGTAAGGCGTAAGCTGCGGGTGCACCGGGTTGAGATGAATGCCGAGGAAATCCGGCGGTACTTCAGCGAGAAGGGCGAGAAATACAAGCTTGAGCTTCTCGAAGGTATCGAGGGAACTGCTTCAATGTATCAGCAGGGAGAGTGGCGTGACTTGTGCCGCGGTCCACATATCCCGAATACCGGGATGGTGAAGGCGTTCAAGATTACGAGTTCTGCTGGAGCCTATTGGCGCGGCGATGAGAACAACCCGATGTTGCAGCGGTTGTATGCCCTGTCATTTCCAAAGCAGTCTTTGCTCGACGAGTATCTTCGGTTACTGGAGGAGGCGCAGAAACGGGACCATCGCAAACTCGGTCGGGAACTGGATCTCTTTTCCTTTCATGCGGAAGGTACCGGGTTCCCATTCTGGCATCCCAAGGGCATGTTGGTCTACAACGAAGTGATGGATTTCAGTCGTGCGGAGCATTTGGCCGGCGGATATCAGGAAATCCGAACGCCGATAATTCTTCATGAGGAGCTGTGGAGACGGAGCGGGCATTGGGAGAAGTATCGCGAAAACATGTATTTCACCTCGATCGACGATATTGATCATGCGGTGAAACCGATGAACTGCCCCGGCGGACTTCTGGTGTATAAGAGTGCTTCGCACAGCTATCGGGAATTTCCGATCAAGAATTTCGAGTTTGGTTTGGTCCATCGTCATGAGAAGGCAGGAGTTTTGCATGGACTGTTTCGAGTGCGGCAGTTCACTCAGGATGACGCACATATTTTTTGCTTACCGGACCAGGTGGAACAGCAGATTGGTGAGGTATTCGATTTCATTATAAAGATGTATTCGGTGTTCGGTTTCAATGACTACCATATAGAGCTTTCTACTCGTCCCGAGGATTCTATCGGTGCGGTAGAAATGTGGGATACTGCCGAGAAGGCACTGAAATCGGTACTTGAGAACAAGAATATTGACTATCAGCTTAACGAGGGGGACGGTGCTTTCTATGGACCCAAGATCGATTTTCACATTCGGGACTGTCTGAATCGAAGCTGGCAGTGCGGTACAATACAACTTGATTTCAGCATGCCGGAACGGTTTGAATTGGAGTACACGGATTCCGACGGGCAGAAGAAACGTCCGGTAATGATTCATCGGGCGCTGTTCGGATCCATGGAGCGGTTTATCGGAATTATGATCGAGCACTACGGTGGTTTTCTTCCGCTGTGGCTCTCTCCGGTCCAGGTTAAGGTACTGCCGATTTCCGATAAGCATTTGGAGTATGCACGAAATACTGTTCAAGATCTGAGGGTAAAAGGGTTTCGGGCCGAATTGGATGACCGTACTGAAAAGGTCGGATACAAGATTCGGGACGCCGAAGTCAAAAAAATACCGTACATGGTGATTATCGGAGAGAAAGAGCAGTCGACCGGTACGGTTTCGGTACGAAAACACACCCGGGGTGACCTGGGAGCTTTCCAGATATCAGATTTCTACGAAATGTTACGCAAAGAGATTGACTCTCGATCGGTAAAGCCCGCTTAGTAGTTGCGGAAAGGGTGCTACCGTGCAAAAAACCTAAGCTTAGGAGGCGCGTATTAACAGACCACGTTTCAGGCGAAGCCAAAGAGATGAGGATCGCACAAGAATAAATCACATGATTCGCGTTCCTCGCGTACGTGTTGTCGATCCTGATGGTGAACCCCTCGGCATTCTTTCAACTTCCGATGCGCTTCAGAAAGCCAACGAGGCGGAACTTGACTTAGTTGAGGTTGCGCCCAGTGCCGATCCGCCGGTCTGCCGTATAATGGACTACGGAAAATTCAAGTACGAGAAGTCCAAAAAAGAAAAAGAAGCCAAGAAGAAGCAGCATCAGGTACATCTCAAAGAGGTGAAATTCCACCCGAAAACCGAGGAACACGACTACACGTTCAAAATGGAACACGCACGGAAGTTCCTTTTAAACGGTGATCGCGTGAAGGCCACGATGGTGTACAGAGGCCGGGAGATAACCCATATCGATATTGGACGTAAGGTCCTCGAGAAGCTGGAAGAGGATCTGAAGGATATCGCTACGGGTGAACAGCAATTCAGGATGGAAGGACGGAATATGGTTTCCACGTACCTTCCTGATAGAGCGAAAATAAAGACCTACGAGCGCAAGGTTCAGCAGGAGCGCAAGCGCGAAGAAAAAGAAGCCGCTGAAAAGGATTCTGAGAAAGCCTCGAAGGTTCAGAACGATGGATAGAGAGCTTTTGCAGTAGTGTTATAAACAATGACGGGAGCCGGTTATGCCAAAGGGAAAGTCCCGCAGTTCAGTCAAAAAACGCTTTCGACTGACTGCAAAGGGTCATCTTAAAAGGAAAAAGGCTTACAAGAGCCACATTCTGACAAAAAAGAGTACTAAAAGGAAACGGAATCTGCGCCAGATGACATTAGTCGACAGCACGCAGGAACGCAAAGTCAAGAGCATGCTGGTGAATCGCTAAAGCACCCGCACACTCTTCTCGGAGCGGGCATACCATGCCATGTCCGGGACGGTAAAGAGGTATCACTCCTGGTTTTCGTTCTTTATCCTTGTGTTCTCAGTTCCCTCGGAGCGAGAATTTCGCCCGACGGGAGGGGTTCCGCCTTAGTCGGCTCACGTGGTAAGTTGTTGAAGGAGATATAAAATGCCAAGAGCAAAAACCGCTGTCGCTTCGCGGCGCAGAAGAAAAGAAGTACTGAAGTCCACATCCGGACAATTCGGTAAGCGCAAAAATTGTATACGTACCGCTCAGGATGCGTTCTGGCGAGGGGGTACGTACGCATATCGTGATCGGAAACGGAAAAAGGGAGATTTTCGCTCTCTCTGGATTGTCCGTATCAATGCCGCGGCGCGCATGAACGGAACAACGTACGGCAAATTCATGAGTGCTCTCAAAAAACAAGGCATCGAACTGAATCGAAAGATTCTGGCTCACATGGCGGTTCACGAACCGGCAATGTTTACCAAGTTGGTTGAGCAAGTGCAAAGCTGATTCGGCGAAGCAGACTTGTTCGGCATCATGTATTCGGGGCGGAATGGCGCAATGGCCGTTTCGCCCTGTGGCTTGAAGGGGTGAAATGCTTTTCGGTTCGGTTTATAGCCGAAGCAATTCCTTCATGGAGGCTTTCGGGCAGTGCTCAGAAAGCGGAATACTGCCGTCGATTGGCGGGTTGATAGGGAAATCGGGGCCGGTTGCGCGTTTTTATCCATGAGGTCTCCAAAATATTCTATTTTACGAAAAGTGAAGCATTTCTGATCGGGATCGGCGGTGAACGCAATGCGGTGTCCCGACACCACCACGAACTAACGAGGACTGAAAAGTAGATGAGCACCAGTAATGATTACACTACCTCTGCTCAACTCGATGCTTTGGAACGGGAAATCAATGATGGGCTGAAGGCCGTTGTCGATGATGCGTCCGCGGAGGCATTCAGAATCAAATACCTCGGCAAAAAGGGATTGCTGCGGGCCGTTCTCAAAAGCCTCGGATCTCTTCCTGTTGAGCAGCGAAAGATTGTTGGAGCACGTGTGAACGCCATCCGTGCTCAGGCGGAGGAACTGTTCGTCCGGGCGCCATGGAAAGCCGAAGATGCGGCTGAATGTGCCGATTCCTCTTTTGATCCGACGCTTCCGGGGTATCCTCTTCCCAAGGGGAGCATACACCCGCTGGTTCGAATTCGCAACGAAATGATCGAAATACTCATGAGTATGGGTTTCGACGTTGCCTACGGCCCGGAGGTGGAAAATGATTACTATAACTTTGAAGCTCTGAACTTTGCGCCGAACCATCCTGCTCGTGATATGCAGGATACATTCTTTGTATCCGAGGAAGTGCTGTTGCGAACCCATACTTCGCCGGTACAGATTCGAGTAATGGAGAATCAGAATCCCCCCATTCGCTGCATCATGCCCGGCCGTGTATACCGTAACGAGGAAATCAGTGCTCGGAGTTACTGCCTGTTCGGGCAGGTGGAAGGGCTGTATATTGACGAGAATGTAGGGATGTCGGATCTGAAAGGCACCCTTCTGGCGTTTGCCCGCAGGTTTTACGGAGAAGATACCGAGTTGAAGATCCGTCCGAGCTATTTCCCGTTCACCGAGCCGAGTATCGAGGTGGATGTTCGCTGTTTTCTCTGCAAAGGTGCGGGGTGCAGCGTGTGCAAGCATACTGGTTGGCTCGAGGTCCTTGGAGCCGGAATGGTTCATCCAAATGTGCTGAAGGCGGGGGGGATAGATACCGAGAAATACACCGGCTTTGCTTTCGGCATGGGCGTCGATCGAATCGCTCTGCTTCGGTATGGGATCGATGATATCCGACTGTTGTACGAAAACGATGTCCGGTTCTTGCGGCAGTTTTGATTTGGCCGATTGTATAGGCATAGTCAGAAGCTTTTGGTATTCCAGACAAGAATTCTCATGTGAGTAGTTGATTCAAGAACGGTTCGGACATCTGTTTGATTTTTGTTCTTGATTTTTGACCTTGAACAGGTGGTTGGCGCGCGATGAAGATATCATACAATTGGCTAAAAGATGTTCTCGACTTAACTGAATCACCGGAAGAAACGGCCGCTGCGTTGACATCATGTGGTCTCGAAGTCGAATCGGTGGAGTACTTCAAGATTCCGGTGGGCGTAGTTGTCGGGCAGGTCGTTCTCGTTGAAAAACACCCGAACGCGGATCGTTTGTCGGTGTGTCAGGTTGATGCGGGAACCGGAGAGAATCTTACCGTGGTGTGCGGAGCCCCAAATGTCAGAGAAGGAATGAAAACCGCTTTGGCGACTGTCGGGACGCAACTGGCCGAGGATTTCACCGTAAAAAAAGCCGCTTTGCGGGGTGTCGATTCGTCCGGAATGCTCTGTTCCGAAAGAGAACTGGGCATATCCGACGACCATGCCGGCATAATGTCGTTGCCTGGAGATGCCGAAGTTGGGGCCTCGCTTGAAGCCGTTTTCCCGTCGGATGCCGTTTTGGAGATAGAGCTGACCGCCAACCGTGGTGATTGTCTCAGCATTCTTGGAGTTGCTCGAGAACTCTCCGCCAAACTCGAGCGTCCGATGCGTTCGCCGGCCGTTCGTCCTGAAGAGAATACCGAGGAATCAATCGATGATGCGATTACGGTACAGATTGAGAATCCGAAGGCGTGCTCGCGATATATGGGTCGGCTCGTACGCGGTGTTACTATTGGAGAGTCGCCCGAATGGCTGAAAGCTCGGCTGCTGGCCTCGGGATTGCGACCCATTTCGAATGTGGTCGATGTGACAAATTATATCATGGTGCTTTTTGGGCAACCCATGCATGCTTTCGACTATAACACAATCGGAGGCAAAAGAATAATCGTCAAGAATGCGAAAGAGGGGGATACGTTCACCACCCTGGACGAAGTGGAGCGACATCTCGTTGGCGACGACCTGCTCATATGCGATGCTGATCGGGCGGTTGCGCTGGCCGGGGTAATGGGAGGGGCCGGATCCGGGATTTCGGAAACGACTACCGACGTGTTCCTCGAGTGTGCATATTTCGATCCGGTCGGGGTTCGCAAGACTTCGAAACGTCTGGACCTTTCCACGGATTCATCATATCGGTTCGAGCGCGGCGTAGATCCGGAAAGTGGATTGGTTGATGCGATTGATACCGCGGCGGCATTGATCGCGCAGACTGCGGGCGGGTATGTTGTGTCGGGAGTGGTGGATGAGTATCCAATACCTGTCGAACGTCCGCGGGTTTCTCTGCGTCCCGCGTTTGCGAACAAACTCCTCGGGGTCTCAATACCCGTATCGGATATGAAACGATGGCTTGAACTCCTCGGGATCACCCATGTCGGCGAGAGCCGGGGAACGCTTGAGTTCGAAGCGCCGACCCATAGGCACGATATTGCATTGGAGGTCGACCTGGTTGAGGAAGTCGGGCGTATGTATGGATACGACAACATCCCGGCCGCGGCAACCGTGGCGGTGGATTTGGGCCGCTCGATGAGCCCTGCTCCCGGTATTTTCGATATGATTCGCCGGGTGATGGCCTACGGTGGTTTGAACGAAGTCCATTCATCGAGTCTTACATCGGAGAAAAACAGGAGACTGTTGACGCCCGAGGTGGCCCCCGTTCAATTGCTCAATCCCTTGAATCCTGAAATGGCCGAAATGCGAACCACGCTTGCGGGCAGTCTGCTGGAAACTGCTTCTTACAATATTAATCGCAGGAACACCAACAACAAGTTTTTCGAGATCGGCAGGAAATTCGAGAGTCGAGGAATCAGGGAACTGCCGATTGAGCGAGATATCATTGGGGTTCTTATCGAGGGGATGTATCAACCGGCCACCTGGAATTCGGACGGTATGGAGGTGAATTTCTGGATTCTCAAGGGGATACTTGAGTCTCTCTCGAACAGGCTTCAGGGCGCCCCCTTCGAGTATGCTTCGGACGACAATGCGCCCGACTACTATGGGGTCGAGCGGGGGAAGGTGGCCTGGTCCGGAGGGATCACGGGACATCTGGGAGAGATAAAGCCCGGGATAGTTTCGGCGTTTGGGATAAAATCCAGGGTCTTCTATGCCGAGCTGGATTTCACGGATCTTCTGCAATCCACACTGCCCGATCCAAAATACAAGACTTTGCCGAAATATCCGGCCGTAGAACGGGATTTCTGTCTGGTGATGGACCGGGAGGTTGAGTCCGGCATCGTTGCAGGCACCATCGGTTCGGCATCGAACCTGGTCGAGTCGGTCGAGCCATTCGATGTGTATAAGGGTGAAAAACTCGGATCGGGCAAGAAAAGTATAACCTACTCGGTCCGACTTCGGGCGAAAGATCGTACGCTTACGGACAAAGAAGCGGAGAAGGCTGCCAAGGCCATTCTCGCTTCGGTGCGTAAGAGTCACAAGGCAGAATTGCGGCAGTAGAGATCCGCTGAAAATTCAGCATTTCCGTCGGTGAAACCAATGTCATAATGTCGCCTCGTAATTCTCCGGGTGAGAACGGGTTGCGTAATTGGCCCTTCCTGTTGTCGGTTGTCCTTCCATGGTATATATTACAATTTCGTCCTTTATATAATACTGGTCTGACAGGGCGGCAACAAGCTCTCGAATCCAGGTAAACATAGATTCAACAACAGAAAAACGTTGTTCGCAGCGTATTATAAGGTAAAAAGGAGAGGGTATCTTTTCCATGGAAACGATAGCACAGCTCGAAGAGAAAATCGAGGCTTTAATCGGAAGCTATACAACCGTCCGCAAGCAGAACGGGGATATGTCCCGGGAGCTTGGCGTACGTGATGAACGGATACGGGAGCTGGAGGAACAGAACGCCGGGCTTCAGCAGGAGATACTTTCGCTGCGGGAAACATCGAGTGACCGGCAGAATGTGCTGGACTCGGCAGCGCAAAGAGTGCAGAATCTTATCGAAAAACTGGAATCTATCCAGTAGTTTGTTGTTTTCAGGGGCGACGGTACAGGGGATTATATGGGATCATCGTCTGAATGTGTTCGGGTGTATATCAATGGTGACGAGTACCCGATAAAAGGCGATGTTGATGTTGAGACTACCAAGTTGGTTGCCGAATATGTCGACCACAAGATGGCTGAATATCAGAAGAGCATTGCATCGAGAGATAAAGTTAAGACTGCGGTTTTATCAGCTCTTAATATCGCCGGTGAACTGTTCGACTGGAAACGCAAGTGTGAAGCAGCAGAAAAGAGATTGAACGATATGCAGGAGAAGACCTCGTCGATGGCGGAACGAATCGAAAAGGTACTCCCGCAGTAATATACGCTGAAGCGCTTTAACGCCCGCTTTTTCGGAAGCGGTCCAGTCAAATTGATCCTTCCGAGTTTCTCCCCGCGGCCCGCAGGTGCGCGTAACCGCGTGGTGTACCCCCCCTTGAACAACCTTTTCAGCGGTGTTTGAGGCCGATTCTATGCCCTCCCGCTGAACATTTGTGCAATCTTATGGCAATATGTGACTGCAATGGTTCCAGCCCAAGCATGAATCGTTGCGCAAGACGAATTCCTGAGAGAACGGCTTTGTAATCGGTTACGATTGCCGAATTTCGAAGAGGTGACTTCATACGGTATCTCCGTGTTTTTCGATAACAATATCGTCCGCAAGGACGTTTTTCAAGTGGGAGGCAGTGCCATGCAACCTGAGGTGTTATGGGTAATCGCCGGAGTGGTATTCGGCGGTGCAATGCTTGGTTTGGGTTTGTTCTGGCGTTCGGTTATTGATCGAGGATATGCTGCGAGAAAACAGGCTGAGGCCGAAAAGGAAGCCGATGTCATTCTCAACGAGGCCCGGAAGGAAGCCGAGTTGCAGAAGAAGACCGCAATCCTGGAAGCCAAAGACGAGTGGTTCAAAGCGAAGCAGAAATTCGACAAAGAGGCCGCACGTACAAAAGACAATCTTCGGAACGAGCAACAACGGTTAAAAGAACTGGATATCGATCTGCGCGGACGGGAGAGTACGGTCGAAAAGCGAGAAAACGAATTCAGCGCCCGAGAGAGTTTCCTGAACAACAAGGAGAAGACGCTTCGGACTAAAGACGCCGAACTCAGTCGTCTTGTAAACCAGCAGAATGAAAAACTCGAGCGAATGGCTCACATGACGCAAGAGGAGGCGAAGAAGGTACTTCTCGAAAATCTGGAGAATCAGGTCCGATACGAGAACGCCCAGATGATTAAAGAACTCAAGGATCAGGCTCGCGGGGAAGCGGATAGAGAATCGAAGGAAATCGTGCTGCAGGCCATCCAAAGATGTGCCGCCGATACCACTGTGGAGTCCACCGTGGCCGTGGTACATCTTCCCAATGATGAAATGAAGGGCCGTATTATCGGGCGCGAGGGACGAAATATCCGTTCTTTCGAAGAAGCAACGGGTATTGACGTCATAGTCGATGATACTCCGGAGGCGGTCATCCTGTCGAGTTTTGATCCCATTCGCCGGGAAGTCGCTCGTATCGCGCTGGAAAAACTGATTGTCGACGGCAGAATTCATCCGAGTCGCATTGAAGAAGTTATTAAAAAGAGCGAAGCCGAACTCCAAAAGAAAATGAAAGAAGCGGCCGAGGAGGTAATCTTCGAACTGGATGTGCACGGTTTGAAGCCGAAGCTCGTGGAAATGCTCGGACGCTTAAAGTATC
Organism: uncultured Fibrobacterota bacterium; assembly: GCA_964346405.1. GTDB lineage: Bacteria > Fibrobacterota > Chitinivibrionia > Chitinivibrionales > CAYFVL01 > CAYFVL01. The sequence goes on from CAYFVL010000122.1 coordinate 10,228, forward strand.
GAACGTCTTACGGTCAGAATGTGCTGCAGCATAGCAAAGAAGTCGCTATTCTGAGCGGCCTTATGGCAACGGAGCTTGGATTGGATCCCAAGACGGCCATACGTGCCGGACTGCTGCACGATATCGGTAAATCAATCGACCGGGAGACCGAGGGAACGCATTCGGAACTTGGTGCCGAAATTGCTTCGAAATTCGGCGAAAACCCTGTGATCTGCAATGCGATAGCGGCTCACCACGAAGATGTGGCGCCGATATCTCCATACCCAGTGCTGACTCAGGCTGCCGATACGATCTCCAGTACGCGTCCGGGAGTTCGTCGTGAAACGCTGACGAATTATATCAGTCGTCTCACTAAACTCGAGGAAATTGCGGACTCGTTTCGCGGGGTCAGCAAGGCATATGTCATTCAGGCCGGTCGTGAGATCCGTTGTATGGTCGAACCCGAGAATATCTCAGACGCCCAGGCACAGGAAATGGCCGGGCAGATTGCCGTCAGGATACAGGATGAAATGGAGTATCCGGGCCAGGTCCGAGTTACCATCATACGTGAAAGCCGCTATACCGAATATGCAAAGTGATTTCGGTATAGTATTCGAAGATCTGGATGAAACGCGGTATATTTCGGTCTGCCCGAGTATCGATGAGGCGAATCGATACCCGGGCGGTTGTATTATTGCACAGTCCTAAGGGGATCTATGAGAATCCTGTTTATCGGAGACATTTTCGGCAATGTAGGTCGTCGGGTTCTCGCCGAGAACCTCGAGCGATTACGTGAAGAACACCACATTGATGTGTGCGTAGCGAATGGGGAAAACGCCGCGGGCGGACGGGGTATCACCCAGGCGCTGTCCCGGAAAATGCATAAATTCGGAATTGACGTTATTACGGGCGGGAATCATTCTCTATCAAGCTCGGATGCGGCCGACGCAATGGAGTCCGACGGCACACTGCTTCGCCCGCTCAATCTGCCACCCGGCAATGCCGGTATGGGGCGTTGTGTATTTCGGCTTGCCGACGGACGAAAACTGGGGGTCATTAATCTTATCGGACGCACCTACCTTAACGAGAAGCCTGATTGCCCGTTTCGTGCCGGTCGGTTTGCCGTTCAAGAAATGGTCGACGAAACAAAGAATATTCTCATCGACATCCATGCCGAGACAACCAGCGAAAAGGCCGCTTTGGCCAATTACCTTGACGGCCGGGTGAGTGCGGTTCTTGGGACGCATACCCACGTACAGACCGCTGATGAGCGTATCCTTCCCAATGGGACTGCATTTATCACGGATGTCGGAATGACGGGGCCGGAGGATTCGGTGATCGGTATGAAAAAGAGACTCGTCATTCGTCGGTTTTTACTTCAGAGTCACGTGCGGTTTGAACCCGCTACCGAAGGACCGATGCTCAATGCGGTTGTTGTAGACATCGACGACGACGGCGGCAGAGCACGAACTATCAAACGCATTTATGAACGGCCGGAGTTTCGATAATGGAAGACGGTTTCGGGTTCAATCCACCGAATGTTTGTGATCATCCCTATACCATTACCGAGATCAACGCCGGCATAGCTTCCCTGATTGAATCCCATAATACGCTTGTATGGGTTGAGGCCGAAGTTTCGAACTGGCGTCGAGCCTCCAGCGGTCATATCTATTTTAAGCTCAAAGACGAAACCAGCCAGGTTCCAGCAGTCGTTTGGCGCAGTACGGCGCAGAAACTGAAGTTTGATCCCAGCGACGGCGATGCCGTCATGGCCATTGCATCGATACGGGTCTATCAACGTGGCGGGTACTATCAACTCGATGTTCATCGGATGCAGCCCTCGGGGATCGGTGCGCTCTACGCCGCCTTTGAGAAACTGAAAACGAAGCTCGAGGCCGAGGGGCTTTTTGATGTGGCGCATAAGAGAGCGCTTCCCGATGCTGTCCGGACGGTGGGAGTAGTTACCGCCAAAGGGGGCGCGGCGATTCGGGATATAATTAAAGTGATCGCCTCACGATCCCCAAGGACCAATATCCTGTTGCGTGGGGTGCCGGTCCAGGGAAATGAAGCCCCTCGCGCCGTTGCGCAGGCAATTCGGGAGTTGAATGAGCACGGCGGTGTCGACTGTATCATAGTTGGCCGTGGCGGAGGATCGTTCGAGGATCTGTGCGCGTTCAACGACGAGAGTGTAGCAAGAGCTGTTTTTGAGTCTCGAATACCGGTTGTTTCGGCGGTTGGGCATGAGGTGGATATCACAATTGCGGATATGGTTGCCGATGTCCGCGCCGCGACGCCCTCGGCAGCCGCGGAGATAGTAGTGCCCGACGATCGTGAAGGACGTCGATACTACCGTGGATTGTGCGATCGGTTCTCGACGATTGTAACTCGATACCTGTTCGAGGTTCGTGGGCGTTGGACGAGGCTCGTCGGTTCTCAAGGGCTTCGCCGTCCGGCTCGTTTGCTTGCCGAGAATCGACAGACTCTCGATCTGCTTTCGGCCCGTCAGGGAAGGAGCATGGCTGTCATGTATCGGCATAAACACGAAAAAATCATAAGTATCGCCGGTAAGCTTCATGCGCTCAGCCCGCTTGCCACACTGGGCAGGGGATATGCGGTGGTGGAAGACAACACGGGAAAGCCGGTCCGAAGCTCTTCGGAGATCTCGCCGGGAGAGCGCATACTGATCCGGTTGCACGAGGGAGAAGCGGATGCCGACGTTGTGAATACGCGCAACAGCTTACGCAGAATGCCGTGAGTTGTTGCGAAACCTGGGTCAGGTTTTTTGTCCGACATATTCGCTTGCTTCGTCCCGTCCCGCCGGGTGGGACGAAGATCAGATCACCGAAAACTACGGCAGGAGTACGCGATGGCAAAAGGGCCTTCGTTTGAGCAGGCAATGCGAGAGCTTGAAGACGTTGTTTCAAAGCTGGAAGGCGATGAATTGACTCTTCAGCAAGCACTTGAATATTTTGAGAACGGCGTGAAACTCATGCGGGTGTGCGACACGCACCTGAAGAGCGCCGAGGGAAAACTCAAAGAGCTTCTCAAAGGAGAAGACGGTGAGTTTGTGGAAAAAATTCTTGGTATGACACTCGAATCGGTGGTCGGTAATGAAGAATTCGAAGATTGATGTCCATGAGTATCTGAAGAATGCCGCACGGCTGACCGATCGTAAGCTCGAAGAACTGCTTCCACCCGAAGACACAAAGCCCGCTTCGATACACTCGGTAATGCGGTACAGTATCTTTGCCGGCGGCAAACGTATCCGTCCGGCGCTGGTACTTGCCGCTCATGAGGCGTGCGGTGGAGCAACCGGCGATTCCCGGGCTGCACTGGCAGGCGCCGCTCTGGAAATGCTTCATACCTTTTCTCTGATCCATGACGATCTCCCGTGTATGGACGACGACGACTTTCGAAGGGGACGACCAACGGCTCACAGGGCGTTCAACGAGGCGATTGCGGTGCTTGGAGGGGATGCTCTTTGCATTTTTGCCTTCGAGGTTTTGTCCGATCTGGGGAACTGCATGCTGATCAAGGAAATCGCACAAGCGTTGGGAACCGGAGGAATGATTGGCGGTCAGGTCGTGGATATTGAATCCGAGGGACAGGTGGTGGACCGCGAGGTTGTCGAGTACATACATCACAACAAGACCGCCGCGTTGCTGAGGGCCGCGGTCCGGACCGGCGCCATTCTCGCCGATGCGTCGTCGACAACTCTCGAGGCATTGTCTTCCTATGGTATGCGGATAGGGCTGGCGTTTCAGGTCGTGGACGATATCCTGGATGAGGAGGGCACAACCGAACAGCTCGGCAAAGACGCAGGCAGTGACCGGGAAAGAGGAAAAGCAACATTTCCGGCGGTTAGCGGAATGGAAGAATCCAAGCGATACGCTTGTCAATTAGTAGAAGCCGCAACAAAAGATATAGCTTTCCTCGGTGACAAAGGCGCCGTATTGACTGCACTGGCCGAGTATATTCGTACTCGTATTTCTTAGTCGCTGAGCCTGTATCCCAAATGACCCGCCGCATCCCAAACCGGATATGGTGTTCAATCGGCGGTGTACGTCGGAAGAGTGGTTTCACGCAGTTGGAAAGGAAGTTACAGTGGTTATTACGGTAGATGCAGCGGATCGTCGAGGCAGGTTCCATCATTTCTGGAACAGTACGGGTTTTACCCCCGCAACTCTTCTGCTCGATGAAGACATGCGGCAACAGCTCATTTTTTTCGGTGCGGTGCCGCGCAAAGGTATTCGGTTTGTTCGGATCCACTTCCTCTTGAGTCTTCTGAAGGCAGAAGGACTGGGCACACAGAACCCTCGCTATGACTGGTCGGATTTCGACTCCGGAATGGATGCCCTGATCAACAACCGGCTTCGTCCCATATTCGAAGTCATGGGTAATCCTTCGGGCTATTTCAGCGACTTCAACAACGACGGCCAATTGCATTCCTGGCGAAGAATGGTCCGGGATATGGCACTGCATTGCATGAGTCGCTACGGCCGGGAAGAGGTCGAGCAGTGGTATTTCGAGACCTGGAACGAGCCTGATGTCGGATGGTGGAGTCAATGGCCGAAAGACACTGAATCGTTCTGTCGATACTACGATGCGTGCTCCGAAGGGTTACTGGAAGCTAATCCGAAGCTTCGATTTGGCGGTCCGGGTACCTGGCGATCGAAAAAACCGATGTTCCGGGAACTCATGGAACATTGTGATCGAGGAACCAACTACTTCACGGGAGAAACCGGCGTCAGAATCGATTTCATATCAGTCCATGTCAAGGGGAGTTTTTCGTGTCGTGAAGATGTCGACCCCAATAGTCGAATGATTATCGAGAAGGAAATTGAGGTTCGTGATTATTTGCGCGAGAATCATCCCAATCTCACCGATCGACCGTTCATGAATGATGAGTGCGATCCAATTATCGGGTGGGGAACCATCCACACCTGGCAGGGCCGACCTGATTATGCCGCTTACAACTGCAAGGTCATTGGTCAGCATCAACGTGCTCTGGTCGAGGAACGGGAGCTGGACTATCCGATTCTGAGCAATGATAATGGATTTCTTGGAGAATGGGGCAATCGGACCATGATGACTCGCTTCCGGCATAGGGAAGAGGACGCTCCGAAAGATGAATTTGCTCTGGTGAAGAAGCCTGCATTTGCACTTATGGAGGTTTTGTCTCTTCTGGGAGATACGGCCGTCCGGATTGACGGTGTCGAGGATCCGCTGGGAGATATTGGAGCGTTGGCCACTGTGGACGACGATGGAAGAGTGGCTGTCTGCGTTTACAACAGCACAGATGTCGTGAATATGTCGGGTGAAGACCAGATTGAACTGGAGATCACCGGAGTACCGATCACACACGGGCGCATGGTCCATTATCGAATCGATCGAGATCACGGAGACGTGTTCGATCTCTGGCAGAAGGCGTTTCAGACGGGTATAAAGATGGCAATACGTTCCGGAGAGCTGTTGAAGGAAATTCGGAAATATCAGGAGCCGACGCATCTTTTCGAACCAATGGATTTCGATGCGGAAAATGGTACGGTTTCGCTCAGTTTCGCACTTCCGAAGCCGGGGGTCAGTGTTATTTTGCTTTGTCCCGAAATTACCAATCCTCCGGCGGTTCCGCAAGGGGTCCGCGCCCGGTCTTACAAGGGAATGTCCACTCTCGAAGAAGTACTTATCTGGTGGGAACCATCGAACTCGCCGTATATCCGCACGTTCGAGGTAGCATTTTCAGAGGAGGCGGACGTCGAATTCTCCCGCGTAAATGAATCCGATCTTCTTTCCTCGGCTTTTCTCCATTTGCGCCGAACGCGATCCGGCCGAGGCATGTATCGTGTCCGGGCTGTCGACTATTGGGGAAAAACGGGGGAGTGGAGTGCACCGATCATAGCCTGATTTCCGTCCTTTCGGGCTGCTTGCCATTTTTTCACTTCCGAAAACCGCGAATTGTGAGATCGACAAAAAACGTAGCCCGGTTACCCTCCAGGGTAATTTCGTGTCGATTGTCTTTTGTGTTCTCGGGCATGTTTCTCGCTTTCATTTCCCATAATCAGAAATTCGTTTTGGCTCTGGTTCCCAGTCGAAAC
>CAYFVL010000123.1:0-16224 GCA_964346405.1 uncultured Fibrobacterota bacterium
GCTCAGCAACCGGGAAAAAGGGCTCAGCAACCGGGAAAAAGGGCTCAGCAACCGGAAAAAGGCTGAACGGATACGCAAACATCTCATTGGCCGGCCATGGCAGGCAATCGTATCCGACATGATCGTGCGCTTTCGGCATCAATAAAGATTTCCGAACCGGAAACAGAATTCGGGACGTGTCTTCCTCGTATGTCATAAATGGCATTTTTTGCGGAATACCCCATGTCGCCGCATGCCCTGGTACAGGAATATATAAACGTTACCGAGCACCTCTATGCCATTGTTACCAATGGACTCCAGTTACGTCTCCTGCGTGACAGCAGCCGCCTGATTAAGCTCTCTTTCATGGAAGTTGACCTTCAAGCGATGATGGAAGAGGAGCTTTTTGCCGATTTTGCGATTATGTATCGCTTGTTGCATGCATCCCGCATGCCCCAGCCGGAGCACAAGGCATTTCAAAGATATTTTCTCACGATGAAGAAGCCGCTTGATGATGCGGGCAGTGTTGCTGACCCTCGACAAGACAAGGAACTCGATCTGGATGGCCGATTGAAGGGGTATGATTTCGGCGGTATGACGCGGCTGGCGGTTCGGGATGGACGGGATGTCAAAAAGCGGACCAAGGAACTCATGACCAGCCTTATCAATGGCGCGATGCAGCGCAAACAGGTCGATTTTCCTGCCGAAGATGTCGAGATTGAAGACCAGTTCACGACTCATACGTACACGTTGCGGGATGGCCTTGTAATCTACTCCAAGGGCAACGATCATATCATCGATGCGCTGTGCTCATTCGGGAGGAACGGAATATCGGGGTGCCCGACGAGCAGTTGGTTTCGCTCAAGTCATTAGCAACGGAGCCTTTTTCCATTTAGAACTTGATTTTATGGGGTCATTTGAGACATATTATATACCAATATAAGTTTTGGAGTATAATATGTCTCAAAGAAACTCTGCTGAACGGCGAAAAACTGCCGTAGACCTGATAAAGGCTCGCAATGGTCGGATTCGGATGGCTGAGGCTATTGAGGCTGGTATCAATCGAAGGACGCTCTATTCACTTCGGGACGAAGGAACGATAGAGCAAATCTCTCGAGGTGTATATCGCCTGAACGATCTTCCATCTCTATCGAAACCAGATATTGTAGCTGTAGCTCTCAGGGCTCCACATTCTGTTGTTTGCCTTGTTTCTGCACTCTCATTCCATGAAATAACCACACAAATTCCAAGCGCAGTCGATATAGCGGTTCTGTTCGGCACTACAATGCCTAGAATTTCCTACCCTCCAGTGCGAATACATACAATGCGGGAACCATCCTTCAGCATCGGTATTGATGAACACCGAATCGATAATGTTCTCGTGAAAATCTATGATCCGGAAAAGACGCTTTGTGACTGCTTCAAATTTCGCAGACACCTTGGATTGGAAGTCGTTCTGGAAGCGCTCAAATTTTATCGAGAACGCAAACCGCTGCAGGTCAGCAAACTCATGGAATACGCCCGTGCTTGCCGTGTGGAAAATGTTCTTCGTCCCTATCTTGAGGCAACACTATGACCGCAAAAAATGTATGGAATGTCACGGCATCCGTGAAGCAAAAACTACTCAATAAATCCAGAACCGAGGAGCGATCTTTCGAGGAACTTGTGCGTCGCTATGCAATGGAACGCTTTCTCTATCGTCTCAGTCAATCGAAATATCGGGATCGGCTTATACTCAAGGGCGCGTTGATGTTTGCTGTCTGGAAGAACTCGATCTATCGTCCGACTCTCGATATCGACATGCTGGGCCGTTTAAGCAATGACACTGCGCTCCTTGAAAATGCTATCCGAGAAATCTGTTCGGTGAATATAGAAGACGATGGAATTCGTTTCTATGCGAGCACGGTCAAAAGCGATGCCATCACCAAAGACGCCGACTATGCAGGGCGTAGAGTTCGCTTTGTTGGGAAGATGGAAAACATGCGCATCTCGATGCAAATCGATATCGGATTTGGTGATGCAGTTTTCCCAGAACCTGATGAAATTACCATGCCGTCATTCTTCGATATGCCAACCGGAAAAATTCTGGGCTATACACGAGAAAGCGCGATTGCTGAAAAGTATCATGCCATGATTCAGATGGCAGAGCTCAACAGCCGCATGAAGGATTTCTATGACATCTGGATTCTCACGACATCATTCGATTTTGTCGGACAACGCATTTCACAAGCTATGAAATTAACTTTCGAGAAACGTCAAATATCAATATCAAATGAGGTGGTCGCATTTTCCGATTCCTTTGCCAAAGACAAACAGGATCAATGGCAGGTGTTTCGCAAGAAGGTCAAAGCAATGGAATCGCCCGTGAATTTTGCTGATGTCACCAAACAAGTTGAGAAATTTCTTCGACCGATAATAACATCCCTTGCTCAGAACTCGGCCATACCCGGAACATGGAAAGCTCCCGATCACTGGGAGCAATAGCCCAAGCGTTCATCCCCCAAACACCGTGAGTTCCTGACAGTTAAAGAAGGGTTTGCTCGTGTCCGGTGTCCGGACTGCAAAGCGCTGCACTTAGCCTGCCGAAGTGAAGAGTTTTTTGTAGCTTTTTCCTGCCGCCAGCGTTCATGTTGCCCTTCGTGTGACCAGAAAAGGGCTTTGCTGCTGAAGAAAGCGCCCAAACCGGAGCCTGCGCCGGGCGCTGCCGGGGGCATGCTATGGCCGGAACTGCTATTTTCCCGCAAAATCAAGCATTCTGCTCAGAAGAGAACCTTATTTTGAGTGAAAAATTGTGTGTTTGAGCACCTCTGAACGAGCCGTGGTTGATAATTTTGCACACAAAATCGCTGTATGTTATATTTCTCTTAGAAAATCAAAATGTCTATCAGTCAGTCATGAGGTCGTCTCCGGATCGGGCTTTCGGTCTGAATCTTACATAATAGCGAGGAGGTGGTATGCTCGAGCGGTTTCCAGCACCGTGGTTGTTTGTGGGGATTGTGTTCCTGTGGGCTGCGCTTCCGGTCGTTTCGCAGGAGAACTATCAAAAGGCGCTCCAGATGAGCATGTACTTCTACGAGTGCCAGGAGTCGGGGCGCTTATCGCCCGGTAATCGGTGCCCGTGGCGCGCCGAGTCTTTCATGAATGGGCGAGATACAGAAAGCGCGAATTCTTGCCGGAATCGCGACCTATGCCAGAATCTGGCGTGGCCTGAGCGCCGGTGACAGGATCATGGTTTCCCCCGGTGGGCTTCACTACACGGGGTATAGCTCGGACGCCTTTACGTTGTCGCACATGCTGCGCGCGATATCGTTGACCGGTCACTGAGCCTTAGAGACACCGGTCACTGAGCCTGTCGAAGTGACCGCACCACTGAAGAACTGCCGTTCAAAACGGTTACTTCGACAAGCTCAGCAACCGGGAAAAAGGGCTCAGCAACCGGACAAAGGCTGAACGGATACGCAAACATCTCATTGGCCGGCCATGGCAGGCAATCGTATCCGACATGATCGTGCGCTTTCGGCATCAATAAAGATTTCCGAACCGGAAACAGAATTCGGGACGTGTCTTCCTTGTATGTCATAAACGGCATTCTTTGCGGAATACCCCACGCTTGGGGTGATTCGGTGCTGCTTTTGACTGATATTGACCGCAATCAACTCACGGCATTCTGCGTAAGCCGGCGCGCGATTCGTTGTAGAAAAATGCTCAAGGTATCTCCCCGGATTCCCGGATACCCCTGCGCTCTTTCTAAGTCAATTTCGCACAACATCTTACGCATAATGCTCTATCCCTCGGCATTTCGACTACGCTCCGCTCGGGACATCGCCCCTCGACACCGCTCGGGACATCGCCTCGACATCGCTCGGGACATCGCCTCGACATCGCTCGGTACGGCGTCTCTCGACTGCGAAGCTTGGGCTAGCTCCCGAAAGCTTGCCGTTTATCATGCCTTGCACCCTGATTCCCCAGCGCCTCGATATCAGGAGAAGAGAGGCTTTAAGCGCAGCAACGTTCATCTCATGAAAAACTTACGCATGAATATGTCTTTATCCGATTCGAGCCGCCACAGATACATACCGCCGCCCGTCGTAAGTCTTCGAATAGAGAGCGCGTCGGAGTGAACTTTTTCCGCGAATAACGTTCTTCCATCGAATCGATATAATGTGACCGTCCAGTCGCTCGTGTACGGGAAGCGAATCCTGGTCTCACTACCGCCGGTGGTAAAATCCGGCGCGACCCGGGGGGAATGGTGGTGGATATCGTGCAAAGGTCCGGAAGTCTCGTCGGTTCCAAGCACCATCGCACCGAATTCTCTCGTGTCGATATCGTTGCGGTTGGTTCCCTGCCATACTAAAATAGTTGTATCGCCGTCGTCGGCATCAATATCGATATTGGCAATATCAAAGCCGATAACTCTGTTCCCCTTATCGGTTTTGTCCATTCCCAGATTGCGCCAATCAATGCCTATTTCAACCGTATAGCCCGTTTCTGTCCGTTCGGCCTTTGATCCAATCCTTCGTGTCGACCCAATACTCTCGTCGTCGGAGTTTCTGCCGTCGACGGCCTTGATCGATATTCTTCGATCATCCCAGTTGTAAATTTCTTCCCGGTTATTCAATGCATCTATATACACAATCACGCGATCGCCCTCGGTAATGGAGTCGTCTTCGACGGCGACGGCGATGTGCAGATCTCCCGATCCCTTATCCTCCCAAACCGCATCGAAATTGACAACGTTGTTCGGTTGCGCACCTTTGATAACCTTTTGCACTTCGGTCCCGGCTTCCCAGCACTCGTCGTCGAGAACGCCGTCGCGCTCAGGGGCGGCATCTTCCGACACGAGCCGGGCCGTGAAAAACGATTGGGTAGCGGGGCCGACGATTAGCTGAAAGTTTTCTGCGGTGGTGTCCGGTGATGTCGCATCGGAGTCGTATGCCCGAATTTTGAATGAATAGCTTCCCTGTATTCCCGATGATCCGGTTAGAAGCCCCGATCGACTGAGCACCATACCGGGCGGGTATGCTGAATCCGCAAATTCCCAGGTGATCGTCCCGTTTCCACCGGAAGTTTCCATCTGAAACGAATAGTATGCCGCCTTCTGAGCCTCCGGGAGATCGGAAGCTGTCGCAATAACCGGCGATATATCTTCTTCGACCGTGAGCGTAAACTGTTTCTCGGCGGCTTCACCGTTTTCGTCGGTAACCCGGATAATAAATTCGTATTTACCGACCGCCTCGGTCGTTCCGGTTATCTTTCCGGCACCGGACAGGCTCAGGCCGACGGGAAGTTCCCCGGAGGTGATTTCCCAACGGTAGGGATATTGTCCAAAGCCGGGAAGGAACAGAAAACGGTATGCATTCCCGGCCGTGGCGTTCTCGACGATAGGAGAGACTATCGTTACCGGATCGTTCGACTTCACTCCGGTAAGAGGGTGAGTCGCAACGACTTCCCATACGCTTTCCTGAATTTTACGGGCGAGAGTCTCCGTAATGGGCAGATCGACACTCGAGCTTGGATTCAAACGATACGGCTCAACTACCGGCATGCCGATTGGGTTCTGTCTGTAAAGCGTAGCGAAATAGGTAAGTCCGGCAACATAGGAACCGACGTTGTTCACGTGAGTTCCGGTGACAAACTCCCAGACCGAGGAGTGCTCCGGAATCATCCCTGCCTTTATCTTCTGATCGAGAACATAAAACACATGGCCGACCGGCGACATGAAAGGAGCTTTCATATCGGGGCGGGCTTTCCGAAGAGTATCGATCAGGGTCTCGAAGTACATCTTTGTTCTCTGAGGCGTAATGAAGCTCCCGTCGTTGTCGTACATCCAGGGAGAAACGTCCTGAAGCCATATCTGTGCGTAATCGCCGTTGTATTCGTTCGGCCATTGCGCATATATGTAGAAGCGAACATCGGGGCTGAGAACTTTCGCAGTATCCATCAGCCTCCCGATATAATCAAGATCTGTTTCAAGTGGTCGCAAAAAAGGCTGCACGGATACCGCATCCCATTGGTATTCGGCAAAAGCCTGTCCCCAGCGGCCAAAAGGTTTGTGGCTGAATCCGTGGTCGGGATGATCATATAGCCAGCTTATTGGTGCGCCGGGGATTCGATGGCTGCCGTGTATCTGCGTATGTCTACCTTCTTCGGCAAGCTGTATCAAACCGCTATGATCTATGTTGTCCGTCAGGCTGTTACCCATCAGATACACACGCAACGAGTCACCACGGATCGATGCCGCCGAAATCAGAAGCGCGGCAAGTAGAAAGTTTCGGATACTGCGAGTGTTCATAACTCCCCCTGAAACGAAATTCGGCAGCCTTTCTCGGCACCGGATGTGAAGCGGTTCATCGCGAGCACAACCCATCGGCTCAGATACTGTTAATGTATGCATTTTCCCTTCGACGGCACAGGTCGTCGAGGAAAACTGTTGCCAACCCGCACCACTTTCTTTGCTTATTTGGGTGAAATCCGGGCGGTTTGGCGCGGAGAAACCTACCTTACTCAACGAATGCCGAATTCGACATCTCACCGTGCACCGGGCATGTTCCGCCGCGCATGCCGTCGGCAGGAGACTCTCCTCGCCTCCCTCCGAACATCCAGCCATCCCCCGAGCCCGGTTGATCGTGCATGTTGCCGTTAATTAACAGCTTCGGAGTGACTGAATCGTATGAAAAACAAACAGTTCAACGTGATATCGAAGTCGTGCTTATGGGCCGTCGTGCTCCTTTTTTCAGTTTCCGCTCAGAGTGATGAAGGATGTTTTCGGGTTGGCGTCCACTGCCCGAAATCCGTCGACATTTTCATCAACAAGTTCCGTGGAGCAATCATGCTCAGCGAGGAGGTGCCTCGGGTCGCTCAGGGAAACCCGATCGAAATGCCGTGTATCGGCACGAAAACCGGTGACACCATCGATCATGTATGGTACAAAATTCCCGGACTGCCGCTGGCAAATTCGCTTGGCGATACCACCTATGTTCTCAGATGGGACGGCGAGGGTGAACTGCAAATGGGATCGAGTTCGGACTCTGGATATCTCGAGTACAATATCGCGGATCAGATGGACCGTACCGTGAGGCTGGGAAGAATCAAGCTGATCCGGTCCAACAAGGACAACCCCGTCCGAAACGTCCGTCTCTATCTGAAAAGCTATGAACACATGTACGAAAAGGAAGGAAAGGTCTTTCAGCCCGAATTTCTTGAATTGATTGAACCGTTTAAAATTATTCGATTCATGGGAGTGTTCAAGACCAATAACAGTAAGTTTCGAAGCTGGCAGGATCACACCCCCAAAGACTACCAGAATCAGCGCGGGGGCCCGCACGATGCCGGACTGGCCTATGAATGGGCCGCCGAGTTGTGCAATGTTGCCGGCAAGCATATGTGGTTCAACGTCCCGCATCAGGCCGACGACTACTCCATCAGGAAGATGGCCCAGATTGTCCGCGACAACCTCGACCCCAATCTGAATGTTTTTCTGGAATATTCAAATGAGACGTGGAACTGGGGACGGGCCTTTAAGGATCAGACCATTTACGTAGAGGAACATGGCGGGGTGGTTGACGGGCATGTGGCTCTGTCGATGAATGTGTTCAGAATCTGGTATGAAGAGTTCGGTGACCAGCGCCATCGCGTGCTTCGGGTGATGCCCGACGCTAATTCCGGCCGCGGAATTCATCGGATCAAGGCGTGTGGACCCGAGAATTTCGATGTGTACGCACCGACCTACTACTGGGCCGGAGGAAAGGACGGGTGGAACGAGAATACCACGGTCGAACAGATGCTGGACGACATACGAGACAACATTCGGCATGGCAAATGGTATAGAAAGCTAAAGGAACGTGCCGAGCAGGGAAAACTGTACGGGGTCGACGTGTACTGTTACGAAGGTGGCCTTGGTGGCGATCCCGAACCGGTGAAGGAATACCCCTATTGGAAGAGTTTTCTAAAACTGCAGAAGGACAAACGTCTGCTACCCATCATCCGAGAATTGGTTGACACGATGGCGGTTTTGGGTTTTAAAGGGGGGAACGAACTTTCGCTCTTTGCCGGCTGGGAAGGGTTTGAACCGAAAAGTCCAAGTAGCGAGGTAAGTTTCTGGGGTATGATCACTTCGCACTATTCCGATCCGGACCAGTATCCCAAGTATGCAGGTATGCGGGATGCGGCTCGCAAATACCACGATTGCGACAACCTTGACCGGGACAACGACACCGTCGGTGCGGGACTAGCGCTTTTGTTTGACGGTCTCGATGATCGGGTTAACCTCTCATCCATATTCAAACCGCTCGATGGGTCCGAGATCTATACTTTCGAGTTTTGGCTGTACCCGATGCGAAGTGCGGTCGAGCAGACATTGCTGTACATCGGTGATGAGAGTGGCCGGAAACGTAATTGCCTGTATCTTTCATCCACCAATAGAATCACCTGGAGCATCGGAGGCAACGGTGCCGACGATGCGGAAACGGTTTCGGGGCCGATTCTGGCTACGGGAAGACACTATCACATTGCTGCCGTGAAAGAAGCCGAAGGGTACCGCCTTTTTGTGAACGGTGTCGAAAAGATATCGGTTTCGGGAGCGGCGAGTATCGGAGGTGAGACGGCAATCGCACTTCTCGGCGCCGGGCGAGTTAATGGAGCGTACGAAAACCACTTCAGAGGAAAAATGGACGAACTGCGAATCTGGGAAGCGTCGCTGACCCGGGAAGAAATCCAGTCCTGGATGTGCAGAAAAATCGATAATGATCACCCGGGATATTCTGCCCTGCGTAATGCCTATCGATTCGATCATATAAACAACACCACGGTAGCCGATGTGACCACGAATGCTCCGGGAGTACTTCAGAATTTCAATTTCTCGCTCTATTCCCACTATGTAACCTCCGGGGCGCCGATCGGCGACGATGCCCGGTATGTGTATCCTCCACAGTGGAATGACGTATCCCTGTCCATAGCACATCCGAACGGGGACCGGGTATACGTGTCGGAGCTGGGATCGGGAAACCCCGAAGGCGTGCAGATCTATCGGGTTGACGTTCCGCCGAACAGCAGGGGAATGCCTACAGCCGATTATACTCGTCTGGGGAACTACTACTACGGCATATTCCCCACGAGTGGCGCTGCGGCTTCATACACGGTTCGATATCGCTATGCCGGCTGTCCGGAAGCCGATGCGGGAGCGGGCAATCGCCTCATGAGACGGCGCAACAACACCGAATTCGAATGGCAGTCGACCGGTGCGGAACTCGACATGGTGAACAAGGAACTGTTCACCCGTCCGGGGCTTGAAGCCGGGCATAATGAATACATTCTCGGTGTTCGCGAGGTATCGGCAGCGATAAATCGGGGTCCGGGATATGCCCTCCGATTTCCGGGAGATTCCTGCGAAGCACGGGGAATTCCGTTTATTCGTCCGGATACTGCCTATACGGTGAGTTTGTGGTTTAAGGGGCACGGTTCGCTGGTTCGATTTACCGACTACAATGAGGGATCGGCGGCGCGCAATACGCAACTGAGCACGTTCGCCGACAAAAGTATCAAATTTGAAATATCCGGTTCGCCCGGTGTCGGTGATAACGGCGATTACCTGATAGATCCGGAGCAATGGAACCACATTGCATTTGTGAAAGACAACAATACCGTATCCCTCTACCTCAACGGGAGTCTTCATCCCTCAATTCGTAACATTCCTCTGGGGCAGAACGTCGACGCGACGTACAAAGATGTTGAGTACATAAAAATGATGGTGGGCGAGAATTTCAGCGGTCTGATCGACGAGATCCGAATATGGGATATTGCATTGTCGGAGCAGCGCGTCCGGGAATGGATGTGCCGCACGTTAACGGATAAACATCCCGAGCAAGATCGGCATCTTGTGGCGTATTTCCCTTTTGATGAAGGGCGCGGGAGAACGGCCGCAAACCGCAGGGGAACGGACGAACTCCGGTTGGTGGGAGACATTGAATGGGAGTATTCAGGCGCACCTCTGGGGGATACCAGTGCTTATCGCTATAGCACCGGAAAGCTCACCCTGAACTGTTCGCTTGGAGATCGCCTTTCGGTTACCGCCGATTCGGCTTTTTCAGAAGACTATTTGGGCCATCACATTTATCGCCTCGACCGTGCGCCACTCAATTCGCGTTATCCGTCGTCGGTGGATGTGGTTGACACTACCCATTACTGGGGCGTCTGGGTCGTGCCGAATTCGAAGCATACGAATATTGAACCCTATCGGTATACGATAAACTATGAGTTTGGTTCCTATCCGGCGGTTTCGTCGACCGACGGGCTCACATTTGTCACGCGCCCAAACAACGCGACAACCACCTGGAATACACAGGTGACCGGTTCCACTTCCGAAAGCCTGAAACTGACAATAGAAACAAAAAAAGAATGCGCGGGAGGGGAGAAGTACTGCTCCGCTCCCAGAGAACTGATGGTAGCGGCGGCTGGCGGATCCAATCTAAGTCCGGACATCGGGGTCCCGTTACAACCCGGAGCGATATCCGGACCGGCAGTGGTGTGCGCAGGGGCAACCGGCCTGATATACCGCATTGCGCCGGTTGCCAAGGCCGAGAACTACCACTGGGTTCTTCCCGAAGGAATGGTGGGGTATTCGAGTGCCGATTCCATTGTTGTTTCGATCGCCCGCGATGCCGACGATCAGCTTGGCGAAGTAAGCGTTGCGGCAGTCAATAAATACGGACGAAGTCAAAGCCGAAATATGGCGGTTGCGGCGGAAAAAACTGTTGCCGATGTAACCATCGAGGGACCTTCGGAGGTATGCTGGGGAGCTACCGGGGTGTCGTACCGCATACCAAATGTTCCGGGAATAAGCTCTTTTGAGTGGGTTGCCGGTGGAGACGCAAAGGTAACGGGATCATCGACAGTGGCAATTTTGGATGCCGGAGCCGGAAATACGGTTCTTTCCGTGTATGGATCGTCCTCGTGTGGAAAAACTCTACTGGCGTCCAAAGCCGTTACCGTGTATCAATCGCCGCAACTTGACCTGCCGGTCGAAGGAGGACGGGTGTGTCGCGGATGCGACGGTTGTGCGCAGTACGCCAGAGTCACGGTTTCAAACAGTGAAACCGGTATCGTATATCAAGCGTATAAGCGAAACGGTACGGCTCCTATTGGGGGGATGATACCGGGCAATGGAGGCGATGCCGTTCTTTTCCTGCCTCTGGACGAACTGCTGGTCGGCGAAAATCTGATCAGCGTGAAGGCCGGTGCGGGAAATTGTCCGTCGATAGAGATGACTCAACGGGCTTCGGTTGTCGTCGATATCACGCCGCCTACCGATCTCGAAATCAGTTTCCACAAAGAGCCGGTCTGCCCCGGAGACAGCGCGGTGTTTCTCATCAAGGGGGCCCCTCCGGGCATCATGTTCAAGGTATTCGGGGATTACGATATGACCGTTGATATGCCGTTTCTTCCCTGGAGTATAGAGGAGCCGACATTCAGCACCGGCGGAGAGACATACATTACCGTACCTCCGGCCTCCGGACACTCCCAGATGTGCGGGGAAGGAGTTGCGATCGGGTACAATGAAATCTGGTTTACCGCTCAGATCGGCAGTTGTCCCACCATGATGATGGACACTCGATTTGCGTTTGATCTCGACTGGGGAAAGCTACGATACGTGAAAACCCGCCACGATTACCATTTCTGGCTCAAAAGGTATGATCCAATCCCATTTGATTCCTCGAATACAATTTGGACAAGTCTTTCATCGGACGAAGTCTGTGAACGTGACTCCTTTACATTTACTATACATAACGCACAGAAAGGCGTCGGGTATACCGCTGTTCAGGTCGGTAGGCATTCGGGTATGCGCGCCTATCCGTTGCAGTATCTGAGTGACACCGTGTACTGCTCGACCGAGGGAGAAAACCTTGATCTGCGCATACGGGCCGGACATTTTGAAGCAAATAGTTCGGATGCACAGTCGATCGGCGCCCTGGCCTTCGGGGAAAATATCGGCTCTCCCTGTTCAATAATCTTGTGGGACCATCAGAATGTAACGATATATCCTTCTCCCGATACCAGCCTGCCGGTGGGCGATATGACCGTCTGCAAGGACGGGGACGCTCGGATTACGGTGCACAACAGCGAAGACGGAATCACCTATCGCGCGCGGATAGTCGGGTCGGAGTACTGGAGCGGCAGGAAAACCGGCGACGGCGATGATCTTGTCTTCACGCTCCCGGGGCAGGAATTTGAGCGCGGGACTAACAAAGTCGTAATCGAAGCTTCGTCCGACTACTGTACCGATGTGGTTTTGCAGGATACCGCAACGGTCACCCGGGTGGATAATCTCGATGTCGGCCTTACGGTGACCGGTAATTACAGTGATCTCTGCATTGGCGTCGATGCAGAAGTGATTGTGCATAATCCCGAAGTCGGTGTTGAGTATTCCGCCTTTCGTGATAGTCGGCGAATGAGTGACTGGGAGACGGCCCAAAGCGATTCGCTGGTTTTGAAAATACCGGCCGAAGATATTGAGAATCTGGTTGGGACTCCCTTTGTGATCACCGTGCATGCTCGTGCCGGAGACTGTACCGGAGAATTGACTAATGTGGTAGGTTTTAATATTCTAAGTATGAAATATCCGGAAGGAACCATCCAGGTGCATCGCCCAGGAAAAAAAGGTACGACGTTTTGTCCCGAAGATGAATTTTTGTGGATTTCCGAGGTGGCCTTTGACGATGGAAATCCCTATCCGTTGTACATTCAGGGCACGCTGAATGGCAAACTTATCGGCCGGCCCGTACTCGTGGATACCACTCACCAGAATCCGCGTGAGAAAAACATCGCTATACCGTTCCCACGTGACGAGCTGCCGGTGGGGGATACCGTTGTGCTGGGGTTCGCGGCGCTTATAGAGGGGTGTCCCCCTAAAAAAATAGACGATTTCAAGTGTTGGCACTGCGATTTCACCGGAGATAGACAACCGGTATGGATTGCCGAAGGGTACGATCTGGGTGTTGATGTTCTACCCGACACGATTTGTGCCGGCGGCAATGGAACGGTCATTGTGGTTCTTCCTCAGGATGAAGAAACAAGAGGATTTGATTACCGCTTGTACGATCCTGAAACCGACACCGAGATCTGCCCGGCGGCTATGGCCAGAGATTTGACCGTCCGGCGCAATGGTGGACTTCCTCTGAGTCCATTTGACCCCGGCGTGCTGAATCCGGGGGAAAATGTGTTCGATGTGCAGGTTCGGCACAGAGAAGGAGGTGACTGTGGATGGCAGAGCCTCGACAACAAAGCGGTAATCGTGGTACGTGAATCGCCTGACAGAACCCTTTCCGTTACGGGCAATTCGGTGTGTGCCGGTGATGGAACGGTTATGGTGGAGCGTACGGAGGTCGGCGTGCGCTATCAAGCATTTGTCGGAAACACCGGAGTCACCGAAGAAAAGGACGGGACCGGCGATAGTCTGGTTTTTGAGATACCGAGCAAGTGGCTGAACAAGGGTTCCAACGAGATATCGATACGCGCCACAGCGTCCGGCTGCGGAACGGTGGTTTTGCAGCAAAGCGCCATAGTGCAGGTGATTGATCACGCGCCCGCACGACCACAGCGTCCGACCGGACCTGCGGAGGTGTGCGCGTATGCCACTCAGGTAAAGTATAGCGTACCTTTTGATCAGGAGGCACTTACGTATACCTGGCATCTTCCCCCAGGAGCATCGACAAATTCCACCACGAACGTTGCACTTATCGATTTCGGCGTTGCCGGTGGAGAGATCAGTGTCACCGCCAATAGTGCTTGCGGGGCCGGCGAAAAATCCGAGCCGCTTGTCGTCACGACACGATCGTCGGGAGCAGGCGGAATTATTGCCGGCCAGAACAAAGCGGAGTGTGAAGGTATGATAACCATGACCCTTTCGGGATACGATGGAAGAATACTGAACTGGCAATGGTCTGAGAAAACCGGCGAATGGAACGATATCTATGAAACATCATCCACGGTAACGGTTCCGACCGGCCGGTCGGATCGCACCTTTCGTGCTGTAATCGATAACGGCGGTTGCGGAAGAGTTGTCTCACGGATGCATGTGGTGCAGGTGGATGCCTGTAGTGTCTCGCCTCTGCAGATACCAATTCCCGTGCCCGACGGAGGTACCATGACGAACCGGCAGTTCACGGTTCGCTTCCAGCCGTCGTACCAGGATAATGTCCGCGATATTTACTACACCTTCTGCCCCGACCCGTATAATTGTCCTATGGAGGATGTCGTCAGGTACAACCCGTCGGTCGGTATCGAGATCGACCTGGGGCCCGATAACTACAGCCGCCTGGCGTACCAGGCACGACCGAAACCGGGAAAGGAAGAAGAATACCTCCCCAGCCCCACCGACACTGCTCTGTACGTGTTTGGTCTGAACCAGTTGGGCGTTCCGGTACCTCGTCCGAAAGGCGGGGTATTCAAGAGGGAGAACGTAGTGGTTCATTTTGAAGAAATCGAGCAATCGGCCTTCCGTGAAATCCGATACCGGGTATGCGATGATACTCTCGATTGCGATCCCACGAACGCCGACTATCTGATATATGATCCGGAAAAAGGCATTTCTCTTGATCTGTCGGATGGAAAGAAAGGGTTGGTATTCCAGGCGGTCCCCTTGCCGGCATACGAAAACAAGTACTCCGCCGGGGAATTCGGCCGGGAACTCTACCGGTATCTTCCCGGGATTGTGGTAAGCATGGCGTGCTATAAAGACCGGGACGCCGACGGCAGGATCGATTACGCCGAGATTACATTCGACAGCCTTGTGTCGCAACTTCCACAACAGGTCGAACTTCGGGCTCCGCATAATCCTGGACAGAAGGTAACAAAAGCTCCCGTAGGTTTATCTGCCGAGACTATTGCGGTTGATTTTTCCAATGAGGAGTTTACTCCCGTACACACCGGGTTTGATCCAGGTCTGTACGGTACCATGCACGATTCGTCGGGAGTATTCAATACCGGTGATTTTGAGATATGCGATAGTGTAGCGCCGGTAGTGGTCTCCGCGTTGTACATTGTTGCCGGCACCGAGGACGCCGGCTATTACAGGGATAGCCTTGTCGTAACCTTCTCGGAGTCGGTGTTGCAGGAAGGCGCCCACCCATTTATATACGAAAATCTGGAGCAGCCTTTTGTGCTCGAGAGTATTCATGTAGAGGAAACAGTGCTGCGCGCGATAGTCTCGGTTCCTTCAAATCGCACGGGGCAGGCCGTACCGCCGGATGCAACATTGAGAATCAACGTGGGTGAAACTGAGAATCGTGTCCGGGATCAGTTCGGCAATTATCAGAGGAACCCACACAACCGGGCAGTACCCATAACGGTCAAAGCCGACAGTCGGCCGATAACCAAAAAATATGGGCCGACACTCTTTCGTGCCTCGGAGCGAGAATTTGTCATGGTGCTTCGTCCGCACGATCGGGTAGGGATGCTGAGTGCTGATTCGGAAGCTTCCGCAAAAATATTCGATCGTACCGGCAATGTGGTGGCTGTCAAAAAGTTCGACAGAACATCCGAGGATTTGCGTATGCGGTGGGACGGGAGAAATCGTAACGGACGGTATGTCGGTCAGGGGACCTACATTTTGGTGCTCGAATACCGGCTAAATGGAGAGAATGGGTCTGAGAGGATCAAGATTGGAGTGAAAAGGTAATCGGTGAAGAAACTGCCGGCTGTTAATCTCGAGTTATTCCAATAGTGGTGCACACTCCTACGGCACCAAAGTACCGGCATCATATTGGGAGAGGGAGGCGTACCGGCAAGAAACAACGGACACTGGGCTGCAAAACCATCGGACCCTGAGCCTTAGAATCACCAGTCACTGAGCCTTAGAATCACCGGTCACTGAGCCTTAGAATCACCGGTCACTGAGCCTGTCGAAGTGACCGCCACCACTGAAGAACTGCCGTTCAAAACGGTTACTTCGACAAGCTCAGCAACCGGGAAAAAAGGGCTCAGCAACCGGAAAAAGGCTGAACGGATACGCAAACATCTCATTGGCCGGCCATGGCAGGCAATCGTATCCGACATGATCGTGCGCTTTCGGCATCAATAAAGATTTCCGAACCGGAAACAGAATTCGGGACGTGTCTTCCTTGTATGTCATAAACGGCATTCTTTGCGGAATACCCCACGCTTGGGGTGATTCGGTGCTGCTTTTGACTGATATTGACCGCAATCGACTCACGGCATTCTGCGTAAGCCGGCGCGCGATTCGTTGTAGAAAAA
>CAYFVL010000124.1:0-16201 GCA_964346405.1 uncultured Fibrobacterota bacterium
ATCGTGCAACAGCTTACGCAGAATGCCGTGAGTCGGTTGCGAAACTTGGGTTAAGTTTTACAGTGCGTGCTTGCGCAAACGCCTGCTGTAGTTTGATCGACGAAGTTTTTCGAGGGCGGCATCTTTTATTTGTCGAACGCGCTCGCGAGTAATATTTGCGCGTTCACCGATTTCTTCGAGAGTATAGGTGGTTTCTTCGCCTATTCCGAAATACATCCTCACAACTTTGCGCTCTCGCTCGTTCAGCGTGTCGAGAAGTTTGTCGATCTGCTGGTTAAGCGATATCTGCAATACCGAATCATCGGGACGTTCCTGCTCTCCGTCGGTCATAATGTCCAGAAGGCTTCCGTCGCGACCGCCGGCAAGTGGAGCGTCCAGAGAGGCATGAGTATTACCGATTTTCATCGTATCTGCCACTTCCTGCTCATTGATCCCAAGCTCATCGGCCAGTTCTCGGTCGTTGGGCAGTCGACGGTATTTCTGCTCGAGCCGTGCGCGGGTTTTCCCCACACGGTGTATTGTTGCAACCCGATTCAGCGGCATTTTCACTATTCGTGAATGGTTTGCCAGACTCTGCAGGATGGCTTGCCGAATCCACCACACGGCATAGGAAATAAACTTGAAATTCTTTTTTTCGTCGAATCGATATGCCGCCCGAATAAGGCCGATATTGCCCTCGTTGATAAGATCCGAGAGGGGTAATCCCTGGTTCTGATAATTGCGCGCAACGCTTACCACAAAGCGCAGATTCGCTTTCACAAGCTTCTCAAGGGCCTTTCGGTCACCCTTGCGGATACGCACCGCGGCCTCGGCCTCTTCCTTTGCCGAAAGGCTTTTGTGCCTCGCGATTTCCTTGAGGTACAACCCGAGAGTACCCTCTTCAGGGGACAACAAATTCAAATCGTTCTTAGCCATATTCTCCCTAATGTGGAAAACGAGCGAAACTCACAAAAATACATTATGGACTTCTGGTGATGGGGCGTCCTTTCCTAAGATGCTCGACCACCCTCATACTACGTCTCGGAATCGGCAATATTTCTCATCTGTTTGTTGGCAATATTGTCGCCGATCACCATGGTATCGATACCAAATATACCGTTATTTCTCTCGATAGGGGACAACATGTTGTACGGAATCGATTTTTTTTCATATTCGGCAAGCTGGTTCGGTAAATGTGCCTCATTTCGGGATGTTTGTCACCAGTTATCCTTTCGGAGCTGAAATTGCCCCGAGTTTGGAAGTCGAGAAACGCCGTACCGCGCTGCACTGCGCTGCACTGAGCGGTGTCGAAGTGAGCGGTGTCGAAGTGAGCGGAGCGATGTATAGCGCTATATGTGGTTGATGCGAGAAACCATGAGATTTGGACCCATTTGCCGTCGCCCTGAACGTATTGGTATTTCGATATTGACTTATCGTTGGTAAAACAATAATTTCCTATGTAACAACGTCTTGGCTCTCTGCGTTTTGATACCAGGTGCACCATTTTTCACGATTAATCCAGGATGCGAAAAAATGCGATCGTTAAACCGCTTAATGTCGGCGGCTGCCGGCCTTTTCATGTTTATTCTTCTGCCTGTTCTCCCGCAGGTCCGACCCGCGGCCGCCCAGAAGAGTGAAACCTCCACGATTCTTCTCTCCCGTCCGGCGGGACCTGAACGTGACGCCTGGTTGGGTAATCTTATACAATCATATATTCATTTTCGACTCGGAGTAAGCCCGAACTCTCCCCTGGTCCCTTTGGATACACTTCACTCCCGTATTTCCGATTATGGCGATTTCGGCGCAATGCTTGAAGAGTCCGACTACGGCGATTTGGTGAGGGAGCTTGGAGTGTCGCTTGTAGTGAACCAGAATTTCGCTCTTTCTCAGGACGGAAGCGAAGTTGAGCAACTGATAGAGATTGTTTCGGCAAAAGATGGAAAAATTCTTCATGAAGCCGACCGGGTTTTTCCTCTTGATATGATCGGGCCGAACATGGATTCGGTTGTCCTGTGGATATGCGGAAAGGCATCCGTGCAACTGCCGAGTTCCGCAAAACGATTCTTTCTCATGAACGTGGTTCCACCGACTCCAGAGAAACAGCAGGTGCTTGGGCGTGCGATATCTGCATGCTGGTCCGACGATCCCATGGTTGTGGGCACGGCCGGTGAGACACTGTTGAAAATGGTAGATGAAGACCCTCGATTATTGATGGCACAATTCTATGCCGGCAAATGCCTGGCTCGAGCCGGCAGGAGTGATCTGGCGCTCAAGCCGTACCGGGAATTGCTGGACGTTGTACCCACCTATGCAGGCGCTTATCCTCCCATTTGCGGTCTCCTTCGCGAGGCGAACAATCCTGGTCAGGCGCTGAAATATATCCAGGCGGCCAACGGACGTGGCATCCGGAATTCCGAGTTGCAGCTTGAGAAGGCACTGGCCCTGGAAGCATTGGGGAATGACGCCCAGGCAGCCGAGGCGTACAAGTCCGTTCTGGATTCGGAACCCAATAATTTTGATGCTCTCCTGTTTTTTGCTCAAAAGAACAATAAAGAAGGTAACCATGCGGAAGCACTGAAATTCGCCGACAAGTTGCTCGCGGTTTCAAAGAACAGTGGTCGCGCTCATCTGGAGAAAGGAAAAGCCTACGTCGCGCTGGGCAAAAAAAAGGAGGCTATTGGAGCGCTCGAAAATGCGGTGGAATACATAAAAGAAAGTGCGGAGCCGTTTGCATTACTCGGCGATATGGCCGCCGATGCGGGAGAGCTTGAGAAAGCGATTCAACACTACCGGACAGTAACTAAACTGGCTCCGAACAGTCTCGAAGCGGGGCTGAAACTCGCCATGGCACTCAAAAAATCGGGAGATACCCAAGGGGCTGTTCAGATACTCAAAATGATGGAGCCGACGAACCGTAGCGTTCCCGAGATACAAAAACAACTTGGATTCCTGTATCTTCGACAAGATGATAGCTCCAATGCATTTGTTCATCTCGACCGATATGCCAAAATTGAAGAAAAGGACGGAACGGCGCTTCTGAAGCTTGCCGATATCTATACCGGAAACAAAGTGTACGATCAGGCTCTTTACTATTACCAGAAAGCACTCGAACTCCTGGATGACAAAACAGAGTGTAAGATGTCTCTTGCGCATTACTACATGGCCAGGGACGATTCGAAATCGGCGATCAAGTATCTTGAGGAGGTTCTCGAGGAATCCCCGGACCATCCGAATATTCATTTGCTCCTTGCCGACGCCTGGTTTGAGATGGGAAATCCGCCCAATGCTCTGGAGCAGTATGAAAAGCATCGCGCCAAAATCGGGAAGACCGACAAGTACGTTCAGCGTCGTATCGCGCGGCTTGCGTTTGCCTCGGGTGACAAAAAACGGGCACTTACGGAATATCGGAGACTGGTGGAGGTGGACGGCAGCGATCCGAAAAGTTTCTTCCGTCTTGCGATACTCAGTATAGAGCTGAAGAATGCCAAAGATGGCGAAGCTTATCTGAAGAAGGCGTCGGAATTCGAGGAGCCGGATTTGGGTGCCTTCGTTGCGGTGGGTGACGCATATCGAGCGATCGGTGAATTCGCTTCGGCGGCAAAATACTACCACAAGGCGGTCGAGGTGGATGATAAGCGGGAAGACCTGTGGTTACGTCTTGTGGACAGCTACAAACAGACAAAGCAGGACAGTGCTCTGGCGGAGTGCTATGTGGCGCTTTTCAGTTTGAAAGGCGACGAGTACAAATCCCAGTTAGCTCAAGCCGGGCACATTTTCACCGAAAAAGGAGTCGAGGCTAAGGCGCTGGAAGCTTACGAGCTGTTTCTTGGACGCAAATTCAGCGATCCCGAAGTGAACGTAAACTTGGCAAAAATCAAGTTCAGGGATAAGAAGTACAAGGAAGTCGTTGCGTTGTTGGAAGGACTTGGAAACGCCGGCGCGAAAGATCCCGAAGCGCAACGAATGCTCGGAATCGCTTATGCCGAGTTGGGAGAGCACAAAAAAGCTGCCGGTCCGCTTGCGATTGCGTTGGGAGATGGAAAGGGTGAATCCCAACTTGTCGCTTTGGCCGCGAAAGTACATGACAAAGCTGGGCGGACCGAAGATGCCCTGAAATATTATCAACGTCTGCTGAAAATCGAGAAAGCCGACGCCTCTTCCGACATCGCGTTTCGGATAGGTCAGCTTTACGAAGAGCTGAAGCAGGTTGGTCCCGCTGCGACTCAGTATGAAGAGAATGCGGAGAAATATCCCAAAGAGCTGCGGAACTATGAACGGTTAGTGGAAATCTACGGTAAATCAGGTGACAAGAAAAAACTTCAGTCTGCTCTCGAGCGTGCGGTGAAGCTTCCCAAAGCGCCGAAATCAATGCTCAAGGGGTTGGCTCAACTGCAGGACGGGGCGGGCGAAAAGACCGCGGAACAAGCCGTACAGACATACAGCGCGTACCTCAAAGAGGCCCCGGAGGACGGTGCCGCGTGGCTGCGTTTGGGAACCATCCTGTACGAAAATGGGAAATATGAACAAGCACTCGAGCCGTTGGAAAAGGCATTGAAGCTGACCGAGAAGCCGACGTTTGAGCATGTACTCATGCTGGGACGCGGGCATATGGCGGTTGGACAAAAGGAAAAGGACGCCGGGAAGATTGCTCGTGCCGCCGAATTCCTGGAGCAGGCGCATAAGTTGAAGCCTGAAGACAAAGAAATCCTGGTTCAATTGACTGAGTGTAAACGCCGAACCGGGGATACTGAAGGGCTTATCGTCAATTTAAGCAGACTTGCGGAACTGGATCGGAAAAATATCGAAGTGCACTCGGAACTGGGAAAACTTCTCCTGGAGAAGGAGGCATACGAAAAGGCGGCGCAGGTTCTCGAGATTGTCGCCGCCATGAAGTCGGACGATAAAAAGTTACACCTCGATTTGGCTTCTATCTATGAGAAACTTGGTGAACGCAAAAAACGAGTGGATCATCTGGAAGCCGCACTGAAATTTGGTGGAGACGATCCACAGATTCAGCTTTCGCTGGCGGGATACTATGCCGCTGAAGGAGAAAACAAACGAGCCGCCGGACTCTTTGAGAAAGCGCTCTCGGAAAAACCAAAGATCGCGAATGCCTATTTCCAGTACGGAATGCTGCTTGGCAGAATGGACAAACCGGAGGAAGCGCTGAAACAGCTCAAGATCGCCGTAAAGGCAGATCAGAAAAATCTGAATTATGCTTTGACTTACTCCAGGATGGCTGAACAAGCAGGGATGAGAGCCGAAGCGCTCGAAGGAGGGCGAGGGGCATTGGCGGTGGCCCCTGATAATGGTGAGGTTCTTGGATGGCTCGGCAGCCTGTATTACAAGGATGAAAGAACCGATTCGGCCAAAATTCTTCTGAGAGAGGCTATCAAGATGGACCAGACATGCGGTGAGTGTTACCGCATCCTGGGAGATATCTATCTGGTCGAGGGTAAATACGATCAGGCGGTTGAGGCGTACACCGAAGCCGAAGGCAAGGTAGATGAAGATCTCGAAGGGGTACTCGCCTTGAAACGTGGTCAGGCTCACCTTCTGAATGGAGACAACCAGGGAGCGTCCGAGGTATTCGACCTTTATTTGGAAGGTCATCCCAACGACGATAGGGCCGTATACTGGGTGGTTCACACCAAGGTGCAACAAGGGGATTTGGATAAGGCCGAAAGTATTCTCCGTGAATACGGAAAAGCCGGAGACGGCAAAAAATCCGGGTGGATCAACCTGGCGGGCGGAGAATTGTCCGAGGCGAGAGGGAAAATCGATGACGCCTTTGTTGCATACAGTGTCGCAACACGAGTGTTGCCCGATGTGGCCCAGGGATATGCGGGGTGCGGACGAGTGATGCTCAAACGTAAGAATTACAGTTCGGCAGTGATGTATTTCGGAAACGCCATGGCCAAAGAAGCTTACAATGTCGAGTATCTCGCATCGATGGGAGAAGTATACGAGGCGCAGGGAGAAGCAGAATCCGCCATCGCTACCTATTTGGAAGTAATCAAGGTGCAGCCGCGATATACAAATGCCTATTATTCACTCGCTCGGCTATACAGCTCTCAGGAGCAGCACCAGAAGGCACTGAGTGTTATTGAGGGAGGGCTTAAGGGTGATCCGAACAATCCGAAGCTGTATTTTATTCTGGGACACGTTTTTCGAGACGCCGATAAGCCCCAAAAAGCGATCGAGGCATACGAAAAGGCACTCGATATCGACAAAAAGGCTTTTTACGATGCCTACCGTCAGATAGGAATGATCTACTACCACAAGCTCCTGGACAACGACAACGCGATGAAAAGCTTCAAGAAATATCGTCGCATGGGGGGAGAGGACCCTTCCGTAAAGACCCTTATGGCGAAGATGGATAAGTAGCGTCTGTCCGAAATGTCCTCAAAAATGGACGATGGACGCCTTCTAACCGTCCCGTGGAATTCCGCGACTTTCCTCCGAGAGGCGATAATAGGCACGAAGGACCTTCTCGTAGTAGCGTATCGAGAGGGGACGGTCCCCTTGCAGGCTTTGAAGAATGGTGCCCGGTCCCTGATTGTAGGCGAGTATGCCGAGTTTCAGGTCCTTGAACAGGGCGGTCATTCGAGTGAGATAGGCAACACCGAGTGCTACGTTTATTTCCGGCACAAGGAGGTCCTCTTCAGTTTCCAGAGTCATCCCGAGATCACGGGCAACCTCTTTTGCCGTTGCGAATTTTAGCTGCATCAGCCCCACCGCACCGCTGTATGCGCCGCTTCGGTATCGTCCCAGTGCATCGGGGTCGAAAACGCTTTCTACATAAATTACCGCCAACAACAGAAGTGGATCATATCCGTAGGTTGTGCTACTTTCATGTACAAGTCGCGTGAGGACCCTGACCGTGGAGGTGGGGAGCCGGTCATTAGTGAACCGGCGAAGTACCGTAGCTATCACACATTTTTCCCAAAGTTTGTCCAGTGAGTGTCGGAGGGCAACTTCGTCTCTCTTCAGCTCAGCAATTCGACGACTGTTGCGGGCTATCGTTCGTTCGTTTCCGAATGCGACCAGGGCTATGGCTCCAAGGGCCAGAAGGAAGTGCCCCACGATAAGAATACCGGCTAACTCGGAAACCCATATCTGTCGGTGTCTGAGTCTTATCCTGAGTGGGAATCGTCGGAGTCGCATATGCCGTTACTCTGGAAGAGAATCCTGGATTAACCCGAGTTGCTCGAGGGGACGAAGGCGTTCCGTCAGGTTTTTCATTTCGATTTCCGCGGACTTCTTCCAGGTGTGCAGTTCATTGATTTCCTGCTCCTGTGTACGGATGGTTCTATTTTGCAGGCGTATTACGAATCCGAGGGTCAGAAACCAGCCGCACAGGACAAAAAGCAGGAATACCGCCACCGGTCGTGATATGCGTACACCGGTTTTCCGTCGAAGAAGTGCACCGCGGCGGCGGATCTTGTTGAGAATGCCACCAGATTTCAATGATTGGTTGTCTGGGGAGATATCGAAAAGTGTCCGATAATTGAGAAATGCAGTACTGACGATTTCGTTTTTGAAGACGAATTTCAGGAAACCGCCCTTTTCTTTCACTCGGTTCAACAAAAGAAGGAACATAGGAATTACTTCCGGATCGATTTCCGTAAGACCTTCGAGGTCGACAATAATTCCCCTGTTGGCATCATTCAGGAGACCCAGTATTTTTTCCCGAATGTTGGCGATCTGTTCCTTGTGAAAGGGGCCGGAAAGAATAATCCAGGTCGTACCGCCCCGTCCTTCAATGAGAATGTCAAGAGCTTCAGATCTCATTTTCGGGATCCCACTTCGACATCGATTTTTTCATTGTCAATTTACCCATCAGAGTCCAGACCCCGTTTTCGCCCAAAGTGACGGGGGAAGATATGATGAGGGTCGTACCCTGGTAGTCCGACGTTTCCTTTTCCGGCGGCTGGGTCGGATAACACCAGATCGTTACCGGCTTCTGGGTACTGAAATGAATACTCACTCCGAATTCTTTGTCAACGAGACGCCACGCGGTTAGATCTTCGATCTCGACGATTTCGGAATCTGACAGACTGTGAACGGATTTTCTTTCCCACACGAGTTTGGCTTGATTCGAAAGCGCCCCGGGTAAGGAGAAATTGAGTTCACACGCAAAAAGAAATTCATGGGCAACGACGGACGGGTTAGCCAATTGGTATACAAAAGAGAGTTCGGATGTGTTGCCCGTAAGCCCGAATACCTTTTCCATGTGCAATGCTCTTGGCTTCTTGTTGAACGACAGGGCGCCATGGCGGCTGAGAATAGCTTTGACGCTTTTCTCCGTTTTCTGGATTGTATAGTCATACTGACCTGATATGAAATCTCCGATTTGTTTAATATCACCGTTCGTGAGTCGTTTGGCTTCGGACCCCAGCGGAAGGAAATGGTCGGCGAAACAGGTCCTCGAATGAGACGGCACAATGAGCCGTGTAACGTCTCGGGGTTGAGGATTGAAGGCGGCGCAGATGTTTGTCAATCGATCGCGGTAATCGATCTCAAAAACCTGTCCCCCGTTTTTGTGATCGATGAAAACCCCCAATGGATTGTTGGAGAGAATCAGGCTTTTCGTACCGTTGCGCAGGTATTCCGCTATACGAATCTGTCCCCCGCCTTTGCGCCCCAGAAGTCGTTTTTCGATGGAAATCAGTTTTGCGTATGTCCAGTGCCGGTCGCGCAGCATACCAAAGCCGCTTCCCCGTTTGGGCAAAAATCTATTGATATCTTGTGCTGGAAAGAGGTCTCGCTGGAGCTTGGAAGTATCCTTTTTTGCTTTACGTGCAAGAAGCGTTTCGGATATATCCATCATCTTGCGTTGCATAATTCCGACTTGGTCGTAGGAATGCAAATCCTTGAGAAATGTTATGTCGGGCTCTTCGCCACTTCTTTTGAGTGCAAGACTCGGAGGAATGAACTGCAATCCCTGTGGGTATGCCATACTGAGATACTCGCTGACCCCGATAAACCGGTATTTCTCGGAAAGTTCGGGTATTGCCCGGCCAAGGAGCCGAATCCATTCATACGGATCACCCTCTTCGGCAATCAAGGGAATCAGGCAATCGAACGCGAGGAATCGCGTGGAGGTGTCGGCTTCCGGATCGCGGGCGAATGCTTGTTCGATAAAGGCCGGAATATCATCGGGATAATTGCTGTGGCCCAGAACCGTTGCCGGAAACAGCGGCATGGTGAGTCCGCCGTTTTCCGTTATCCAGTATCCGCAGAAGTGGCGGGTTTCGGCCGGAAACAATGAGCGGCACAGAACCGAGTACTGCATACCGCATTCTCGCAGGAGATCCACGCACGACGGTTCCCAATTCGAGAACGGGGGGACATAGCCGCAGGGCTTCGAGCCCGTCAATTCATAAATCGTTTGGATTCCTTCGCTGATATTTGCCTTTGTGAGGTGTCGGGGCGAGAAACCGGCGAAGGGCTCGGTGAAACCCGGAAGCAGCCACTCCAGCCGTTCTTCTTTCTGCAGCTCACGGAAACGACCAAGCAGAAGCGGATCCATGTACAGGAGCATGTAAGCTGGTATCGTGATATTCACTCTGAATCCTTTGGTGGACTCACAAAGGCTCAGAACCTCATGTGCGAACGTAGCAAGAGCCTCACGAATCCGGTCCACTGGATGGAGCGCATTCTTGTACGGGTGGAGAATCAGCGAGAGCGAATGGCGTTTCATACTTAGAGAAGTATATAATCGCAAAGCCGTCCAAAGCAAGTCGGCGCGTTCTTGTTTCCACCTCACGGCTTCGCAGCGTCGGTCGATTCGCTCCGACGATATCCGTTGGGAGTCCCTTCCCATGGAATCGACCCCAAAACAAATACTCCCAAAACGCTCAAAAAGGGCACTTGGTTGCATTGTTCGATAATGATTCCGGAAAAAAACCTTTTTCGCTTGAACGTGCATCTATGATGAATTATTTTCGTACGGTTTATCTGAGCTTGGCGGCTCGATAAGCGTTCTCACACAAGTTTAACAATTGTAACTCGAACGGAGGATGCGGATGCCCAAGTACGTGTATTTCTTTGGCCCGGGCAAGGCTGAAGGTCGCTCAGAAATGAAGAATCTGCTGGGCGGCAAAGGCGCCAATCTGGCTGAAATGTGTAACCTGGGTCTGCCGGTGCCGGCGGGATTCACGATTACCACCGATTGTTGTACGGACTTTTTTGAAAACAAAATGAAATTCCCGCCGCAGATGGAAGAGCAGGTGGAAAAATCTCTTCGCAAGACCGAACGGGTCATGGGAATGAAATTCGGTGATCCGGAAAACCCACTGTTGGTCTCTTGCCGAAGTGGTGCTCGGATGTCGATGCCCGGTATGATGGAAACGGTCCTGAATATCGGGCTGTGCTCGACGACCATTCCGGGTCTGGTGGAGAAAACCGGCAATGAACGGTTCGTGTACGATTCATACCGTCGGCTTATCATGATGTACTCCGACGTAGTCATGGAAAAAGCTGAAGGGGTCGAGCCGGAGGAAGGAAGAGGAATCCGTGTTCAGCTTGAAGAGATCATGGATGAGATCAAAGAGAAGAAGGGATACAAGACCGATCCTGAACTCTCCACCGAAGACCTCAAAGAAATTTGCGACAAGTTCAAAGCCCGGGTGAAAAAAGTTCTCGGAAAGGCTTTCCCAGATGATCCGATGAAGCAGCTCTGGGGTGGAATTGGCGCGGTATTCAAAAGCTGGAACGGTAAACGTGCCAACTCGTACCGTCGCATTGAGGGTATCCCGGACGAATGGGGTACCGCGACAAACGTACAGACCATGGTTTTCGGTAACATGGGAGAAGAGAGTGCGACGGGTGTTGCTTTCACGCGAAACCCCGCAACCGGTGAGAACAAATTCTACGGCGAGTGGCTCGTGAACGCACAGGGTGAAGATGTCGTTGCCGGAACCCGGACGCCGTCTCCGCTTAACGAAGAAACCAAGAATGATCAGAACGAGCACCTGCTCTCTCTTGAGAAAGAGAATCCGAAGCTTTACAAAGAGCTGGTCGCGATCAGAAATAAACTCGAACGCCATTACAAGGACATGCAGGATTTGGAGTTCACCATACAGGAGGGAACTCTCTGGATGCTGCAGACGCGTGTCGGAAAACGTACCGGTACAGCGGCTTTGAATATGGCGATGGACATGGTCAAAGAAAAGCTTATCACCGAAAGAGATGCGGTGATGAGGATGAAACCCGCACAATTTGATGAGCTTCTTCATCCCGTTATCGATCCGGCCGGCGAGTCAAAAGCGGTCCTGGTTACACGTGGGCTTCCGGCCGGCCCGGGCGGAGCCGCCGGACAGGTCGTGTTCAGCGCCGATGCAGCGGTTGCCTGGGCGAAAACTGGCAAAGAGGTTTTGCTTGTTCGCGAAGAGACCAATCCGGAAGACGTCGAAGGTATGCGAGCCGCTCTGGGTATCCTTACCGCACGAGGCGGTATGACTTCACACGCAGCGCTTGTTGCTCGCGGCTGGGGTAAGTGTTGCATTGTCGGGGCCGGTGAGGTCAAGATCAATTATGCGGCAAAGACTTTGACGGTTGGCGGAAAAAGCTATTCCGAAGGTGATTGGCTGACTCTTAATGGAACAAAGGGTAACGTGTACGAAGGTAAACTCGACATGATCGATGCTACCGAGAACCCACAGTTCCAGCACTACATGAAAATGGTGGAAAAGTTCCGGACAATGGGTGTGCGGGCAAACGCAGATACACCGGAAGACGCGCAGATTGCACGTGATTTCGGAGCCGAAGGTATTGGTCTGTTCCGTACCGAACATATGTTTTACGGCGAAGGAAGCGAAAAACCGTTGTTTCTCCTCAGAAAGATGATTCTGAGTGATTCACAGGAAGAACGTGTTGCGGCGCTGTCCGAACTGCGGAACTTTGTAAAACGTGATATCAAAGCCACGATGCTTGCCATGAACGGTCTGCCGGTAACGGTCCGCCTTCTTGATCCGCCGCTTCATGAATTCGTGCCGCAGAGCGCCGAAAAGCAGAAAGAGATTGCGGATGCATTGAGCATTTCTGTTGAGGAAGTCAAGAAACGTGGCGATGCGTTGCATGAAGTGAACCCGATGATGGGGCATCGTGGAGTGCGACTTGGTGTGAGCTTCCCGGAAATCACCGAAATGCAGATAAGGGCTATCCTGGAGGCGGCCGCGGAGTTGCTTAAGGAAAAGAAAAA
Source organism: uncultured Fibrobacterota bacterium (assembly GCA_964346405.1). Classification (GTDB taxonomy): domain Bacteria; phylum Fibrobacterota; class Chitinivibrionia; order Chitinivibrionales; family CAYFVL01; genus CAYFVL01. The sequence goes on from CAYFVL010000124.1 coordinate 12,188, forward strand.
GCCTCTTCCTGAAATCATGATTCCGGTAACCTGCGACGTTAAGGAACTCAAACATCAGAAGATCATTTACGATCGGGTGTATAAAGAGGTCCTAAAAGATTTCGGTATGCGGAAAATCAACGTATTGGTTGGTACCATGATTGAAATCCCGCGTGCGGCACTTTTGTGCGACAAAATGGCCGAGGAAGCGGATTTCTTCTCTTTTGGTACAAATGACCTCACCCAGATGGGTTTCGGCTTCAGCCGTGACGATATCGGTGGATTCATGGGTGAATACCTGGACCAGAAAATCCTCGAGGCTGATCCGTTCCAGACGATCGACCAGGATGGTATCGGTCAGTTGGTCGAGATGGGTGTTACCCGTGGTCGTTCAACAAAGCCGGATCTCAAGGTCGGTGTCTGCGGTGAACAGGGAGGCGATCCGGATTCAGTGGATTTCTTCTTTAAGAACAAGCTGAACTATGTCAGTTGTTCTCCGTATCGTGTGCCGATTGCACGTCTTTCCGCGGCACAGGCTGCGATCAAGACTGAAGATGCGGCAAAGAGCACCACAACGAAGAAGACCGCAAAGAAAACCACGAAGAAAAGCAAGTAAGGATCAGAGTTTTCTTTCTGCATGAAAACGTGGGACAGGATGTGAAGTGCGGGGGGGTCCTTTTGGGGACGCCCCCGCTTTATTGTGAGCCCGGGTCTTTCTGTCGAGAACGAGATACCACAAGACGGTTCCGAGCCTGGGCCGGAAACTATTGGACTTTTTTATCTTCCGGAGTCGAACGGTGATAGAAGTAGATCTTCATACCCATAGTTTTTTCAGTCGATGTGGCATACATACTCATCTTGAGATGATTACGAGGGCAAAGGAGCTCGGAATGGCAGGCATTGCCATTACCGACCACGGCCCCCTCCTGGAGCCACATATAAGTGGCCCATTTTTCGATCGCTTATGGAATCCTGTCGAAGGGATTCGGTTCATGAAAGGCATGGAGTGTAATCCTGATGGTGAAGATGGAAAAATCGATCTGCCGCCGGAACGCCTTCAATACCTCGATGTCGTTATCCTTGGCCTTCACTACTCCATTCCCACGGGACTGGATAAAGAACGGAACACGAGCATCCTTGTACGGGCAATAGAGAAAAATCCCTGCATCGACATTATTGCCCATCCCAATGATCTCAACTACCGGGTGAATTTTTCACGACTTGCCGCTGTTGCCCGGGAACATGGGGTCGCTTTGGAATTAAACAATTCCAAAACCGCACTTCAACGGGTTCCCGACGGAATCACACGAGAGTTGATAGAGACCTGCAAGAACGAAGAGTGCAACATAGCTATCGGCAGCGACGCCCATGCGGTAAATGAACTCGGGAGAGACGATGCTGTGCGTCCGTTGTTGGATGAATGCGGATTTCCCGAGGAACTCATCGTGAATAGCTCCGCCGAAAAGGGGTTCTCCTTCGTCGATTCTCGAGCGGTAAATAAGCAGGGCTGAGGGCAATCGAGCCGGTAGTCAGTTCGGAATGCCTTCCAGTGGGTACTCAGCTTCTACTTGGTGAATAGCTCCTTCACTCCGGAGGTGACTGGAGAAAAGAAGAAATCGGTCGATGAGAACAGGTTCGGTGGTGAAAAGGCTGTTACGAACCACAAACGGAGCGATCTCGTCGGCGGGGGTATAGTCTCGTACGCGCCCAAGAGTTACGTGCGGATGAAATTTCCTGCTTTCCCGGGCAATGCCAATATGTTCAAGAGCCTGTTCAGTGGCCGCATGGAGCTTCAGTACCTCTGGATTCTTCTCGAGTCCGACCCAGAGTACTTTCGGTTTTTTTCGCGGTGGGAAATAGCCTGCCCCGCGCAGTCGCACCGTGAATGGCGGCATGGAAACCTCGTTGAGAGCCGAGCGTATATCCCTGAATTGGGACTCGTCTACTTGACCAATAAACCGAATGGTCAAGTGAATCTGTTCGGTAGTGACCCAACGCACGCCCTGAACGCCGAAACAAAGAGTGGTCAGTTGCTCGACAACTTGGGAGGGGAAGTCAAAAGCTATAAAGAGACGATACATGATTGAAATATATATAATCTTTCGATAGACTAAATGGTTGATATGTTATTTTGTATCGGAGAGTACGGGATAAGCAGCCGCCGGATAACGGGGGCACCGTACAAAGCTGATTGCGATCCCTTCGGAGCAAAAATTGCTATCCAAATGTGTCCGTTTGCGGGCATGGCGAATCCACGAAAGGGTGGCCGAGATGATGCCGGTGGTTACAACCTCACAGATGAGAGAGGTCGATACACGCTCAATTCAGGGCAATACCGAGGTCGGGTTTATGTATATGGGCCTGGCGGCAAAAGGACTGTTGAAGGCAACCATGGAAATGGTGCCGGATTCTTCCTCTCTTGTCGGCATAATCTGTGGCAAGGGTAACAATGGTGGTGACGGATACCTCCTGGGGCAAATGCTTCTGGATCATGGATACTCCGTTACCTGCTATGCGTTGTGTCACGAGGATGATCTTGGGGGTGAAGCTCGAATGGCATATGATCGATATGCAGGGCGAGGGGGAGAAGTTCGGGTGGTAGGCGGTGACACCTTCAAAAAGCCCGATTTCGGCGGTTGTGCTGTGCTTGTTGACGGAATTCTGGGGACCGGGTTACGGGGAAACCCCAGAGGTATTGCGGCGGATGCGATTCGGGCGCTCAATGAATCGGGACTTCCGGTCATTGCAGTCGACACCCCCTCGGGTGTCGACAACGACACCGGTGCTCTGGGAGAACCTGCCGTTAAGGCGAATCGCACCGTTACGATGGGTTTTTCAAAACTGGGCCAGTATTATTATCCCGGTCGTGGAAATATTGGATTACTCACTGTGGCTGATCTCGAATATCCGGAAGAGATTGTTTCTCGGGTGGATTACGTAGCCGAACGGCCCGACATCACGGATTTGTCGTCTATGTTGCCCGCACGCATTCAGAATGGGTCTAAATTTGATCATGGGCTGGTGTTGGCCGTAGCGGGGTCACGAGGTATGACCGGCTCGATATCCCTCGCTGCAATGGCTGCCCTGCGGTCGGGGTGTGGAATGGTGCATTGCGCGGTTCCACAATCCTCGGTTTCGGTTCTCGCAACCAAATTGACCGAGCCGGTTATCCATCCCATAGATGAAACCAGCGATGGGACTGCATCGGAAATGGCGGCGGACGGGGTTATACGGATGAGCGGCAAAATGCAGGCGGCTTTTGTTGGTCCCGGTCTCTCGCATCTGCCGGAAACGACGGCCTTTGTGCGTCGAGTGGTAGCATCGGCGAGCCTGCCGATCGTTCTCGATGCAGACGGACTGAATGCCTACAAAGGATACACCGAGGATCTGAAGAAGCATCCTGGACCGCTGATCATCACTCCGCATGATGGTGAGTGGGGGCGGCTGTTCGATCCGTTGCCCAGTGATCCGGTGTCCGCACTCCCGCGTATGCAATCGATTGCCGAAGAGTTCGATCTGATAATAGTACGGAAAGGTAATCCGACTGTTATTATTGCACCGGCGGCAAAACCGGTGGTCGTGCCGGCCGGAAATTCGGGAATGGCTTCGGCCGGGACTGGGGACGTTCTGACCGGAATCATTGCATCATTTCTTGGGCAGGGAAGTGGTCCTCGGGCGGCGGCGGTTCTCGGGGCCTGTGTACATGGACTCTGTGGGGAAACCGCGGCTCGGAAGATGGGCGAACACGCGGTTATCGCGCATGATCTTATCGATGCCCTTCCCTCGGTCTTGTGTCGGCTGGGAAGTCCGCATACTTTTGGGATGCTTTGGGGGTGAACGCCCGATGGATGTTTCCAGCCCAAGTTTCGCAATCAACTCACGGTCCCGACGGTCGGGACGCAAGCCGGCGCGCGATTCGTTGTAGAAAAATGCTCAAGGTATCTCCCCGGATAACCCTGCGCTTTTTCTAAGTCAACCTCGCACAACATCTTACGCATAATGCTCTACCCCTCGACTCCGCTCGGGGCATCGCCC
>CAYFVL010000125.1:0-16199 GCA_964346405.1 uncultured Fibrobacterota bacterium
CCCCTCGGCTCCGCTCGGGGCATCGCCTCGACTCCGCTCGGCACGGCGGTTCTCGACTGCGAAACCTGGGCTAATGAATTATCCACGATCAGGCGTGGATAATCCAGAAATAACGCACTTACTGCATCTGCTTACGGAGAAAAGTCGGAACATCCATATCATCTTCGTAATGTGTTATCACCTGCCCCTTCGACACGAAGACCTGCTCCTTCTGTACATTCTCCTTACGGAACATTACCGGAATTTCGATGGACGCCTGCTTGGAATCCAGATCCTGGTCCCGGTCCTGGTCCCGACTTACAGTCTCTTTCTCAACCGGCGTATCCCGCATGAATTCTTCCCTCCGAACCGTCTCATCCTCTTTCTTCACAACGGAAAAGGCGGGCTCGATTTTCTCTACAACCGCAATTTGCTTGGTCTCTTTGTTTTCTTCCGCCGCCTTGACGGGTTCTTTTGCCGGTTGTTGTTTTCTAGCGGGAGTAAAGTCAAAGGCCATCTGCTCCACCTTTTTTTCTTCCTGCTTTTTTTCTCCGGGAAGTCTGACTTTCATGCCTCCGACCGATTTCTCGCGTCTGGATTGAGTCGTTTCCTCGTTAAATCCGGTAGCGATGACCGTGACCTGAATTTTATTATTCATCTCAGGATCAATAACCGCACCGAAAATAATATTGGAATCTTCCTGTTCCCCAACCGCATCCTGCACGATTTGCGTAGCGTCGCTAACATCGTACAGAGTCATATCTTCGCCACCGGTGATGTTAATCAGAATACCCCTCGCGCCGGCGATAGAGATATCGTCAAGCAGCGGACTGTGAATGGCGGTGTCCGCGGCAAGTGCAGCCCGGTTTTCGCCTTCGGCGGCACCGGTACCCATCAGCGCGTCACCCATCCCCATCATGATAGTCTTGACATCAGCAAAGTCCAGATTGACCAGGCCATGACCGGATATCAGATTGGAAATACCCTTCGTTGCCTGACACAGAACATCATCCGCGCTCTTGAACGCATCGAGAAGAGAAGTCGAGCGATCTACTATCGACAGCAGCTTCTGATTCGGGATAACGATAATCGTATCCACGCATTGCCGCAGTTCTTCTATTCCCTTTCGAGCATTCCGATCGCGGACCTTGCCCTCGAAAATGAATGGTCGGGTAACAATTGCTACAGTCAGAATTTCCATCTCTCTGGCAATTTCGGCAACCACCGGCGCACCGCCGGTCCCCGTGCCACCTCCCATCCCCCCGGTGATGAAGACCATATCGGCGCCTTCCAGGGCAGCCGCAACCTTTTCCCGGTCCTCTTCGAGTGCGATTCGACCGATTTCCGGATTCGCACCGGCTCCCAGCCCTTTTGTGATCTTATCCCCGACCTGAATACGGTGCGTTGCGCGGTTATTGTCCAGCGCCATGGCATCCGTATTTACCGAGATGAACTCGACTCCATCGAGTCCCTCGCTAACCATTCTGTTGACGGCATTGCCGCCGGCTCCGCCGACGCCGATCACTTTCATTTTTGCCATCGCGTCGAAGCTCTCATCGAGAGTAAACACCATACACCCCTCCTTTGGATTTAGCACCCATATTTCTATATTTAGTTCTCAAGTTTTTGTGTGACACCCATGCAACGCATCAAAAGAATTCCTTCACCCACGACTTCATCCTTTCGAAAATTTTTCGGAAGTTGTCGTCACCCATTCCCTTTTTCACTTTACGCTGCGTTCGGTTTTCCATCCCGTACATGCATAATCCAACGCCCGTTGCATGCACCGGAGACCGCGCGGCCTCGGTCAATCCTCCAAATCCCATCGGGATCCCGAGTTTCACCGGCATTTCGAACACCCGCTCCGCCAGCTCCTGCAGCCCTTCCATGAGTGATGCTCCACCGGTCAATACGATCCCCGCACCCAGCATATCCGCGAACTCGGTACGTTTGATCTCCCTCAATGTCAAAGACAGTATTTCCTCCAACCGAGGCTCAATGATAGAGGCAAGCACCGCGCGAGAAACCTCACGCTGCTCACGCCCTCCGACCCCGGGAACGCTGACATACTCGTTGTTCTTTATCAGCGGGCTGAACGCGCACCCATACTGCCGCTTGATCTCCTCGGCTTTCTCGATCGGAGTCCGAATACCAATGGCAATGTCCTTCGTAACATACTGGCCGCCCAATGCAACAACTCCTGTATGCCGAATGCTGTTCTCCGAATAGATGGCCACATCCGTGGTTCCACCACCCATATCGACAAGTGCTACACCGAGTTCCTTTTCATCTTCCTCCAGCACCGCGTAACTCGACGCAAGCGGCTGAAGAACGAGATCAATGATCTTGAAACCCGCTTTATCGACACTTTTGTAAATATTCTGAGCGCTGGTGACCGCACCCGTTATTATGTGCACCTGGGTTTCCAAACGTACACCACACATCCCGATCGGGTCTTTGATCCCTTTCTGATCATCGACGATATACTCCTGTGGTATTACATGCAGTATTTCGCGATCCATTGGGATCGAAACGGCTTTCGCTGCGTCAATGGCACGGACGACATCCAGTTCGGTTATTTCGTTATTTTCTCCCGAAGTCGCGACTACCCCTTTCGAGTTGATTGCGCGAATATGATCTCCGGCGATGCCGACCCATACCGCGTCTACATCAACTCCGGCCATCAGCTCGGCTTCCTCAACAGCTTTCTGGATTGAGCGCACGGTTTTGTCGATGTTCACAACCACGCCCTTCCGAAGGCCGTCCGAAGGACTCACTCCGACACCGATAATTTTCAGCTCTCCGCTGTTGTCCAGCTCCGAAATGATACAGGCGATTTTGGTAGTACCTATATCCAACCCTACAAACACGTTGTCGTCCATGTCCCCCTCCTCGGATCTTTGATCCGAAACCGCCACAATGGCTTGTTCACGATATGTGCGGTATTAGTGCACGTACGCGAGATTTTTGAATTGTAGTCTGATTCTTTCCGGCGAATCACTCGATTCGCCTCCCATGTTGTCTATAAGCCGACGCAGTCGTCTCATCCCTTGCGGGATACGTGATCGTGCCAATGTGATCACGGTTCGATACGATTCCAGTTTGATATCGACTGTCTCCTCACTGAAATCTATCTGGGTTACACTTCGCGATATTCCCGGCGCTGCTTTCCCGATTTCACGCCGAAAGGTTGTCAGCATATTGAAATCACACATTTTTACGTATGATACGCCATTCTCACCGAGAGAATCGCGCAGACCGCGGACAAGTGGCAAATCGTCGAAATAACCGGCGGCCATTCGATGCATCCGGCCTTCTTCATCCAGAACAAAAATGCCCCCGGCGTTCACATAGGCGACCGGCTCTTTCTCGGTTACGTTTATGACTATACTGCCGGGAAGTCGTCTGCCGACCCGCGCCTTCTTGACCCATGCTATTTCTTCTATACGCCCACTGATCTCCCGCCCCCGTAGTCGGTGCAACGGAGTTCCCAATTCCACACCGGCGGTCTTCAGCACGTCGATCGAGTCCACTCTTTCAACGCCGGCAACCAAGACTCGCCGAACCCCAAGAACATCCAGTCCGTCCAGCCAACGCATGCAGGCACGAACGCCGATCACTCCTCCATACCCGGTTCCGACAAGGACTCCCACCAGCATCAACAACCGAATTACGCCACGTCCATTTTGCTTCCGGGAGCGTTTACCACTGTGCCCCCGCGCTTTCATTTGGGCTCGTTTGTTTGCCCCGATACGCTTAGCCATTCTCAATTTCCTCTCGGAGACCCGACCCAATTTTCCAGATATCTCCCGCGCCCATCAGAAGTACCGCATCACCTTCAGCCAATTCGGGAGCCAGCCGACGTGATACCTCGTACATGTTTTCTACATAGGTGCAATCGGACCGGGGCGGCTCCTGCGCCTTCTCAACAATGGTATTACCGGTCACTCCGGGAATCGGCTGCTCCCGCGACTGATAAATCCCTGTAACAATCGCCTTATCAGCAAGTTTCAATGCCGCGGCGAACTCCGGAGCAAAATCTCTGGTTCTGGAATACAGATGAGGCTGAAAAACGGCCACTACTTTCTTGTACCCTTTCCTCCGTGCCGCCTCCAATGTGGCGCGTACCTCACTGGGATGATGAGCGTAATCGTCAACAATCGTGATACCGCGTTCGACGGCCAATATCTCAAACCTGCGGGACACACCCTCGAATCTCATCAGGGCCTCCGCGATGGTTTGAAAATCCAGTCCCAACTCCAGCGATACGGCAATAGCAGCGGTCGCATTGCGGACATTGTGCAAGCCCGACAAAGGAAGGTTCACCCGTCCAAAGGTTTTTCCTCGTTTCAAAACCGTGAATTCGACGCCATCATCATGATCCCGGATATCATCGGCACGGTACTGGGCATTTTCGCCAATTCCGTAAGTGATCGTGGTAGCATCGGTTTCACCGCACAGTGAACCGGCGCCGGCATCGTCTGCGCACGCTATCAATGTTCCGTATGAAGGCAGCTTCCGCACATACTGCACGAATGAGTTGCGGATATCCTCGTAATCGCGATAGCAGTCAAGATGATCCGCTTCAATATTGGTTACAATAGCAACCGAAGGGTTCATGCAAAGGAATGATCGGTCATACTCATCCGCTTCCGCGATCAACACGTCACCGTTTCCGAATCGACCGTTCGTCCCAAGCTTCCGCAATACCCCCCCGACAAGCACCGTCGGATCCTTTCCCGCATACATGAAAATTTCTGAAACCAAACCCGTTGTAGTAGTTTTCCCGTGAGTGCCCGATACTCCAATGCTGAGTTTTTCACGCATCAGCTCGCCCAGCATTTCCGCCCGTCGGGCAATCGGAATGTTATTGTTCAGAGCGAATACCATCTCGGGATTGTCTTTGGGAACAGCACTCGAAAACACTACCATATCCGCGCTCCGGACAAGATCCGGTTCATGCCCGATTTGCACGTCTATTCCCAGATCACGCAGCCGGTCGGTTGTTGCCGATCGTTCCCGATCGCTACCGCTGGTGCGGTGACCCATCCGAAACAGGACTTCAGCGAGCGGGCTCATGCCCGCCCCACCTATTCCGATGAAGTGAAGGCTTCTCGCCTGTGTAATCATAACTGGCGCGCTCTCTCGAGAATGGTTTCTACAATAACTCCCGAAGCGTTGATCGGACTGGAATCCAGTGCTTTCATACTCATGGCCTCGTACCGTTGATTATCGGCCAGTAATGCTTTAACCTCTTCAATAGCTTTCTTACCGCAATCCGAATTTTGAGCGATACGTATTCCCCAACCTTTCCCTTCGGCGAATCCCGCATTCATCCATTGGTGGTTTTCAGCCGCCCAGGGCAGTGGTATCATTACACAGGGGCGTCCGAAAAAGGCGACTTCATTGAGCGTAGATGCTCCCGCACGACCGACAACAAGTTTCACACAGGCATAATAGGGATACAGATCCTCGAGACTCTCGAATACAAAAGCGCGATCAAACGTCGAGAGCTTCGATGCGATCTCGGTGTACGACGCCTTACCGGTTTGCCATACGACCTGCACTCCCGCTTCCAGCAATTGAGGCACATGATCCAAAAGGAGCGAGTTCATTGACGCAGCCCCCTGGCTTCCTCCCGTGATCAGGACGGACTGCGATTTCGGATCGAATCCCGTCGGATATGCGTAGTCCTCGTAGGTTCCGCGTATCGGCCGAACCGGCGTCCCGGTCACCAGTTTTTCGCCTTTAAGCATGTCTTTTTCCACCAGTGGGAAGCCCAGAAAATTACACGCGGCTTTCCCGGCAAACCATTTATTTACCACGCCGGGAATTGTATTTTGCTCGTGAGTGAAGTACGGTACTTTTTTCATGCGCGCAACGGTAAGAACCGGTGCACACACATACCCCCCGAAAGCGATCACCCAGTCGGGTTTTTCTCTCGCGAATATTTTTCGTGTCTCACGCAAACTCCGTAAGAAGGACGCAGCCGATCGTATGCCTTTCACTGCCGACCCCCGGGCGAATCCCGCGACATTGAGTGTTGTAAGCGGGATATTATGCTTTTGACACAGCTCGACCTCGCGACTTCGTGTTGTCCCCAGCCACAGCAGGGACACGTCTTCATGCCGCTTCCGGAGTTCGAGTGCAACGGCAAGTGCCGGGAAAATATGCCCGCCGGTTCCACCTGCCGCTATAAAAGCCTTCATTAGACCACCTCCGGCATTCAGTTCTTCTCAACCCCGACTTCGACAATCGACTCATGGCATTCTGCGTAAGCCGTTGCACGATCTCGACTGTCGAAGTCGGATCAACGTCGTGTACGAACGTTCTTTCTTGTTCTTTTCGGTGAACTCTTCCACTTTGGCCTTGACCGCACGGGTATGCGCGCCGGCGCGGTCCGATCCATAGTCTGGGTTGATATATTCAGAAGAATTCCCATTGCACTCATCGCAAATACCAGACTCATTCCACCATAGCTTAGAAACGGCATTGGAACGCCGGTTGTCGGGACCAGACCGGTATTCACCATCGCATGTACCATCACATACGTCGCTATCGTAAACGTAAACCCAAACGCCAGAAACCGTCCCATGGCATCCGGTGCATGCCGGGCAACTCGCATCCCTCTATAAATCAGAAAGCCATATATCGCAAAAACAATCAGCAAGCCTATTAGACCGATTTCTTCACCGAGTATGGAAAAGAGGAAATCTGTATGCGGCTCCGGAAGAAACATCAGTTTCTGTTCTCCCTGCCCCAATCCCACGCCAAACATTCCACCATTGCCCAGTCCTATAAGAGATTGCTGCGTCTGGTATCCCAGGTCCTGTTCATGACTTTCCATGTGGAGAAAACCCATGAGACGCTGACGACGGTAGGGTGTAGACGTTATGGCAACTACCGCCATCGGAATCACGGAGATGCCCAAAGCCGCCAAATGTGTAACACGAGCGCCGGCAACGAAAAGTACCGTCAGGGATATTCCGGCAATCAGTGCGGCGGTACTGAAGTCGGGTTCGAGCACGACAAGCCCGCACACGACCCCAATCAGCATGATCATTTTCAGGAAAACGCCCCATTCTTTGATCCGGTCCCCCATAGTACTCAATTGCTTTGCCAGCATTATCAGCAATCCCATCCGTGCAAATTCCGATACCTGCATTCGAAAAACACCGATTTTGACCCAACGTTTTGCCCCATTGACGGCGGCTTCCTCGGGAAGTGTCAACACGTACACCAGAAGCAGGACCGAGCCGATGTACAGGACACCACCTATTCGCCCGAAAACATGATAATCGACCACCGTAAATACCAGAAAGCAGAGGAGCCCCAACACCGCACGAAAAGCTTGTCGACTAAGGAAAAAGTCCCCTCCGCCGAAGCGGTGCTCGGCAACCGCGAATGACGAGCTGTACACGAATACAATCCCAAAAACGACCAACACCAATGTCGCAAAAAGAATTCCCACATCGAGTTTTTTCAAGCGTTCCATCATGCAGTCCCCTTTTGCATTCCCAGTTCAAGCACGATGGTTCGGAAGCGATCACCGCGTTGTTCGTAGTTGGCAAACATATCGAAACTGGAACAGCCCGGCGAGAGTACTACAACGTCTCCGTGAGCCGCGCTTTGGGCGATATGCGCAACCGCCTGTTCAAGGGAAGGTGCGAGTGATATTTCCGTAGTTCCCCGCCATTCTCTTCGAATGCGTTCCGCCGCCTCTCCTATCAATACCACTTGCCTGGCATGTTCGGCTACCGCATTACGTAATGCCGCGAAATCACACCCTTTGTCACGGCCGCCGGCGATAATGTGGACATTTTTGTCAAACCCGGTGACGGCGCACATTACCGATTCGGCGGTAGTCGCTTTGGAATCGTTATAGTATTTCACCCCATTGTGCTCACCCACGAACTCCATTCGATGTGGAAGGCCCGGAAACTCACGAAGTCCTTCGGTTATGTAAGCCTCATCTATACCCGCTTCGAAAGCCATTGCGGCCGCTGCACAGGCGTTGTCGTAATTGTGCGTACCGGCGAGCTTCATTTCTCGTAAGTCAAAAACCTCGTGTATCTTATTATCTTTGCGGTGGTACAATGTGCCGCCGGAATGCCAGGTACACCGCATTCCGCCCGTCTCTCGTCCAAAGAATACAACGTTGGTTCTGTCCCGCACCTTTAACGCCCAGGATACTAACCGGTCATCACGTGCATTCAGAACCAGACTTTCAGTCGCCGACATATTCGACGCAATTGCCTTTTTCGCATTGTAGTACTCCTCTTCCCCCGGATACCGGTCAAGGTGGTTCTTGAAAAGGTTCAGAATACATGCAACGCGTGGCTTAAAGGAAACGATTGTTTCCAACTGAAAGCTACTCACTTCCGCCACTACAAAGTCCTCCGGTCCAACTTCGGGGGCAACGGCTACCACCGGGGTCCCGATATTTCCACACACCGTGTTTGGTTTCCCCGCAGCCTGGACAATCGCTCCCAGAAGAGAAGTCGTCGTGCTCTTGCCGGTTGAGCCGGTAATCGCGAGAAACGGAGCGGCGGACAATCGAAATCCCAATTCAAGCTCTCCCCATACCGGGATACCCAGCTTTCTCGCTTTCTTCAAAACAGGAATATCGGCCGGTATTCCGGGAGACAATATTATCAGGCTGGAATCCAGAACACGGTTGCCGTGATCCTCCCCCTCGTGGTCCAGATGAGCTAATCCATTTGACGCCAACCGCATCTCAAGCGCCTGAGTCGGGCAGGTGTCGCTGATGAATACCTCGCCACCTTTGGCCGACAGATATGCGGCGGCGGCAAGTCCACTTCGTGCCGCCCCGAGGACCGTGAATTTTGTCCCACCGATTTCATTGACGATTGTTTGATACCCGGGCATATTAGTTCCTGTATAAATCCATCACCCGTTCGAGTTCAACCGCTCGGGATCCCTTGAGCAGAACAACATCGTTTTTCTCCAATTCGTTTACAGCCCATCGACCGGCCTCCGCCGCCGTTTCGACCGCCAGGGCGTCGATGGTCGTCTCCGCGTTTTCGCGCGCTCCACGAACGATATCTTCGCCATGTTCTCCAACCGCAACGACGCGGGATACACCCTCGCGGGCCAGATCCCGACCCAGAGCCCTGTGCAGGCGAGTGGCGTATCGTCCCAACTCGCGCATTTCCCCCACTATTGCCACCGTTCGACGCGTCCCTGCCATGTCCTTCAACAAGGCTATGGCACTTTTCATCGAAGACGGGTTCGCATTGTAACAATCGATTATAAAAGATATTCCCTTGTGTTCCTCGATTCCACCCCGCATCTCAAAGGGACGCAGCGATTCGACCGATTTACGAATGGTTTCCATCCCGACGCCATACTTTCGCGCCAGGTAGATCGCCGGCAGGACCGCATAGATGAAATGTCGTCCCGGTATAGACAATTGGAAAGGCGTATCGTCGACAGTGAAGGAGCTTTCACCATTCTCCGAAACCGTCACGTTTTGAGCCCGAATTCGGCATTGACGTCCAAACCCAAAGGTAACCGCTTTCCATCCGGCCTCCCGTGTAACCTTCCGCAAACGAGCATCATCCCCGTTAATCATAAGCGCGTCTTCGGTGCTCTTCATGCCCGCAATTATCTCGAACTTGGCCTCGGTAGTTCGACTCAAGCTGCCGAAAAATCCCACGTGGGCATATCCAATGTTTGTTATTAACCCAATCGTGGGTTCCGCGATTTTCGAGAGTGTACGAATTTCTCCCACGTGGTTGGCCGCGAGTTCAATTACCCCAATATCCTCTTCCCCACTGAACCGGAGGAGCGTCAGGGGAACGCCGATATGATTGTTCCAGTTCCCGATCGTTTCGCCTACCCTCCGCTCGGTTTTCAGCAGTTCGGCGATGAAACGACGGGTCGTGGTTTTCCCATTTGATCCGGTCACACCTATAATCGGGATCGACAGCCTTTTCCGGTATTCCCGTGCCATGCGCTGAACGGCGGAAAGCGGCTCGGAAACGATCAATAATCGCGACTGGATACATTCGTTATACCGGGGCGCCTCTGCCGCGGCCACGATTGCCCCCGAAGCACCATCGGCCAGGGCCTTCTCCACATAGTCGTGCCCGTCGGCCACATCGCCTTTGAGCGCAACAAAAACATCGCCGGGCTTAACTTTTCTCGAATCCATCCAGACTTCACCAATGCAGCGTGCCCGGTCGGCGGCGGAAGCACTGCTCTGCGCTTCTCCCCAATGGATGAGATCACCCAATGTCATGGTACCGACACGCTCAGACACTACTTACCGCCTTCCCCGGCTCCGCACCAATCGATCGGACAACTTCACGATCGTCAAAGTGCGTGCGAACACCGTTGATTTCCTGGTATGTTTCGTGTCCCTTTCCAGCTACCACAATGCAATCTCCCGGGTGAGCGATGCGGAATGCCTTTTGAATAGCCTCTCGACGATCCGGTATTATGTGATGTGGAAAATCCAGGGGAATTCCTATGGACACATCGTCGATAATCGACATAGGCTTTTCACTTCTGGGATTATCCGAGGTTACTACGGCCTCATCGCAATGTGTCGCAACGGCCTCCCCCATAAGGGGGCGTTTGCTCCTGTCGCGATCCCCACCGCACCCAAATACGCATATCAGAGTGCCGTCAGTCAGTTTACCCGCCGTCTCGAGCACCTTGGCAAGCGCGTCCGGAGTATGAGCGTAATCTACCACGACGTTCACCCCCCCCGATACGGCAATGCGTTCCATCCTTCCGCCGACCGGTTTCATGCTCTTCAAGGATTCTGAAATAAAATCGTACGAAAAGCCGTGAGCCATACCAGCGGCGCAGGCCGCGGCAATGTTCCAGGTATTGAAGTCTCCCGGAAGCGGCGACTCGAATGTATGCCGTTCATTGCGGTACACAGCTACTATGCGCGTTTTGTCCCAGGTGCATTCCTTTTCGGTAATTCTGAAATCCGCATTGGGCGCAAAACCGTACGTGGTAACCGGCCGGTCCAACTCGGAAGCAAGACGCCGGCCCCACGCGTCGTCGACGTTTATCACCAGAACCGCGGATTTGGCCACAAATGTGGTAAAAAGCTTCTTTTTTGACTGATAGTATTCTTCCATTGAGCAGTGAAAATCGAGATGGTCTTGCGTCAGATTAGTCCATATCGCGATATCGAATTCCAACCCGGCGATTCGGTTCAGCGCCAATGAATGAGAGGAAACCTCCATACTCAAAGCAGCAGGCTTCGGATCGGCTTGGGCAAGTAAACGAAACGTATCGGCCGATTCAGGAGTCGTTCGAAGTGCATCCACCATAACGGCCCCGAGTTTCTGCACAATGGTACCGAGCATCCAGGTACGTTCTCGTCCGTAACGATGTGACATAAGGTGATCGACCAGATGTGTTACAGTCGTTTTTCCATTTGTCCCGGTTACGCCCGTGATCACTATATCACTCAAATCGATGTCCCAGAGGCGTCGCGCCATCAGGCCCAATGCGGTACGCGGGTCAGGCACGATAATTCCGGGAATCGGACACGTTTCCGGTCGTGAGGAAGACACAAAGGCGCATGCGCCCTTTTCCACGGCATCCGGAAGAAAGCCGATACCTTTTTCTTTATACCCATCGATTGCCACGAATACAGCTCCGGGGCCGGCTTTGCGAGAGTCGTACACTATATTCGTGACCTCGGGATTGCCGTTGCCAAAAGCATCCCTGCCGACCAGAACTGATATGAGATTCCGCCATTTCATGTGGATAATCCTTCGGTGGAAACCGGTTGTATACAGTGATGATTTTCGCGATTCCACTGTTCACGAAAAGCAGCCGCATTTGTCTCAATCCACAGCAGTGCGGATTTGTTGCATTCGTCTCTGTCGCATCGACACTTCTCGTCTATCGATCCAAGCATCGTCTTCAGCTCCGCCATCAGGTATTCTCGCATCTCATCCCGCGAGTGCTCGATAATAAATTTTTGTTTCGAAGGTATAGTCATGAACTAGCCATCCAGTGAACAAAAAAGCGTGCACACGACGCCTGATTCCGTCAGAGTTCCGACCGTAGGTCGCTGTTCGCGAACCGTACCCATTCCGTGCGCAAAGGGTATCAGGCCACTCATCCCAACCGCATGTATTGCGTCACGTAGATCTTTACCTATACAGTTCGGTACTATCGCCCGCCCGTTCACATCTTCACCATCAGTAGAACTCAGGTAAATGACTGCCGGAGAGTTGTCACGGACTTTTCCGCCCGAAGCGGGGCTTTGCGCCTTGACGACATCGCCGGTACCGATCACTTCATACACTATCCGGTTTTGATCCAGCAGATTTTCGGCCTCTTTTCTGTTCATCGAGCAGACGTCCGGCATCCGGACGCCTGGAGCAGTCTCCCGGACATCCTCAATCTGTTCTTCAACCAATACCCGTGCATATCGAAGTTTAGGATGGCTTATCATCTGGCTCAGAATCTCACGAAAAGCCGGTGCCGCGGTCTGCCCGCCCCCCATTCCTTCACGAGGCTCATCGATAACGATTCCACAGACCAGCTTCGGACTGTTTGCCGGAGCAAAACCGATAAACGAGGCACACACTTTATCTTTCTCATACGTACCGGTTCCAGGATCTATCTTCTGCCCCGTCCCCGTCTTACCGGCAATGGTGACACCGGGAATTCTAGCCGCCGTTCCCGTGCCTTCGGCTACTACGCCAATCATGGTCTCACGAAGAGTTTCGGCGATACCGGGGGAAATCACCCGTCGCACTGCCGGATTGCTTTCTTCACCCCGTTTGTCCGCTTCTCCAATTCTAGCGCAGATCTTCGGCGCCACCAGGACTCCCCCGTTTGCGACGGCTGCAAAGCCCAGAACCATTTGCAGCAAAGTGACTGATACTTCCTGTCCCATCGCCATAGTAACGCGTGTCCTCCCCGACCAATTGTGGATCGGATGGACAATTCCAGCCTCTTCTCCCGGTAAATCAATGCCCGAACGAGTTCCCAGACCAAAATTCAGGGCATAATTATACAACCTCTTGTTTCCCAACTGATCCGCCACTCGAGCAAAACACACGTTGCTCGAGTAATGAAGAGCTTCCGCAAACGTAAGTTTCGCAAACGGTCGATGGTCACGTATCACCTCACCGTAGATTTCATAGATACCGTTATTGCCGTCGAGGGTATCCGCAGGTTTCAGGGCCTTTTCTTCCAGTGCCGCCGCGGCCGTAAACACCTTGAATGTCGAACCGGGTTCATAATTGTAGGCGATGCACTTGTTCATCCGTTCGGTTAGAGGGTACTCCCCTGAATTATTGGGATCAAAGGCAGGTTCCCCCGCCATCGCGAGAACTTCACCCGTTTCGGGGTCCATGACAACGCACATTCCGCCAACCGCATCAAGGGTTTGTACGGTCCGACTCAATACATTTTCGACAATCTCTTGAATATGCACATCTATCGTCAAATAGATATCGGAACCGGGCACCGGACGCTTTGCCGGCAAATCTATACGGGAGTACTTGTTGTTTCGCCCGTCGCGTTGCTGGATAATCCATCCGTCTTCTCCGCGCAACTGTTCGTCAAATGTGTATTCCACTCCCCCCAGCCCATAGCCGTCGGTTCCAACATAACCCAGAATAGCCCCCGCAAGTTTGCCGTAGGGATACATGCGATTACCCTTCGGGGTCCCGGTTTTGGGAGTGAAACCCGGTTTATCCAGAGACTGAGCCAGTAGATACCCATTTCGATCTCGAATCTTTCCGCGGGGTGCCTTGACTACCGTCCGGGAAGTACTTTGCCTGAGACTCCTTTCCGCATACGCCTCCGCGCGTACCACCTGAATGTAGAAAAGCCTGGCGACCAATGCCGCCAAACCTATCAGGAGTATACCTGAAACACCCAGTGATCTTGCCCGGAATACGCTCACGGCCTGGTTCCCCGTTCATGTAGCAATCGATTCTTCACTGCTATCCCTTTTCCGGCTCGTACTCAAGCGACTTTTTTACAAACGCCCAAAATTTCCACTCGTTCATTCTTACCAATGGGGCCTTTTTCTTCTTTTCGACCACCGTAATCCTTGATGGAGACGGATGCTGGAGACCTAATTGCCTCGCCGCGATCTCTTCGATCCGCTCCGCGGAAGATAACTGCTCGGAAACTGCTCGAAGGCGTGCCCGTTCGGCTCTGCAGGTGTGCAGGCTATCGGCAAGATCCTCATTTGCCAGTGACCGATGGGTGATGTATGCCTGTTTCCAAACGGTGATCAGGGGTAGCCCGACAGGGATACCGAGAAAAAGAAACACCAGTATCACTCGGTTGGTAACTGTGCGGACCCTTCGGAAAGAAAGCGTTTTTTTCTTCACGGATTTTCCGGTCTTTTTGCTTTTTGTCGGTTTTTGCCAACTCATATCATTTGCACCATCACTTGATCAGCAAATTTTCTCTGCCACTCGAAGCCGGGCACTTCTCGCCCTTGGATTTGATGAAATTTCGGCGGAAGACGCAGTAATCGGCTTCCTGTTTACCCGCTTAAATTTAACGACTTTGCCACAGATACAACGTGGAGTATCGGTGGGACAAGTGCATGGGTTTTCTTCCCGACGAATAAATGTCTTGACAATCCGATCCTCGAGAGAATGGTATGACAAAACAACTAAACGTCCACCCCGGGACAATGCATCAACGGATTTCTCCAGGGCACTAGTTAATTCCCGCAATTCCTCATTGACTGCGATACGAAGAGCCTGAAAGACTTTGGCCAAAACCTTTATTTTCATGTTCACTCCGTATTCGGATTCGAGACAGGCCCGAAGGTCGTCGGAGTTCCCGAGGGCCGAGGTTCGACGGTAGCGGACAATCGCAGCCGCCATTCGTCCCGGGTTTCCGACTTCTCCGTACTCCCCCAGGATTCTTGTCAGCTCCGTTTCATCTTCCGAAGAAAGTATCTCCGAGGCGGACACCGGCAGTCTTCGATCCATTCGCATGTCGAGTGGAGAGGTTCCCATGTAGGCAAAACCTCGTTCCTTGTCGTCGATCTGATGTGATGAGATTCCCAGGTCCATCAGAATGCCGTCTACCTTGGTTATGTTGTTGTTCCGCAGCACCGAATCAAAATTGGAGAAGCGCTCCAATGCAATGACAGTCTTCGCCTCAGTTTGCGGCGGATGATTTTTTACCCACAGCACCGACTCCGTGTCCCGGTCCAGCGCGACTGCCGTTCCCGCCGAATTCAGCCGCGATGCAACAGACCGAAAATGACCGCCCCCACCCAGAGTGCAATCCAGATACGTACCGTCAGGCTTAATCGCAAGCCCATCCATGCACTCCTCGAGCATGACCGGGCTGTGATATTCGAAATCATCTTTTTCCATTATCACGCATTCCCGCGGTAACCGATTCATAGAACACCTGATCGAAATCGTCTCCTCTGCCGAGGTATTCCTCATATCGTGCCGTATCCCAGATTTCTACGTAGCTGCGTTCTCCTACCAGTGTGACCTGCTTGTTTATGCCCGCCATCTCTATCTGTCGCGTCGAAAGCATTATTCTTCCCTGACTGTCGAGCTTCGAATCCGAGAGCGTTCCGTACAGTTGTCGCTTGAAGCGTATGGTTTCGGGTGTCTGAGGACGGGACTCGAGTTCATCTTCATACCGGTCCCACCCGTCCTGCGGATACGCACGCAAACAGCCATCGGGTCCTCGACATACCACAAATGTATCCTCGGCGTCGAGGGAGAGCACTTTCCGGAATTTAGCCGGAATGTTGAGCCTTCCCTTGGCGTCTATCGTGTAGTCATATCGTCCGCGAAATCGAGACATTTGCTCTTACCCACAATTACCCACAATTAAACACTATTACCCAAAGAATAGTTAATTTATCGGGGCAAAGTCAATACATCGAGGGAAATACAATTGCGGCAGAGTCGGAAGATATGCTCGGGAAAGGTTCACAACACACTATATTGCGGTTTTTTACTATGCGGGATACCACATTTTGTTGCGGCATAATTTAGCCGGGCGGTGGTGGGGAGAAGGACTTTCTGAAAGACTATAACTCATTGTCAAACCTGCGATTAGATCAACGGCAGGATAGGTCTTGACACAGCGTTGCCCCGCGGATAATCGGGAAGGCTCTTCTATTTCCTTATATAGTGTTTGTCCGGAAAAATCGTCTTTTCTGAGATCTCCAGCCCAGATTTCGCAGTCGAGAACCGCTGTGCCGAGCGGAG